>JAZNUG010000112.1:0-1628 GCA_045592165.1 Clostridia bacterium | reverse complement strand
GGCCCGGAGGAGGCCGGGCGGGGGGGGAGGGGGGGGGAAGGGGGGGGGGGGTGGGGGGGGGGGGGGGGGGGGGGGGGGGGGGGGTTGCAAAGGCAGAGCCGCTTTCGCTGACAATGCGGGAAAGCAGCGTTCTTTCCTCTGCGCCAAGGGACATTATCTGTCCCCGGAAAAAATCCATGGCCCCGGCGTTGCATTCAAAGCTTATTACCACAAGATTGGGCGCGGTAACGCCGTTTGCGCTGAGGGCGTGAAACTCGCCGGGCTGATGGAATACTATCTGTCCCCGGGAAAGGTCGTATTGGGAATCCCCTGCGGTTACCCTGATGCTGCCCTTATCCACATAAAGAAATTCCCAGAAATCATGACTCTCCCCTGCAAAGGAGTAATTGCTGGTAAATTCAAAATAATGTACGGTATAAAGCCGGCTCACAGAAAGTGAGGGGCGCAGTATTACAGGGGTATAGGACATGGGAAGCTCCTGCAAATGGACATGGTAGGGTAACATAGAAATTATAATATATCACAAATAGTAAAAACAACCGAATTAAGTACTATTTTTAGTAATTTCGGATGATTTGACGGGGGATTATATCCAATTTTGCATAGCGTTGGTAAAGAGGTGCAGGAAATACAAAGCCCGCCACGAGGAGGAAGCGGGTGCATCCAATTCCCCCAAAAAGGGAAAAAGGCAGGAGCCTGCGCCCTCTGCCTGATTCCTTTTTTGCTTATGGAGAAACATATCAATGGGAAAATTGCGTTAATTGGTGGGTCCTGCACAATCCGAGCAGGAGCCGCGGCAGCCTGAGCAGTTGCGGGACTGGGGACAGCCGATGCATTTCTCTCCCCGCTTTTTCGCCCGGTAAACGTAGCCTGCGGCAAAGCCGAGAATCAGGGCTATGACGAGAATTGCGATCAGATTTTTCATGCTGCTGTACCGGACAGGGCATAGCTGCTGTTAAGCTCCCTGTCTGCCTTTCTTATAAGGTGGATTACGACGATTGCCATGGCAAGTATGGCCGCAAGGCCGGGGGCAAATCCGGCGCCCACGCCGCCGGTGGTGATGAGGGTGCCCAGCTGGTATACCAGGAAGCCCACGGTGTAGCCCACGCCAAGCTGCAGGCCTATGCCGCCCCACAGCCATTTGCGGCTCTTCATCTCGGAATTCATAGCGCCGATGGCAGCAAAGCAGGGGGGTGTGTACAGGTTAAACATAAGGTATGCGAGGGCGGCGGCCTTGGTGATGGCCATTACGCCGGCAACCTCTGCGCCTGCGCCTTCCAGCATGGCAAGCTCTTCGGTATCGATAAGGTTACTGAGGCCGGCAAAGCATACCGCCAGCGTGCCAACCACGTTTTCCTTGGCGATAAAGCCGGTGACGGCGGCGGCCGCCAGCTGCCAGCTCAGCACGCCCACTATGGGAACCAGTATGTAGGCAAAGGGGCCTGCTATGGAGGCAAGTATGGAAGCATCTGCAGACTCCGCCAGCCGGAAGCTCCAGTCAAAGGCCTGCATTATCTGCACGGCGGTGTTGCACAAAAGGATTATGGTGGCGGCCTTTACGATGTAGGCCCAGCCGCGGCTGCACATGGACTTGAATGCCCTTGAGAAGCTGGGGGCCTTGTACTCGG
>JAZNUG010000111.1:0-9220 GCA_045592165.1 Clostridia bacterium | reverse complement strand
ATACAGACCATGTTTGCAGACGGCGAGGAATTTGCCGCCGTAATGAACGATACTGTAAAATACGCCCGGACTGTAAGTCCCTCCGTGGTGGATGATGAAATCACTATACAGCCCAGCGATCAGGTATTATCCCTTGTTACCTGCACATACGAATATGACGATTCCCGCTATGTGGTAATGGCAAGGCGGGTAAAATAACAAGCAACACAAAAGCCGCACATACCGTGCGGCTTTTTTATTATGGTTATTTGCCAAGGTATTCTTTTATTTTTTTGCCTGCTGCTTCGGATAGGGCAGCTTCATCAATGGTGCAGATGCGGCCGTTCCTTACGGTAACTTTGCCGTTTACGATGGTATAATCCACCGCGCCCCTTAAGCCCACTGTGCAAAGCATGCTGCCCGGGTCATAGCAGGCGCCCGCAAGCTCTATCCTGCGGCTGTCCACCATGAACATATCTGCGCACTTGCCCGGGGCAATGCTGCCGATGTCATCACGTCCCAACAGGGATGCACTGCCCACGGTTGCCATTTTGAGGATATCGTATCCCGTAGGTGCGTCTGCGCCGGAATTCAGCCTGTGGAGCAGGTACGCAACACGCATCTCCTCAAGAAGACTGCTGCCGTCATTGCTGGCGCTGCCATCTACCGCAAGGCCCACTTTTACTCCAAGCTTGAGCATTTCGGGTATGCGGGCGATGCCGCTGGAAAGCTTCATATTGGATATGGGGCAATGGGCAACGCCTGTGCCGGTATCCGCAAGGGCATGAAGTTCTTCGGTATTGAAATGTATTCCGTGGGCATACCATACGTCGGGGCCTGCCCAGCCAAGGGTTTCCATATATGCAAAGGGCCTGAGGCCATACCGCTCAAGGGTGTAGTTTTCCTCATCCCGGGTTTCGCACAGATGGGTATGCAGCCGCACATTGTACTCCCGGGCAAGTATTGCGCTTTGCCTGAGCAGCTCGCCGCTCACCGAGAAGGGCGAGCATGGGGCCAGCACGATCTGAGACATGGAGCCCGCAGAGGGATCGTGATATTTTTCTATTAATGCGGCGCTGTCCGCCATTATTTCGTCAATGGTCTGCACAACGCTGTCCGGCGGCAGACCGCCGTCTTTTTTGGAAAGATCCATACTGCCCCTGGAGGCATGCATACGGATTCCCAATTCCTTCGCCGCGCCCAGCTGTGCACCGATAAGATCCCCCTGACCTGCTGGGAATACGTAATGATGGTCAAAGCAGGTGGTGCAGCCGTTTTTCATCAGCTCGCCCATGCCGGTAAGGGAAGAAAGGCGCACTGCGTCTCCATCCAGATTCTTCCATATTTCATACAGGTATTTCAGCCAGTCAAACAGCTCAAAGCCCTGCACCTCGGGAAGATTGCGGGAAAATTGCTGATAAAGATGATGATGGGTATTCACAAGGCCGGGATAGCAGATAAGATGAGATCCGTCTATCACCTCATCCGCCTGCACATCAAGGCCGCGGCCTATTTCCTTTATAAAGCCATCCTCACAGTATACATCCGCGCCGCTGAGTATCCTGTCCTCGCCGTCGCAGGTAACCAGAGCTTCTATATTTTTTATAAGAAGGGATGCCATTGTCCTATCCTCCTTTGCGTATCTATACCCGCTTTACGCCCTCGCTGTAAACCGCCTTTACGCAGGCAGTGGTAAACTGATAGAATATTCTCTCCAGCCTGCGGTCAAGGGTTATTGCGGGGTTGTATGCAAGATGTGCATCATCCAGCACCACAGCGTGGAGCCTATCCCCCGCGCCGAAGCCGGCCTTCGCTCCGAAGTATTCCTGACCCGCTCCGCTGATAAGGTACAGCGCATCCGCAATGCTGAGGAATTCTTCCTTTTTTCCGCTGAACAGCCAGCGCAGACGGGATACCCTTACCGCATCCGTGGCGGCTTCAGGCATGGACAGCTTTGCGCCGCCCGCAACGTCAGAACCCATTGCCACCTTTACGCCCTCCTGCAGCATTATCCTTACGGGGGCAATTCCGGAGGCGATGTTTGTATTGGAATCCGGACAGTGGATCGCCCATACTCCCGCATCCTTCATGGCCTTGCGTTCCTTTTCGTCGCAATATACGCAATGGGCCATTACGGTGCCCTCCTTCCAGAGGCCGTATTTTTCATATGCCTGATAATAATGGGTACAGTCGGGATGCAGCTGCTTTACCCATTCGATTTCCTCAAGGTTTTCGCTCAGATGGGACTGGGTGGGAATTTCCGGATGTTCCTTTGCGATTTTGCCAAGGGCTTCCATCAGTTCATCTGTGCAGGATGGGATAAAGCGGGGCGTGAGCATGGGCTTAACCAGCTTTCTGTCCGCATTTTCCTCTATCCAGCGGATCGTCTCCTCAATAGATTCTTCGGTGGTTTCCTGAAGATTTACGCCGCCGTTTCTGTCCATATTCACTTTGCCTGCATAGCCGGTTATACCCACCGCCTCCAGCTCATCCATAAGGATATTGGTGGCCTTTCTGTGCAGGCTGGAGAATATGCATACCCTGGTAGTTCCCCTTGCGATAAGCTCACGGGCCAGCATTTTGTATGTGCGCCGGGCAAACTCCTCCTCCGCATAGCGGGCCTCTGTGGGAAATGCGTAATTCTGCAGCCATTCCAGCAGCTGCAGATCCATTGCCATGCCCATCATGGGGAACTGGGGAGCATGCAGGTGCATATCCGCAAAAGAGGGGGTGATTATGCTGTCGCCGTAATCCTCCACCCGGGCATCGGCATACTCTGAGGGCAGCGTTTCCGAAACTGCCTTTATCTCTTCCCCTTCCATTAATATATATCCGCCGGGAAGGGTCTTCATTTCGCCGGGCTTTTCCGCCCAGATAAGATTGCCCTTAAGCGCCCAAAGCTCTTTTTTCATATATCAGCTCTCCTTTTTTCTTTTTAAATCATCCAGCTCTTCCACGCTGTCCGTATCATACAGTTCCAATTCGTCCTCTATCTGATACAGCCTGAGTTTATCGTCATGGGCGCGTATTACCACACTGCCCCCCACATCGCCCCTCAGTTCTCTGAGCTCATCAAACATATCCTTCGGAAATATGGCAGGATTTCCTCTGCGCTTGCCGAATGCCATTGCGGCAATGCAATCAGGCTCCCGTTTGTAGAACTCTATCTCTGCCTGAATGCTGCTCTTTGTGAGCAGAGGCTGATCCGCCACCATGAACATAGCCCCGTCCACATCCCCCAGGGCATTCAGCCCAAGGCGTATTGTAAGGCTTACTCCGTCTTCCGGTGCGCTGTTCAATACGGATATATAGCCGTATTTCTTTGCCATATCCAGAATTTCCGGATACTGGCTGACCACCACCACATTATGAAATTCCTTATCCGGCACCGCCTGCAGCGTCCGCTCTATCAGCATTTTGCCGTCATACTGCGCCAGCAGTTTATTCCCGTTGAATCGCCGCGAATCCCCCGCGGCCATCACAACGCATCCCAAACGAATTTTTTTCATCGTATGCTCTCGTACCTGCCTCTGGATATGTATTTTCCGCAGCCGCTATGCACAAGTTCGCCGTTCTGTACAGCGTGAACGCCATTGAGGATAACGTCCCTGGCCCGGCCCTGAACCGCCAGCCCTGCATATACGGAATTATCACAATTATGTGCATGATCCGTATCTGTAATGCGCCCCTGATACAGGGGATCCCATATTACGATATCCGCCGCCCTGCCTGAGGCAATTTCCCCGTGATGCTTCATGCCGAAAAGCCTTGCCGCTCCTTCGCTCAGGTATTTTACCATCTGCTCAAGGGTTATGCGGCCTTCGCATACGCCATAGGTATACAGCAGCTGTCCTCTGTGCTGAACGCCGGCGCTGCCATTGGGCACCTTTGAAAAGTCATCTGCACCCATTGCCTTCTGCGCCATGGTGAATGAGCAGTGGTCTGTGCCTATGGCATCAAGTTTTCCTTCCTTAAGGCCGCTCCACAGGGCCTCGTTGTCGGTGCTTTTTCTCAGCGGCGGGCTCATTACGAACTTGGCGCCGTCCGCATCCCTGTATCTTTCATCCGTCAGCAGCAGATACTGGGGGCAGGTTTCAAGGTATACCTCCTGACCCCTCGCCCTTGCCCGCTCTGCTTCCGCAAGGCCCTCGGCGGAGGAAAGATGCACCACATATGCGGGGGCATCCGCCAGCTGAGCAATTCGCATATATCTGTTCACCGCCTCCGCTTCAATCTCTGAAGGCCTGGACAGGGGATGGCCGTAAGGCTCTGTAATGCCTGCCGCCTTAAGCTCGGCTATCCTGCGCTGGAGCACCTCCCAGTTTTCGCAGTGAAGGCCGATAAGTGCGCCGTGCTCTTTGGCCTTTTTAAGGGCCGAGTATATCTGGCCGTCATCCACCTTAAGGGCATCGTATACCATGTACATCTTATAGGAAGTTACGCCCTGACGGGACATATCCTCCATTTCTGCGGCAACCCCATCGTCCCAGCGGGCGATGGCCATATGGAAGCCATAATTGCAGGAGCTGCCCGCTGCCTTTCTGTGCCATTCGTCGAGAGCGGCCTGCAGCGATCCGTCCCTCTCCTGTGTGGCAAAGTCCAGTATGCAGGTGGTGCCGCCAAGTATCGCGGCCCTGGAGCCTGTATCAAAGTTATCCGCTGTAAGGGCCGCACCGGTATCAAGGTCAAAGTGAGTATGGGTATCAATGAAGCCGGGCATTATATAGCAGCCCGCTGCATCTATCACCTGTGCATCCGGAGCGGTAAGGTCGTTGCCTATTGCGGCAATAATATCCCCTTCTATCAGCACATCTGCCCTGATGCGGCCGGATGCATTTACTATTGTTCCGTTTTTGATGATGGTCTGCATATGATTCCCTCCGGATAGTATATATATGATGTGAAATGTTATGATAAACAAAAAGCGCCCGCATTATGCCCGAATACATTGGACATTGCGGCGCTCATAGCGGGCCGGAAGGCTATATCGCCGGGACGGCCGGTAGAAACTCCCGGGCCATATTTCCCCGGGATTATATGATGCGCTGAAGTGACAATATAATATGAACTTCTCTTGTGTTATTATATTATCACTCATCTGACAAAATTGCAATAAGCCTGACAAATAATAAGGCCCTCTCCCCGCCCCGGAGCAAATACTTTCGTATAATTTTCACAAAAAAACACTTTCCCCCGCCGTCCGCTTGTGCTATACTGCAATAAACAATCTATTCACAATTTTTTTGTTGCAACCTTATTCTTTTTTAGTCGCGACATCCGTCGATGTCCTGCAACTGCATCTTTTTCTGCTTATACTTAAAAAAACTGAATACAGGAGGGTGTTAATGAAGCTGCATGAGCTGATAACCGCATCGCTTACAGGTCAGGCTACGCTGGTCATAAAAAATGCCAACGTGGTGAATGTGTTTACCGACGAAATAATAAAAGCTGACGTTGCCCTCTGCGACGATACCATCATTGGCGTGGGCGAAGGATTTTCCGCTCCGGAAGTTATTGACGCAGAAGGTGCTTACCTCTGCCCCGGCTTCATAGATGCCCATGTACATATCGAAAGCAGTATGGTTATCCCGGATTCCTTTGCCCGGGTGATAATGCCCTACGGCACCACCACCATAATCGCCGATCCCCATGAAATTGCAAACGTGGCAGGCGTTGCGGGTATAAGGGCCATATACAAGCTTACCGACGATCTCCCCCTGAGGGTAATGTTCATGATGCCCTCCTGCGTCCCTGCAACTCCCTTTGAAAACGCAGGCGCAACCCTTATTGCCGAGGATATGGAGCAGTTCATGCGCAAGAGCCGCATGCTGGGCCTTGGCGAGGTAATGGACTGCGGCAGCGCAATAAATTGCTCAAAGGATATGCTGGATAAGCTCCGTCTCTTTGACGGCAGACCCATAGACGGTCACGCCCCCCTGCTTTCCGGCCGCGCCCTCAATGCCTACCGCATTGCAGGCCCCTCCACAGATCACGAATGCAGCAACTTTGACGAGGTGCTGGAAAAGCTCCGCACCGGCATGAAGATACTGCTTCGCGTGGGCTCCGCCGCAAATGACATTGACAAAGTTCTTACCGAAATAGTTCGCCGCGGTCTCCCCACCGACAGCATGATGTTCTGCACAGACGACAAGCACATCGAAAACATACGCGAAGAAGGACATATAAACTGCATAGCACGCCTTGCCGTAAAATGCGGAGTGGACCCTGTACAGGCCGTAAAGATGGCCAGCTACAACGCCGCCCGCGCCTATGGATTGAGAAATATCGGCGCCATTGCCCCCGGCTACAAGGGCGATATGGTGCTGTTCAAGGACCTTAAGGACTTTGAGGTGGTAAAGGTCTTCACCCGCTTCGGCAAACCCTATGAAGACAAACCCACTCCCATGCCTATCATTCCCCCCGCCGTATTTAACAGCGTGCATCTCCCGCCCCTCAGCGAAGCATCCTTCGCCCTCCCCGCAAAGGAAATCATGCCGGTTATCAGCCTGATAGACGGCCAGCTGGTGAACAATCGGGAGGATATTCCGGTGCAGCGTGATGAAAATGGGCTGTTTGTAGCCGGCGGCGGCCTTAACAAACTGGCGGTTATCGAGCGGCATCATCTTACCGGCAACATAGGCCTTGGCATCCTGAAGGGCTTTGGCGTAAAGAACGGCGCAATGGCCTCCACCGTGGGCCACGATTCCCACAACCTTATCGTTGCAGGCGACAATGATTCGGATATGCTCATCGCCGCGGAAGCCCTCAGGGATTGCGGCGGCGGCATATGCGTGGTAAGCAAGGGCATAGTGCTGGCCCGTCTGCCCCTGCCCATTGCCGGCCTTATGACAGATGCCCCCGTCGAAGATGTACTGGAGCTGCAGAGAGCCTTGCTGGATGCGGCAAAGTATATCGGCATAGAAGGCTCCAGCGATCCAATGGTAACCCTTTCCTTCCTGGCCCTGCCTGTTATCCCCAGCATCCGTCTTACCGACAAGGGCCTGTTTGACTCAGTGAACTTCAGCTTTATTCAATAATTCCCACACCTGTTTTTCAACCGTATTTAAGGAGGTAATCCAATGAACAAAACCGGAAGGAGCGAGACCAGGGTTGACGCTTTTGACAAGGTCACCGGCCGCACCAAATACTACGAGGACAGAATGCCCGCTGATGCCCTCTATATCCGGGTAAAGCATTCTGAGATCGCCCACGGCTATGTCAAAAGCATAGACACCTCCGCCGCGCTGAATATCCCCGGCGTGGTAAAGGTGCTTACCTGCTTCGACGTGCCGGACATTCCCTTCCCCACCGCCGGCCATCCCTGGAGCATGGACCCCGGTCATCAGGACGTAAAGGACAGAAAACTGCTGAATCAGCATGTTCGCTACTATGGCGATGATATCGCTGCAGTTATAGCCGAGGACGAGGTTTCCGCAATTCAGGGCGTACGCGCCCTCAAGGTGGAATACGAGGAGCTGCCCTTTGTATTGGATCCCATCGAGGCCATGCAGGACGGCGCCCCCCAGCTGCACGAAAACTATCCCAACAACATCCTCAAGCACACCTCCATGAGCAAGGGCGACTATGATGAAGCAATCAAGGATCCTGAACTTATCAAGGTAGAGGGCTGGTATGACACCCCCGTGGTTCAGCATTGCCACATTGAAAACCACGGCTGCTATTCCTATGAGGAAAACGGCCGCATAGTAGTGGTCTCCTCCACCCAGATACCCCATATTATCCGCCGCATAGTGGGTCAGGCGCTGGGCCGTCCCTGGTCGGATATCCGCATAGTAAAGCCCTATATCGGCGGCGGCTTCGGCAACAAGCAGGATGCCCTGTATGAGCCCCTGTGCGCCTGGTGCTGCACCATGGTTGGCGGCAGGACTGTCCGCATGGACTGCTCCCGTGAGGAAACCTTCGTATCCAACCGTGTCCGCCACGCCATCCGCTTCCACATCGTAACCTGGCTTAAGCCGGACGGCACCCTTGCCGCCCGCAAAGTGGAATGCTACTCCAATCAGGGCTCCTATGCTTCCCACGGCCACAGCATAGTCGCAAAGGCGATGGGCTCCTTCGCCCAGATTTATCCCTGCCCCAATATGCAGTGCGACAGCTATACCGTTTTCACCAACATGCCCACCGCCGGCGCAATGCGCGGCTACGGCATGCCTCAGGCATCCTTTGCAGATGATGCCAATATAGACGACTGTGCAAGGGCAGTCGGCATTGAGCCCATGGAATACCGCAATAAGGTCATCATGCCCAAGGGCTTCGTGGATGGCTTCTCCAAGAATGTAAACCACGAGGATTCCTTCCGCCAGTGTATGGAAAAAGGCGCTGCGGCCATAGATTACTACCGCAAGCTGGAAGAATACGCCAAGGATCAGGGTCCCATCCGCCGCGGCATAGGCGTTGCCGCCTTCTGGTACAATACCGGCGTATATCCCATCTCCCCTGAGACCTCTTCCAACCGCATGCAGCTCAATCTTGACGGCACCGTCACAATGCAGTGCGGCGAAACCGAAATCGGTCAGGGCGCAGACACCGCCTATGCCCAGATGACCGCCGAGGTGGTTGGCCTTAAGAGCTACAAGGACGTTCGGGTAATCAGCTGTCAGGATACTGACATCACCCCCACCGGCCTTGGCGCATACGCATCCCGCCAGACCTATATGGCAGGCTTCTCCATAAAGCAGACAGGCGACCTGCTGAAGAAAAAGATACTGGACTATGCCTGCGAAGTTACCCGCCAGATGCCCGCCAACCTTGACATTGTGGACGGCAACATCGTCCGCATAACCGACGGCTCTGTGCTGATGTCCCTCAGTGAGCTTGCTATGACCGCCCAGTACAACCCGGTGCACAGCGAGCATATCACCGCCGAATCCACCTACACTATCCGCAACAACGCCTACTCCTTCGGCTGCACTTTTGCCGAGGTAGAGGTGGATATTCCCATGTGCAAGGTAAGGCTTGTAAACATGGTAAACGTTCATGACTGCGGCAAACTGATCAACCCCGCCCTTGCAGAGGCCCAGGTTCACGGCGGCATGAGCATGGCAATAGGCTATGGCATGAGCGAGCAGCTGCTCTTTGATCAGAAGACCGGCAAGCCCCTCAACAACAACCTGCTGGACTACAAGCTTTCCACCTTTATGGATCACCCCGATCTCAGGGCAGAATTCGTGGAAAACTTCGAGCCCACCTCCCCCTTCGGCACAAAGGCACTGGGCGAGCC
>JAZNUG010000110.1:0-1679 GCA_045592165.1 Clostridia bacterium | reverse complement strand
CGCGGCCTGCAACTTCGCCGTTGATGGCCTGACCCAGCTCTCCGGTGATATCGGACTCCTTGAAGGTACCCTTTTCCATAGGCTGGATAAGGTCGCCGGATTCGCTTATTACACCTTCGTTGGTGTCGGTGTAAATCTTATCTGCGTGAGTAACGGTGTATTCGCCTATCTCAGCCATATCACGAGTATAGGAACCCATGGCGTTGATATGCACGCCCTTCTTTACAAGGGTCCCGTCAAATACAGCATTGTTGGCGGTGGTTACGGCAGTGATTATATCCGCATCCTTTACGGCCTCTTCGGAGCTGTGAGCGGCGGTTATGCTCACGCCGAACTTTTCGCCGTATTTTTCTTCCATGGCCTTGGCGAATGCACTGGCCTTTTCATAGTTACGGCTGTATACGTATACCTTTTCCAGCTGGGGGCGTACGGTAAGCACGGCCTCAAGCTGGCCTTCTGCCTGACCGCCGGTGCCTATGAGGGCAAACACCCTGCTGTCATCGCGGGCAAGGAGCTCTGTGGCGGCGCCTGCAACTGCGCCTGTGCGGGCACGGGTAAGGTAGGTTCCGTCAAGGAGAGCACATACCTGACCTGTGGCGCTGTTGAGCAGCACCATGGTTGCGGGAACTACGGGCAGCCCCTTTGCGGCGTTGCCGGAATATACGGACACTATCTTTACGCCGAGAGCCTGGGCGGGAGCTGCGTAGCCATACATATACAGGCTGTTGCCGCCGTGCTCTGCCACGTTGATATTGGCCCTGAGGGGTATATCGGTATTACCTGCAGAGTACATGGCAAGGGCGTCACCCGCCGCCTTTATAGCCTCCTTCATGGTGAATACCTTCTGCATATCCTGCTGATTCAAAACGCGTATTTTCATTTGTAAGGATTACCTCCCATAATTTATCCGCACACTATGCGCTGTTGATATTTTATAACCATAGCTATACTTTAGCAAGGCAGGTATGAAAATAATTGTTTATCTGTCCTTTATTATGTTGCTTCTGGTCTTCCACTTGCCGCTTATGTAGTAGGCTCCGCCTATTACGAATGGCATGAAGCCGGACAGCGCATCGCCATACCAGAAGCCCTTTATGCCCATATTGCAAACAAGGCCCAGGAACATGGCAAAGCCTATGCGCATCAGTATGCCGTCCAGCACAGCTATGGAAATATTCAGCTTAAAGTTACCGCTGCCGTTTATCAACGACATCATGGGGCCGCGGAACATTGCACCAAGGTATGTGAGCACCGCCACAGGCAGATATATCGTCGCCATGTCCAGCACCGCCGCCTCAGAGGTAAACAGGCCAAACACCACCCTGGGCCACAGCAGCGTTACAGCACAGAGCGCGATGGATACTATGCCGTCCATCACCATGGAGGTGCCTATTACCCGCGGCACCCTCTCATACTTCTCTGCACCTATGTTCTGGGCGATCATGGAGCCGCCCGCCGTGGAGAAGGCCTGTGCGATAATGTTTGTAATGGTGGCCAGCTTGTGGCCGATGCCGGTAAGGGCAGAGGCCACCACGCCGTAGGTATTTACCCAGGAGCTTATGAAAAGCTTTGAAAAGGTTATGGATGCGGACTGCAGCATCATGGGTATGCCAAGCTTTATAAGGGGCTTGAATGCATCCGGAAATATGCCGAAGCTTGAAGGCTTGAAGTCAAAGCCA
>JAZNUG010000109.1:0-46498 GCA_045592165.1 Clostridia bacterium | reverse complement strand
CAGCCGATAACGAATACGATGGCGGGCAGGAAGGACTTGAAGCCTGCGGCGGAGCTGTTAACGAGAGCAGCAACATAATCGCCGGCACCGAGAGAGTCGGTCATGGCCTTGAGAGCCCATGCGAAGGAGAGAATCAGGATGGCGGGAACCATTGCCTTGAAGCCTTCGGGTACGCAGCCCATCAGCTCGTCGAAGCTCATCAGCTTGCGGCAGAGGTAGTAAATGAGGGTGAATACCAGAGCAAAGGCGGAGCCCAGCATCAGGCCTATGGAAGCATCGCACCAGGAGAAAGCGGTAACGAAGTCCATGTAGCAGCCACTGTCAACGGTGAAGAAACCGCCGGAGTAGAGCATGCCGACGATGCAGCAGATGATGAGGAATACAACGGGGAGAACCAGATCGATAACACGGCCCTTGGGATTGAATTCATCTTCGGAAGCATTAGCGTAGGGGTTGCTGCCGGAGAACAGATCGCCGTTATCAATAGCGTTCCTCTCGTACTTGCCCATGGGGCCAAAGTCAGCCTTCATGATTACCAGGCCAACCATCATTACGATGGTGAGGATGGCGTAGAAGTTATAAGGAATGGCGTTGATGAAGAGGGTGAGGCCGGAACCTTCCTCAACATAGGAAGAAACTGCAGCAGCCCAGGAAGAAATGGGAGCTATGATGCAGATAGGAGCAGCGGTAGCGTCGATAAGGTAGGACAGCTTGGCGCGGGAAACGTTGTGCTTGTCGGTGAGGGGACGCATAACGGAGCCGACGGTAAGGCAGTTAAAGTAGTCATCGATGAAGATGAATACACCGAGGGCGATGGTGGCCAGCTGAGCGCCTACGCGGCTCTTAATGTTGGCCTGTGCCCAGCGGCCGAAAGCGGCGCTGCCGCCTGCGCGGTTCATAAGGGCTACCATTACGCCGAGGATTACCAGGAATACCAGTATGCCAACGTTGTAGCTGTCGGAAAGTACGGATACTACGCCGTCATTGAAAGCATGGGTAAGGGTGCCTTCAAAGGAGAAGTCGGAGTAGAGCAGAGCGCCGGATACGATGCCGATAAACAGGGAGGAATAAACCTCCTTGGTTACCAGAGCAAGGGTGATGGCGATAATGGGGGGCAGCAGAGACCAGATGGTATTGTAGAAACGGGAGGTCTCGGGATCTGCACTGGGGGCAGTGGTCAGGGCTGCAACTACGAGAAGGGCTACAGCCAGAATCGCCATAATAAGGACGATTCTAGGGTTGCGTCTGGTGGTGGGTTCCATGGGGTTTCCTCCTGAAAAAATATAAAAAATTAAGCCATGAATGCGGTAACGCCGCAATCATGACCTCGCATACATACCCATACCAAGGGCATATAAAGGATGTTGTTCATGACAGCGCTCCACTTTTTAAGTGACAGTCCGGAAGATGTTATCTGCCGGCCCAGCACCGATGCTTCAGACAAAAAATCGGCACTTCGGCGAAAAACCCTTTTGGCTCTGCGGTGTCTGCCGCATTTGCGAACTTACTCTTGTTTTTCGCTCCTCTATCATTCGCTTAGCCCCTATTATATGGATAAAAATTCAATTGTCAACGGGTTTTTCAAAAAAAGTTCAAAATTTTTAAAAAATAATTGAATCTTAACGGAAAATCGGCGCAAAAACAGAATAAAGGAGGTGTATTGCTGCTTGCAGGAGGGTAACACAGCTCTGTGCAACAAGGAAATTACCTTCATATATCAATGTAAAAAAAGTATGTTGCCCTATTGCCTTTAAACACAAGTTATTGTATAATTTCCATATAAGGGAAACTATATATATTGGTGGTGCATATTACTATGGATAAAAATCGTGTAACGGTCTATATTGCAGGGCAGGAGCTTCGTCTCGCCTCTGATGACAGCGATGAATATATTCGCCGCATAGCCGGCTATGTTAATGAAAAGGTGGATGAGGTGCAGAGTCAATATCCCAATCTCAGCACCGCAAACTGCCTTATGCTTGCCGCACTCAATCTTTCCGATGAGCTGCATAAGCTTCGCGAGGATTACGATGCGCTGGATTCCCGCATATCCGAACTGCGGGAAATGCCCCGCCAGACAATGCCGGTAAAGCGTCCCTTCGAAACTAAGGCGACTGCCACCGTTAAGTAAAAATAATCTAGCAACATGCGGCTTGGGGGCTTACCTTAGGCCGCTTTTTTGAGGAATTCAGCATATGATGGAACTTCTTTCCCCGGCAGGCAGCCATGAGGCAATGCGGGCCGCAGTAAATAACGGCGCAGATGCGGTTTATATGGGAGGCAGCGCATTTAATGCAAGGCGTTTTGCCGCTAATTTTACCAACGCTGATCTTCAGCAGGCGTTGGATTATTGCCATGTCCGCGGGGTGAAGGTATATGTTACGCTGAATATTCTTATGCTGGATAAAGAACTGTCCGATGCGGCAAAGTATGCTGCATTTTTATGCAGAGCCGGTGTGGATGCCGCAATTATACAGGATATAGGCCTTGCTGCGTTTCTCAGAAAAGAGATTCCGGAACTTCCTCTCCATGCCAGCACTCAGATGGGAATTCATTCTCCTGAGGGGGCAAATGCAGTATATGCCATGGGTATGGAGCGCGCAGTGCTGTCCCGGGAGGTTCCCCTTTGTGAAATTGCAAATATCAGGGCGGCATCTCCGATAGAACTTGAAGCCTTTGCCCACGGCGCGCTGTGCATGAGCTTTTCCGGCGGTTGCCTGCTGTCCTCTATGGCAGGAGAGCGCAGCGGAAACAGGGGCACCTGTGCTCAGCCCTGCCGCAAGCTTATGGCAATAGACAAGGCTCCCGGAAAGAATGACTACGCTCTGAGCCTTGGCGACCTCTGTATGATAGAGCATCTCAAGGATATGGAAAAGGCAGGCGTATCCTGCCTGAAGCTTGAGGGCCGCATGAAGAGGGCAGAGTATGTTGCGGTTATAACACGAGCCTACCGTGAGGCGCTGGACGGAGCGGATAAAAACACCATCGCCCGTCATAAAAAGGATATGCTGGATATGTTTGACCGTGGCGGCGGATGTACCGGATATTTTTACGGCGACAATGCAAAGACCGGATGGATTGCAAAGAGCGACAGCTCAAAGGAACTTATTGCAAATGCCGCCCGTACATATGAAAAGGATACCCGCAAGCGGAGGGTAGAGCTTAGCCTTAATATGCAGCCGGATAGTCCTGCGGAGCTGACCATATCTTCCGGGAACACAGCCGTATCCGTACAGGGGGATGTTGTTCAGCAGGCTCAAAAGCCGCAGGATGCACAGCGGTATGCTGCCCAGGCAATGAAGCTGGGAGACACTCCGTTTTATGCGGAGGATTGCACGGTCAATGTTAATGAATGGGCCTTCCTTCCCATGAGCAGCGTTAATGCATTGCGCCGGGATGCAGCGGAAAAACTTCAGGATGCCCTGCTTATCCGACGTGAAGCAGACGAACCATCCGTAAATAAGATAAAGAACATTCCCAGTGAGAATACTGCAATAACTGCAATAGTCAGCAACGCAGAGCAGGCTGCCGCGGCATTTGCCGCAGGAGCGGATGAGGTTGCGCTGGAACCATGGGAATATAATGAAGAAAACTTTGCCGCTTTGACTGAATACAGGAACAGGGCTAAGCTGCTTATCTCGCTGCCCGCTGTTATAATAAGCGAAGCGGAAAGGGGAAAAATAAGAAAAATATGCTCATCCGGCCTTGTGGATGGTGCAATCGCCGCAAATATGGGTCAGTTTGAGCTGATAAAGGATCTGCCCCTGAAGATAGCAGGCAGCCAGATGAATATCACAAACTCATATACTGCCGCAGCATACCGAGATATGGGCTTTGACAGGGTGACTCTTTCCCTGGAACTTACCCGCCCTCAGCTCAGGGATATTACAGGCTGCGGTACTGCTGTGAGTATTTATGGCAGAACACAGCTTATGCAGCTGCGTCACTGCACCCTTAAGGAACAGCGGGGATGTCAGAATTGCAAAGGAAATGCAGGCATGATGCAGGACGAAGCGGGAAGGGAATTCCCCCTTCGCAATATTCGTCAGGCGGATGGGTGCCTGCTCAGGCTTTTGAATTGCCTGCCCACAGACATAACCGACCTGTACGGTGAACTGCCCAGGCCGGAAGCGGTACAGCTGGCATTTTATGATGAAAGTCCTGAAGCGGTATCCGAGCGCATCGGGGCAGCTGTTGCTTCCCGTGAGGGCAGAACCGTGTCCCCGGTGGATAATGCTACCCGCGGACACTGGAACAGGCCTGTTGATTAATTTGGAGAGATATATGCAGGACAAGGTACTCAAAACACTTGAATACGATAAAATAGCGGAAATGCTGCGGGCCAAAACCGTCACCTGCGGCGGTGAGGAGCTGGCGGAGGCTTTGCGACCCTCCGGAGATTTTGAGGTGGTTAAGAATTCCCTGGCTCTTACCTCGGAAGCAGAAAGCATGTATATACGCATAGGCCGTTCTCCTGTAGATTCTTTCCCGGACATGCGGGAGTGTTTAAAGCGGATTCATGCGGCGCTGTTTGTTTCTCCCGCAGAACTTATGGGCATAGCAAAGTGTCTCAGGGCTGCCCGCCTTGCAAAGGAATCCATACAGCGGGAACCGGGCCACGTGCTGCTCAATAACCTTGCGGAATATATGAGCGCCCACCGTTCCGTTGAGGAGGAAATAGACCGCTGTATCCTGGGCGAGGAGGAGATATTTGACGGAGCATCTCCTGAGCTTGCAAGGATACGCAGGGCAATGCGCCAGACAAACGAGAGGGTGAGGGAGCGGCTTGGCAGCATGATACGCTCCGCCGCCTATTCAAAATACCTTCAGGAACCCCTTATCACCATACGCAACGGCAGGTTTGTAATACCTGTAAAGCAGGAATACCGCCAGAATGTACCCGGACTTATTCACGATCAGTCCGGCAGCGGCGCTACGCTGTTTATCGAGCCTGCGGCGGTGGTTGAGCTGGGCAATGAATACAAGAAGCTGCTGGGGCAGGAGCAGGAAGAAATAGAGCGCATCCTTGCTGAACTTACTGCCCTTGTTGCTCCATACTCTTCCGAAATCCTGGAAAATATCAGGATAATGTCAGAACTGGATCTGGTTTTTGCCAAGGCGAAGCTTGCAAAGGATATGCGGGCCGTGGAGCCCAAGCTCAATGATAAGGGCTATATTCGAATCGTTCAGGGCCGCCATCCGCTGATCCCAAACGAAACAGTACGTCCCATAGATATATGGCTGGGCAGGGATTTCAGGACGCTTATAATCACTGGCCCCAACACCGGCGGCAAAACCGTAACGCTGAAAACAGTAGGCCTTTTCTCCCTTATGGCACAGAGCGGAATGTTTATTCCTGCGGATATTGGCAGCGAGGTATCGGTGTTCGATAACATATATGCGGATATAGGCGACGAACAGTCCATCGAACAGAGCCTTTCCACCTTCTCCTCCCATATGACGAATATAGTCGGAATACTTGAGGGAGCGGATGATGCTTCTCTGGTATTGCTGGATGAGCTTGGAGCAGGCACAGACCCCATCGAGGGCGCGGCCCTTGCTATGAGCATATTGGAAGAACTGCATTCCCGGAGCACAGTTACCGTGGCAACCACACATTACAGCGAGGTGAAGGCGTTTGCTCTTACCCGCGACGGAATAGAAAATGCGTCCATGGAATTTGACGTGGACAGGCTTTGTCCCACTTACAGGCTGTTTATAGGTATTCCCGGCAAGTCCAATGCATTTGAAATATCCAGAAGGCTGGGACTGTCCGAAAGCATAATAGACGGCGCAAGGGGATACCTCAAAAGCGAAGATCTGCGCTTTGAGGATGTTATATCCAGCGCCCAGAGCAGCTATCAGCTGGCGGAGGAGGAGCGGGCCATGGCAAAGGAAGCCCGCCGGGAGCTGGACAGGCTCAGGGCGGAAACCGAAGCCGAGCGAAAGAAGCTTGCTCAGGATAAGGCAAAGTTGCAGGCAAAGGCCCGTGAAGATGCCCGCAGGATAGTGGATGAAACCCGCCGGGAGATGGATAAGCTTGTGGCGGATATAAGAAAAATACGCTCTGTGGATCAGCGGGCGGCGGATAGAGTGATTCAGCAATCCCGCGATTCTTTAAGGAAACGGGAGGGAGACCTTGCAGAGCCCATGGTGCTGCCAACCGAGGACAGCACAAAACCTCCCAAAACCGTTAAACCAGGCGATACTGTGCGCATAGTTTCATTGGATAAAAAGGCAACGGTGCTTTCGACACCGGATGCAAAGGGCGATGTGCAGGTTCAGGCGGGAGTTATGAAAGTAACCGTAAAACTTGCCGACCTTCGCATGGCACAGGACGATACGCCCCAGAAAGGCGCAGGCAAGATACGCCTTGAAAAGGATCGTCAGGTAGGCATGGAACTGGATATCAGGGGCATGCTGGTGGACGATGCGATTCTTGTTGTGGACAGATATATAGATAATGCATCCCTTTCCGGTCTCAGCGAGATAAACATAATCCATGGCAAGGGCACCGGCGCACTGAGGGCAGGTATACAGGACTATCTTCGTACAAATAAGCGGATAAAGTCCTTCCGCCTTGGCAATTACGGCGAGGGCGATGCGGGTGTCACGGTGGCAACACTGAAGCCTCTTAAATAATTTCATAGCAAAAAGCCCCAATTTGCTTGATTTCATTCATACCAGGTTCATATTTGGGTGGTATCATTTATGGTAGCAGTTTCATGGTGCCTTTGCGGCAGGGCATGCCGCTATGACGGCACAGCCAAGCCTGACAGTCAGGCCGTTGCCCTTAAGGAAAAGGGTGCATTGTGCATATGTCCCGAGGTGATGGGCGGATTGTCCATTCCCAGAGAGCC
Organism: Clostridia bacterium; assembly: GCA_045592165.1. Classification (GTDB taxonomy): domain Bacteria; phylum Bacillota; class Clostridia; order Christensenellales; family CAG-138; genus SFEL01. Next base: position 39,638 of record JAZNUG010000109.1, on the reverse strand, counting down.
TGCCGAGATAGTTGGCGGAGACGGAAACGACGTGCTGGACGGCAGGGCAAAGGTTATATCCGTCAGCGGAAAAGACGTTACGGCAGAATACGTTGCCGGAGCGCAGGCGGCCCTTTGCCTGTGTATGGAGCGGGGAGTATCCCATGCTGTGCTTAAGGCATACAGCCCATCCTGCGGATGCGGACGCATATACGACGGCAGCTTTTCCGGCAGCAAAAAAACGGGGGATGGGGTAACTGCGGCTCTGTTCAAAAGGAACGGAATAACCATCGAAACAAAATGAAACACACAAACAGGAAAGTGAGAACAAAGATATGGATAAGAACACCATACTGGTGATTGATGATGACCGCAATATTCTGGCAATAATCGAAATGTACCTTAAAAAAGAAGGATATGATGTGGTTACCTGTGAGCGGGGTGATACCGCAATAGAGGCCTTCCGCAAGGCGGCACCCTCTCTGGTTGTTCTGGATGTTATGCTGCCCGGCATGGATGGCTGGGAAGTGCTGGCAAAGCTTCGCGAGGAAAGCTCTGTGCCTGTGATTATGCTTACCGCAAAGGGCGACACTACCGACCGTATACAGGGACTTGACCTGGGTGCAGACGACTATATGGCAAAGCCCTTCGAAGCAAAGGAACTTATTGCCCGCATAAAGGCGGTAATGCGAAGAAGCAGTTCCGCAGAGGAAGAAAAATGCGTTGTCTTCCCGAATCTTTCCGTATCTCTGGACAACTATTCCGTAATACTGGACGGCAAGCAGGTGGAAATGCCTCCCAAAGAAATTGAACTGCTTTATTTCCTCGCTGCGCGTCCCGGCAAGGTGTTTACCCGCGAGCAGCTGCTGGAGCAGGTGTGGGGATTTGATTTCTTTGGCGATTCCCGCACTGTTGACGTGCATGTAAAGCGCATAAGGGAAAAGCTTGGCGAACGCAGCGAATGGCAGATAAAGACCGTTTGGGGCGTAGGGTACAAATTCGAAACCGAAAAATAACTGTAAGGATAACTGATGCAAAAAACGCTGTTTTCAAGAATGCTGACCACATATCTGGCCGTAATGCTGGGGCTGCTGCTGCTCTTTGGCTTTACGGTCGGCGCTGTGTTTTATAATCAGTACATATCCGAAAAACAGCAGGAGCTTAACCGCGAGGCTGCAGAGATTGCGTTGGTAATAACCGAGCGGTATATGGATGAGGATAAGCGGGCTGTGGCGCAGAACGAGCTGCTTACCATTGCCCGAAGATACGACGCAATGATGATTGTCCAGTTCGCGGATGACAAGCTGGGCAGATGTGTGTTTATGGATGAAGAATCCATGGACAAATGGGCGGCCTGTGCGGATATGGATGTTTCTGAAATAGTCAGCGATATATTTCATAAAAACGATGGCACAACTATAACCGACAGGCTGGCAAAAAACTACGCGGAAATGCCGGTAATGTCACTTACATGCCCTATATTTACAGAGGACGGAGAAATAGTTGCTGCGTTGGTAATGCATACCGATACAAGCGACATACAGGTATCCATACGGAAGATGCGTATGGATATGCTGCTGTATTCCTGCATTGCGGTGGTATTTGCTATGATGGCGGTTTCCTATATAACCGGCAAAATGACAAAGCCCATAACCGAAATGAACCAGATAGTAAAGAGGTACTCCAAAGGGGAATTTGATTTAAGAGTGCAGGATGACGGCGGTGAGGATGAAGTTAGCCAGCTAGGTAAAAGCTTCAATACTATGGCAGACGGCCTGAATACATTGGAGGAGGCAAGGCGCAGCTTTGTTGCGAATGTGTCCCATGAGCTGCGGTCTCCGCTTACCTCTATGCGCGGCTTCCTTGAGGCTATGCAGGACGGTACAATCCCCGTGGAGGAACAGGGGAAGTACCTGGAGATAGTTATAAACGAAAATCGCCGCATGACCGCAATGGTAAATGATCTGCTGGACCTTGCAAGGATAGAATCCGGACAGGTGCTGCTGAAAACCGAAGCCTTCGACATAAACGAACTTATGACCCGCACCCTGTTCACCTTTGAAGCAAGAGTGGATGCAAAAAGATTGGATGTGGAACTGGATATCGGAGACAGAAAGCTTATGGTGGATGCGGATCCTTCCCAGATAGCCCAGGTATTGAGAAACCTCATAGACAATGCCATAAAGTTCACTCCGGATGGCGGCAGCCTGCGACTCAGCGCAAAGGCGGATAAAAAGCAGGCCATTATATCCGTTTGGGATTCCGGCAAGGGCATAGACAAAGAAAGCATACCGTATCTTTTTGAACGGTTTTATAAGGCGGAAAAGGCGCACACACCGGGCGAAAGTGCGGGAACCGGCCTTGGCCTTGCAATAGTAAAGCGAATAATAGATCAGCATGATCAGGAGATAACAGTGGAATCAGAGCCGGGTAAGGGCACATGCTTTACCTTTACCCTCAAGCGGGCAAGCGAATCCCACAAACCCCCTGCAAAGCTGAGGAAAACATAATTTTTCCGGAGGAAAAATAAATGGAAGAATTCAACACCAACAATAACGAAAACCGCGGCGAATATTATGAAAATACCGTGCATGAGCAGCCTGCGGATTCTGGGCAGGGCTGCTATACTCCGGGCGCAGAGCCGCCACGCAGAGAGAAGGCAAAGGGAAATGGCGCCGGCGGATACATCCTTACAGGCGTGCTTTGCCTGCTGCTTGGTATTGCCATAGGCAGCGGAATTACAGCGCTGGCAATATCCGGTATCAGGAGCGCAGTTGGCAATATTGAAGAAAAAGCCCCCGGTATCGGCCAGGATATAGAAGATGCGCTGGAAGATTTCTTTAACGACGGATTCAAAGACAGTTTTAAAGACAGCTTCAAGTGGAATTCCGACGAGCAGACAGAGCAGCAGAATGGCGACGAATATCAGGAGCAGGAGGCCAGGGAGTATATATCCCGCGAGCTGCCTGAGTTTGACGGTGTTTTGCCCGTAATAACCGATACGGCAAATCCGGCTCCCGATATAGTAGAGCAGGTATTTGACGGCGTAGTGGGCGTAAATACCTATGTGATGTATGAGGAAAAGCCCATTCAGGACGGATATGCCAGCGGCTTTGTGGTATCCAGCGATGGCTATATCGTAACAAATGCCCATGTTATTCGCGGCGGGGACAAAATAACCGTAACCTTCTCTGATCGGGAAGAGGTGGACGCAGAGGTGGTAGGTTCTGATTCCACCCTTGACGTGGCGGTGCTCAAGGTGGAAAGGGAAGGCCTTACGCCCCTTGCCCTTGGAAATTCCGATCCTGTAAGGGTGGGCGAGTTTACCATAGCCATAGGCAATCCGTCAAGTTCGGAGCTTGCGGGAACCACCACATTCGGTATAATCAGCGCTACTGCCCGCAGCATCAACATTGAGGGAAGGACAAACAACTTCATACAGACCGATGCGGCTATCAACCTTGGCAACAGCGGCGGCCCTCTGCTCAATATGAAGGGCGAGGTGATCGGCATAACCACCGCAAAGAACATCTATGCCGGCTATGATGAATACGGCAACTCCATAAGTGCCGAAGGGCTGGCGTTTGCAATACCTATCAATCAGGCCATGGATGTAGTCTGCCAGCTCATAGAAAACGGCAGGGTGATTCGTCCCGGCATGGGCGTACAGGTAATAGGTATAGATGCAGAATCTGCAGAGTATTACGGTATTCCCGAGGGCATAATCCTTTACAGCGTTACCAGAAACGGCTCTGCCCATAAGGCCGGCCTGAAGGTGGATGACATTATCGTAAAATACGACGGAATTGACGTTACCACCCAGGAAGCGTTCGTTGAATATGTTCAGACGCTTTTCGTTGGAGATGTTATGCATCTGACTGTAATCAGGGGCGAAGAAACCATGGAGATCGATGTTACAATGGCAGATATGAATGAGATGGGGGACGAGCTTGTGGGAGGCACCTCCAGAATAATCGAATAGCCTGCCATTATATACCGAAAAAACCCAGAAACACGATAAAAACAGTTTACAAAAGCTTAATTCATCTGGTACACTATTAGATGGTGCTTTATGCACCCGAAATTTGTGCAAAGAAATAATTATATTACACCTTAGGGGGATTGAAATGAAGAATTACACCGCAGCAAACATCCGCAACATCGGCGTATTCGGCCACGGCGGCGAAGGTAAGACCACCCTTACCGAAGCTATGCTTTTCAACGCCGGCCTTCTGGAGCGCCTTGGCAAGGTTGAAAACGGAACCACCACCACTGACTTTGACCCTGAAGAAGTAAAGCGCACTATTTCCATCAACTGCGCTCTTGCTCCCTTCGAGTGGAACGATGTTAAGGTTAACCTGATCGACGCCCCCGGCTTCTTCGATTTCTACGGTGAAGTAGCTGCGGCAATGCGCCTGGCTGACTCCGCCCTCATCGTAGTGGGCGCTGTTTCCGGTCCCGTTGTAGGTACCGAGAAGGCCATGGATATGTGCAAGAAGTCCGGCAAGGCCCGCATGATCGTTGTAAATCAGATGGATCGCGAAAACGCCAACTTCAACAAGGTAATGGACGAGCTGAACGCCAAGTTCGGTCCCAGCGTAGTTCCCATTCAGCTGCCCATCATGGAAGGCGGCAAGCTGGTAGGTTATGTTGATACCGTTCACATGGTAGCCAAGAAGTTTGACGGCAAGGGCGAGAAAGAAATGGATATCCCCGCTGCTCTCGCTGATCAGGCTCAGAGCGTATACGAAGCCCTCACCGAGGCTGCTGCCGAGACCGATGAAGAACTCATGGAAAAGTTCTTCGAGGAAGGCGAACTTTCCCGTGAAGAGATTATTGCCGGCCTTAACAATGGCGTTCTCTCCGGCGACATCACTCCCGTATGCTGCTGCGCTGCACAGCCCAATATCGGCGTATACACCCTGATGAACAACCTCATCAACTACATGCCCGCTGCCGACATGGTTAAGGCTCCCAAGGCCGTCAATCCCAAGACCGGTGAAGCAGTTGAAGTTAAGCAGGACGGCAAGTTTGCCGGTCAGGTTGTTAAGACTGTTGTTGACCAGTTCGGTAAGTACTCCATCGTTAAGGTATACAGCGGCGTGCTGAGCATTGAATCTTCCCTGTACAACACCCGTGAGGAGAAGGCAGAGAAGGCCACCGCTCCCGGCCTCATGCGCGGCAAGAAGGTAACCGGTATGGAGAAGCTGATCGCCGGCGATATCGGTGTTCTGTCCAAGCTCCAGTTCACCGCTACCGGTGATACCCTGTGCGATGCTTCCGCTCCCGTACAGTTCGAAGAAATCGATTTCCCCAAGCCCTGCATCAGCCTGGCAGTATCCGCCAAGAAGCAGGGTGAAGAAGATAAGGTCTTCGCAGGCCTCAATAAGCTTCTGGAAGAAGATCCCACCATGGCACTGGAAAAGAACGTTGAGACCGGTGACGTGCTCATCTGCGGCCTTGGCGAAGTACATCTGGATGTTCTCTGCGCAAAGCTGAAGAACAAGTCCGGCGTAGAAGCCCAGATCTCCGATCCTCGCATTCCTTACCGTGAGACCATCCGCGCCACCGCAGAGGCCGAAGGTAAGCATAAGAAGCAGACCGGCGGCAGCGGCCAGTTCGGCGTTGTTAACATGCGCTTTGAGCCCCTCACCAACGGTGAAGAGTTCGAGTTTGTTAACGCCATCGTTGGCGGCGTAGTTCCCAAGGAGTACATCCCCGCTGTAGAAAAGGGTACCCGCGAAGCCATGAAGCGCGGCGTTCTTGCCGGCTATCCCATGATCGGCGTTAAGGCCACCCTGTTCTTCGGTAAGTATCATCCCGTAGATTCCAAGGAAGTTGCTTTCAAGAGCGCTGCCCGTCTCGCATACAAGGAAGCCTGCGCCAAGGCACAGCCTGCCCTGATCGAGCCGATCTATCAGTACAACATCACCGTTCCCAATGACTACACCGGCGCAATCATGGGCGATCTGTCCAGCCGCCGCGGCCGCGTTCTGGGTATGAATCCCTGCGACGAGGGTACCGAAGTTGTTGCTGAAGCTCCTCTCTCTGAGATGTTCAAGTATGCCACCGACCTGCGTTCCATGACTCAGGCCCGCGGCTCCTTCAAGAGCGAGTTTGTACGCTATGAAGACGTTCCTGCTTTCGAGGCCAAGAAGATCATCGAGAGCGCCCAGAAGGAAGAGGAAGAAGAAGAATAATAACCATCCCCTTTGGGGATACACAAAAAGGCTCGGCTTATGCCGAGCCTTTGTATTAAGGAGGGTAACATGGCTGCACCAAATTTCAGATTTGCAGAGCGCAAAGACTTGTCTTTGGTATATCGCTTTATCCGGGATCTCGCTGAATACGAAAATCTGACGGATTGCCTGATTACAACAGAGCAGGATGTGGAAGAATGGCTTTTTACAAAGCAGAAGGCCGAGGCGCTTTTTATAATGGAAGAAGATATTGAAGTGGGCTTCATACTGTTTTTCCATAGTTTCCCTTCTTACAGGCACTGTGCAGGGATTTTTATTGAGTCGATTTTTATCAGGCCGGAATACAGGGGCAGGGGATATGGCAGGGCTGCTTTTGAGAAAATGGCCCGTATAGCCATTGAGAGAGGCTGTGTGAGGATTGAGTGGTGCTGCCTGGATTGGAACCCAGCGCTGGAGTTTTATCGCGCCATAGGGGCGGATATAATGGAGGATTTGATTGTCTGTCGGCTCAACAGGGAAAGCATTGCTGCTATTGCAGAAACAAAATAATGATCTGTGACCGGAAAAATAAAAGCCGCATATCAAATGCGGCTTTTTTGTATAAAAGGCGATCGGGAAAAAGATCAATCAAAAATTCTATGCAGTTCCGCCAGGGCAAGTGCAGCTTCGTTTTGCCAGGATTCCTCGGATATGGGGCGAGCCTCCAGACTCATACCGCCGTTATAACCTATGCTGCGGAGGGCATCGGCGAACTGGTATATCATGGGTGTCTCGTTTTCGCAGTTTGTCAGATAGCCCCGTTTGGCTTTGGCAATGTGAGTATGAGCGATAAGCTCACCGCCATCTAAAATGATAGCGGGATCGTCATTCTCCATGCGGATGTGATAATAATCACAGTGGGCCTTGATGTTGGGATGATCGGCATGGCGAACCAGCCGTGTGATATCCGGGAAATGGTTGAGCATATTGGTCTCGGTATAGTTGATGGCTTCAACGACGATGGTAATTCCGTTCTGCTCTGCCAGAACTGCTGCGTCAATGAGAAAATCTTCAATTTGAAAAAAAGCTGTTTCGCGGTCAAAACCTTCCGGACAATTTCTGGACCATGGGCTGCCGAATACGGTATAGCTTGCCCCCATGCCATCCTGTCCGATAAGATAAAAAGCGCGGTCAAGATAGCGTTTTATCGTGTCTCTGGGAGTCAGATCGTTGCCTGTTATGTTATAACTGGTAGGCATAAAGTCATTGCAGGTGCGGCAGGGCAAGCCACTGCTGCGCAGGGCCGCGCGGACCTGCTTTACTTCGCTGTCGGATAATTGGGACAGTACATTCAATGGTATTTCCACATAATCATAGCCGAGTTCAGCGAGGATAGGGAAGTACTTTGCGCCGGCCAGGTGATTGATACCGGGCAGCAGATTTACACAGCAGCCAAATTTCATAACAGTATTAACTCCAAATGAATTTTAGAATCAGCATGAATTACGGAAAAAGTGTTTATAAAAGTATTATAACACTGTTTAATATAGCAGAAAAGCAAAATAAAACGACCACCTGAAAGGTGATCGTTTTTTTGGCTCCCCCTGTTGGACTCGAACCAACGACACTGCGGTTAACAGCCGCATGCTCTACCGACTGAGCTAAGGAGGAACGGCACGAGTGTTATTGTACAGTATATGCAGCAGAAATGCAACCCCTTTTTATAAAAAAAGCATGATATATTATTTTGGATAAGATTGGTTGAAGGGATGCCTGTAAGCAGAGTATAATTCAATAAGAAAATGAAGGAGGAGGATATGGCCGTGCATAAGATGCGTATTGCAATTACCGCAGAGCATGCGGGACGCAGGGTGGAATCACTGCTAAAAAACGAATTTGCCATGTCTGATTCCTTTATATCCCGATTAAAGAGCAGGCCTTTGGGAATTACATTAAATGGGCATAAAGCATATACCACGGCTGTGGTGAAGACAGGAGATATACTTACGGCGGAAATTGGCGACCCTGTGAATTATCCCAGGGCTGTACCTATGGCGGCGGAATTATCCGTGCCGTGGCAGGATGACTTCATTGCAATTATTGACAAAGCGGCTGGCATTGCGGTGCATCAATCCACACGGGATCCATATGAGCTTACTTTGGAAAATGCATTTGCAGCGAATTTTCCGGCAGGAGAGAATTTTCATCCTGTCAGCAGGCTGGACAGGGGTACAACCGGCCTTATGACGGTGGCCAAAAGCGGATATATGCATGAGCGGCTCAAAAGGCTGCTGCATACCGATTGTTTCCGGAGGGAATATCTTGGCATAGCTGTGGGGCATGTATATCCGCCTGAGGGACGCATAGAACTTCCCATCGGCATGGAGGAAGGCTCCACATACAAGCATACCGTAAGACCGGATGGAGCCCCGTCCTTGACAGAATACCGCACACTGGCAACATATGGAAATTATACATTGCTGAGACTGATCCCCCATACCGGGCGCACCCATCAGTTAAGGCTGCACATGGCTGCCTTGGGATATCCTCTGGCCGGAGACTGGCTGTACGGAGAGAAACATCAGGATATTGACAGGCCCGCACTGCATTCGGCAGAATTATGGCTGGTTCACCCTGTCAGCGGCGAGGAGATAAATCTGGTATCGCCCATGCCGGAGGACATGAAAAGACTTTTACAAAAATAGACCTGCATATACGGGGTCTATTTTTTTGTTTGCGATTGGTAACAAATACTGGTAAAATAAATAAAAATGGACAAATCTGTACAATTTATAAGCGCTGATAAAGGGGAGAAAATATGAGCAAGGCTGACCTGATTTTTATTGAAAACTGCAAAAAAATAATAACCGAAGGCGTATGGGATACCGACAGGGATGTACGTCCCCGCTGGGAAGACGGTACGCCTGCACATACCGTAAAGATGTTTGGCCTTACCAACAGATATGATCTTTCCGAGGAATTCCCCATAATGACTCTCAGGAAAACCGGCTTCAAAAACGCTGTTGATGAGCTTCTTTGGATATGGCAGAAGAAATCCAACAACGTAAACGATCTCAACAGCCATATTTGGGATGCATGGGCGGATGAAAGCGGCAGCATAGGCAAGGCTTACGGCTATCAGCTGGGTGTGAAGCATCGTTACAAAGAAGGGGAAATGGATCAGGTGGACAGAATTCTCTACGACCTGAAGAATAATCCCGCTTCCCGCCGTATAATGAGCAACATATACAACCATTCCGATCTTATGGATATGCATCTGTATCCCTGCGCATACAGCATGACTTTCAATGTATCCGGTGATAGGCTGAACGCCATACTCAATCAGCGCTCTCAGGATATGCTGGTTGCCAACAACTGGAACGTATGTCAGTATGCTGTACTGGTGCATATGATGGCTCAGGTAAGCGGACTTAAGGCAGGCACTCTGCTTCATGTTATCGCAGATGCACATATTTATGACAGACATGTCCCGCTTGTTGAGGAGATGCTTAAGCGCGAGCCTATGGAGGCTCCCAAGTTCATCATGGATCAGAGCATCGATGACTTCTATAAGTTTACGGTGGACAGCTTTGCATTGGAAAACTACGAGTCCCATGGCTCCATCGGCAAGATACCTGTGGCGGTGTAAATATGAATATCATCGTTGCAGTCAGCAAAAACTACGGAATAGGCAGAGATGGGGGACTGCTGTTCAGCATACCTGAGGATATGGCTTTTTTCCGCAGCACCACAAGCGGAAAAACCGTCATTATGGGCAGAAAGACCCTTGAGTCACTTCCCGGAGGAAGGCCGCTGAAAAACAGACGCAATATAGTATTCAGCAGAAGCCGGGATTTTTCCTTAGAAGGCGTAGAACATGTTTCCTCTGTGGATGAGCTGCTCGCTCTTGTAAACGGGGATGAGGATGCCTTTGTAATAGGCGGCGAGGAAATATACAGGACTATGCTTCCATATTGCCGCAGGGCATACATCACCATGGTGGATGCGGAAGCTGAAGCGGACAGGTTTTTCCCAAACGTTGAGCAGATTGATGAGTGGATCCTTGCAGATGCTTCCGAATGGAAGGAACATGAGGGAACGAGATTCCAGTTCAGGGAATATGTCAGAAAAGATTGCGCTAACAAAGAATAATTCAAAGCACATCCGGAACCGATGGGGGGCGGCTCCATCGGGAGAAGGAAAATGATAAAAGCGATAGTATACCTAACAAATACAGGCAGCACCGGGCGGTATTCTCAGATGATATCCGAGCTTACAGGGCTGCCTGCTTTTTCGTTGGGGGAAGCGGGCAGCAGAATAAGAGTCAATGATGAAATATTCTACCTTGGCTGGGTGATTCAGGGCAGAATCAAGGGATACAACAGGGCGGCTGTAAGATACGATATAATTGGAGCCTGTGCCGTGGGTATGAATCCATGGACAGAGGATACCGCAAAGGAAATAAAGAAAAAGACAGGCATAACCGATTCCAGAATTAAGGTGTTTTATGCAAGAGGCGCCTATGATTCGGAAAAGCTGAATCCTATGCACAGACTGCTTATGGGGGCTGTTCTGAAAAGGCTGAAGGAGGATGCAGCACAGCAGGACATGACAGAACTGATTGAGCGGGGCGGGGACTTTGTATCTGCGGATAACATAAAAGCGGCGGCTGATTGGATAACCAATTACAACCGCCGATTTGGTAAAAGTTAACTATTTGATTAAATAAATCACTGCTGCGATATTAACAGCAAACATTATGGGGAAGCCGATTTTAAAGGACGTGTGCTTGGTTTTATGACGGAACAGCTGCATACCTATAATGCCGCCCAATGCACCGCCTAAGATGGCCAGCAGAAACAGGGTTTTCTCAGGAATGCGCCATGCGCCCCGTTTTGCGAGGGCCTTGTCTATGCCCATTGCGGCAAACAGGACAAGGGACATTCCGCAAATGATAACCAGCAGGGAACTAAGCGTTATTTCCATCGGTATTCTCCAGTTCTCTCGGGGGAAGCCTGAGTCTGTCCCACATGCCGTATTTATGGGTATCCGCAATGGCGTTCATGATGCGGGTTTCAGGGTCGGGCACTATTGAGGTCAGGTATTTGATTATCTGCTTCATATCCTCGCGTTTGGTATAGCCGGCAACGGGGCAATTGGGCTTGCATATAGGAAGCTCAAGCCTTTTTGCAACGGAGAGGGCATATTTTTCCGGAAGAAATACCAGCGGACGAATGACAGTAACTTCCTGACGGTCAAGGTAGGTAACAGGACCAAAGGTGTTCAGCCGGCTTTCATACAGCAGGCTCAGGAAGAAAGTTTCTATAACGTCATCACGATTATGGCCAAGGGCAACAAGATTGCAGCCGTGCTGATGGGCATAGTCATTGAGGGCGCCCCGGCGAAATTTGGCGCACAGGGCGCAGGGATTGGATTCTTTGCGTACATTGAATACTACATCGCCTATGTCGGTTTTGAGTATTTCAAAGGGAACGCCTATGGACTCCGCATATTCCGCAACAGGGGTATAATCCTGATCGGATATGCCAAGGTCCAGCATTACTGCCGTAAGCTCATAGGGAACCTTGGAAAACATCTGATACAGCTTGAGGCCGTACATCAGAAGGAGGCTGTCCTTGCCGCCGGAAACTCCCACGCATATTTTATCTCCGGGGCGTATCATGTTGTATCGTTCATCGGCGCGGCGTATACAGCCCAGTACTCTTTTCATTGGATACCTCACATAAAATATTGACGATTTATTATAACTTAACATCACTATTGACGCAACGGGGTTGCTGTGATACAATTCAACATCAGAAAACCGAATATGCCTTATCAAGAGTGGTTGAGGGACCGGCCCTATGAAACCCGACAACCTGCCCCTATGGGGTAAGGTGCCAATTCCGGCAGCGTATATGCGCTGAGAGATGAGCGAAGAAGCAAGCTGACCTCATCTGTGCATGAGGTTTTACTTTATTTTGGAGGAAACCATACAAATGAAAAAACTCTTTACTTCAGAGTCTGTTACTGAGGGACATCCCGATAAACTGTGCGACTGCATATCCGATTCGGTTCTTGACGCAATACTTGCCCAGGACCCAGCAGGCCGCGTTGCCTGTGAATGCTCTGCCGCCACCGGCACTCTGCTCATAATGGGCGAAATCAGCACCTCCGCCAAAATAGATGTGGCAGATATTGCAAAAAAAACCATTGCCCGCATAGGTTATGACAAGCCGGAATACGGTTTTGACTGCAACAGCCTTACCGTCATCACCGCCATAGGCATGCAGTCTCCGGACATTGCCATGGGCGTGGATAGGTCCATCGAGGCAAAGGAAGGGGAGGAGTCCCGCTTTGCCACCGGTGCAGGCGATCAGGGCATGATGTTTGGCTATGCCTGCGACGAGACAGCAGAGCTTATGCCCCTGCCCATATCCTTGGCACACAGCCTTACCCGCAGACTGACCGAGGCACGAAGGAGCGGCGAAATACCTTATCTCCGTCCTGACGGAAAAAGCCAGGTTACCGTGGAATACGACGGAGACAAGCCTGTGAGGGTGGATACTGTGGTAATTTCTGCCCAGCATGACAGCGATGTGTCTCTTGAGCAGATAAGGGAGGATATTATCAGGAAGGTAATATTGCCCACTATTCCCGAAGAATACGTGGATGGAGAAATCCGCATATTCGTAAACCCCACCGGACGTTTTGTTATCGGCGGCCCCCATGGAGACAGCGGTCTTACCGGACGCAAGATAATAGTGGATACCTACGGAGGATATGCCCGACATGGCGGCGGCGCCTTCTCCGGCAAGGATCCTACAAAGGTTGACCGCAGTGCGGCCTATGCCGCCCGCTATGCGGCGAAGAATGTTGTGGCAGCGGGTCTTGCACGGCGCTGTGAAATTCAGCTTGCCTATGCTATCGGCGTTGCACGCCCTGTATCCGTAATGGTGGATACCTTTGGCACCGGCATAATTCCGGACGGAGAAATTGCAGACAGGATAGTCAAGTGCATGGATCTGCGTCCTGAAGCTATTATTGAGCGCCTTGGCCTGAGAGCACCCATTTATTCCGCTACTGCCGCCTACGGCCATTTCGGCAGAACCGATATCGATCTGCCCTGGGAGCGTACCGATATGGCTGAGCAGCTGAAAAATGTATAGTAAATCAATATAAATTGAAATGTTTTGCAAAAATGCGCTGGGTTGGTTGATTCCCCGGCGCATTTACGGTTATAATGTATATAGTGGATAGGATTAACCGCCTGCACACAATAAAGCATAGGGAGGACACTCAAATTGGTTCGTGTTATCTTCGGTGAAAAGGGAGCCGGCAACTCAAAGCGCATAATACAGATGGCCAATGACTCACTGGATCATACCAAAGGCAGCGTAGTATTCATAGACGCAGAGGGACAGTATCTCTTTGAACTGAAGCATGCCATACGCTTTATCGATGCGGGACATTATAAAATAAACAATCCCGATATGTTCCTCGGATTCATCGCAGGCGTGGCCGCGCAGGATTTTGACCTGGAAATCGTATTTGTGGACGGCCTTTCCAAAATGATGGACTGTTCTGCCGCGGCGCTTGAGGATATGTTCAGGAAACTGGATGAATTTTCTGCCGAAGCGGGCATAGGTGTGGTTGTTGCCATGAGCGGTGACGATGTGCCGGATTTCCTTAAGGGCTACATGGCAGAGTAAAAAACGATAAAAACTATGCGGGGTGTTTTCCCCGCTTTTTATTTGCCCCATGACTTACAGACAGGATATAAAGGGTAAAATAAACATACAGATAGATAATGCCCGGGGAGGTGTTAGCATGAGACACGGATCAAAGATGATTATTTATGTGATAGCGGCATCGCTGATTTCCTGCGCTGCTACCGTAATACTTATGCGGGGCGGGGTGGGGAACACAGTGATAATGTCTGCCAGGGAATATCAGGAATACAGTCAGCTTATAGCGCTGGATGAGCTCGCGGATAAAATCGAAGATGAGTTTTACATGAAAGCTCCTGCAAGGGATGCTTTGATTGCAGGTGCGGCAGCGGGCATGGTGAACACCCTCGGAGATCCGTATGCCTGCTACTATACCGCAGAGGAATATCAGCAGCACATTTCCTCAATGAACGGAGAATATTACGGCATAGGGCTGCTGGTAGCCCAGCCGGACGATGCCGGTGCGGAAGTTATTGAGGTATATGAAGGCGGTACATCTGAGGCGGCAGGAGTAAAAGTGGGAGATGTTATTACCCATATCGATGGGCAGCCCACTGCAAATATGCCCCTTGATGAACTGAGCGCCATTATAGATGCAAAGGAACAGGACGGTATGCTTCTTGCCATTCTGCGGGGAGGGGATACTGTTGAGATAAGCGTTGCGGGTGGAAATATTGCGGTAAAGCATGTAAAGTATAAAATGATCAACGGAGATGCAGGGTATATTTCCATAAGCATGTTTACCGGAAACTGCGCCGAGGAGTTTGCGGAAGCGATGGATGCTTTGAAAAGCAGCGGAATGTCATCTCTTATTATAGACCTTAGAAACAATCCCGGCGGAGCTCTTGATACGGTGGTTGATGTGGCTGATCGGCTTCTTGGCAAAGGAATGCGTATAGTCAGTGTGGGTGATGCGGATTCCAGAGAAGAGGAGATATTTGAGGCAAAGGGCAGCCCTGTCCGGATACCTGTTGCTGTGCTGGTCAATAATAATTCCGCATCAGCCAGTGAAATACTCGCCGCGGCTGTTCAGGAAAACGGAATCGGGGCAGTTATAGGCACAGAAACATTCGGCAAGGGCATAGTACAGACAACTATGCCAATATCCTCCACAGGGGGATGGCTTAAACTCACCACAGATGCATATTATACTCCCAAGGGCAGCAATATCCACGGCGAGGGGATTTTTCCGGACATATATGTCGAATTGCCGGCAGAATACTTTTCCGTGGAGATAGAGGAAATACCCGAGGGAGAGGATGCTCAGCTCCAGAAAGCATTGCAGTATCTTGCAAAATAGAATATAGCATAAACATACGTAAAAAGCCGCAGATACGCATCTGCGGCTTTTTAAAATTAGGATCAGTGTTCGTCGCTGTGTCTGATGCCGTCCCGCCTGAAAAGCAGGGTGATGCCCCATACGCCTGCAAGACCCACAAGGGTGTAGACAATACGGGCGAAAGTGGCGCTCATGCCGCCGAAAAGGCTGGCAACAAGGTCAAACTGGAACAGACCTATAAGGCCCCAGTTGAGGGCGCCGATTATAACGAGAATCAGTGCAAGAGTATCCATTGTACAAGCTCCTTTTGCTTTGATGGGATTATGATGTGACGGAAAAAGCAAAAGGATACCAGGGAAAAGTTTACTTTTTCTTTGGATAGAATATCTCTATTTCGAATTTATCAAAATCTACGGAGTCGATGAAATCCGATGGAAGAAATACCACCCTGGAGAATTCTTCTATTTCCTTCAGGTGTTTTTTTAATATCAAAGGGCGGGAAAGATCCAGCTCCTGACACAGGGGACTTATGAGCTCTTCCCAGTCAGAAACGGCATCGCGGGTAAGCCCTTCGTATTCCATGGTGTGCTGTTGCTGTATTTTATCGTTTTTGCGTATGATTCCCCATAGCTTCATGGAAGGTATCTCCTTTTCGGGTAAAAATCAAGGGCGGCGGTTGTATGGTCCGCCGCCCTGAAAGACGAATGTGGTTTATTTCTGCAGGTACTGGGTAGATACGAAGAGTATCTTGTTATTGTATTCGATCATGCTCCAGCCGTTGCCTGCGTCCTTGATGAAGCTTACGGCAGTGCCGTTGGAGAGAACTTCAACACGCTCGGCGTCTGCAGATGCTGCGGAGCGGATGTTGATATCGTCACCCTTGATAGTGGCGGGGGTGGTGGTGAAGGAGCTTATGTCGCTTACCTTTTTGATGTAACCGCCGGAAACGTAAGCTTCGCCGCCGTTGTAGGAAATCTTGTACCAGTCGTTACTGTCTGCGCTGATAACGTATACCTTTTCGCACAGGGAAAGGGTGCCGATCTTATTGCCGGAGGTGCCGGCGATATCGCGTACGTTTATGCCGTCATCGGTGGCATAGTAGATGGACTTGGCATTGCCGGGGGCGGAGGTTGCGCCGCCGGACGCGCCTGCTCCGGCATTGCCGCCTGCAACATCGGTGGAATACTCGATATTGAAAGTCTTACGGGCGATGGCGTAGCCGTTCTTGCGAGCCTCTACGTTGAGGGTTACGGAGCCGGGCTCGGTAAGATTGTAAACGTAGGTGAAGCTGCCGGTTTCATCAACGGGAACGGCGGCTTCGCCGACAAATACGGAGACCGTGGTATCGCCAACCATGCCGGATACTTCAATGGCGGGGCTGGTGACGGAGAAACTCTCGGTATTGGGAGAGGTGACCGTCATATCGATGGTGGGGATGGGCACGTAAATGGGCTGGGCAAAGGTAACGTCTTCGCTTTCTCCCTTTTTGTTGATTACGCTGATGTCGGGGTATACGGGCAGTGTGCCGTCTGCAGCCAGCAGATCGGGATCAACGGGCTCGCCGGGAATCCAGAGCTGCTCGGGAATTGCAAAGGTTACGGACTTACCGGTAACGGGCTCTTCGCGTTCGATGGAGCCGCCTTCAAAGCGTACAGTGCTGCCCTTCTTGGCGTAGGTAGTGATGTTGTATACGGTATTGCCGTCGGCAGAAGCGGTTTTTTCAATTACGGCTTCCTCAGTAACAGCGGAGCCGGAGAACAGACCGCCGCCGATAAGCTTGATAATGCCGAATATCAGCAGACCTGCAACAATCACACCGCCCAATATCATAGCCATAAGCTTGATGTTCAGGCCTCCGCGTCCTTTGCGTACAGACCTGGAGGGGCGGGAGGACTTTGCCTTGGAGGTGCCGCCTTTCTTTGAAGCGCTGCCCTTCTTGGAGGAGCCGCTCTTGCCCTTGGGAGCTTTGCTGCGGGCGGGGCGTTCGTCTCTCATGTCATCGGTGTAGTCGTAAGAGAACATGCTGTCGTCTATGGGTTCAGCATATTTGATGGACTGAGAGGAAGCATAGGAGCCTGTCCATGCAGAGGAAGCAACGGAAGATGCTGCTGCAGAGGGAGCTGCGGGGGCAGAATCGGAACGATAGCCGCAGGCATTGCAGAAGCGCTGACCTGCCAGCATGGGAGCGCCGCACTTGGAGCAGGCAGCGCCGGACTGTACACGGCGGGCGCCCTGCTGAACGGAAGCCTGCTGAGTCACAGGCTGAACGGTTACTTCCGGAGCCTTATCGCTGTTAAAATAATCTGCGGGAATATCGCTTTCGGATATTGTATTGGCATTAAAGTCGGGCTTTACCCATTTGGGAGAGCTTACAAAGCTTCTGCCGGAAGGGGCAGCAGCGGGCTGACTCCCATTAAGGGGCGCAGAACATTTTTCGCAGAATTCGAGGAAGTCCTCGTTGTTTGCGCCGCAGTTTTTACAGATCATAATAATACCTCCTGAAAGGTCTAGTCAGATTATATTATATCAAATACTTATAGGTAATGAAATACCTTTTGTCTGATAAATATAAACAAACTTTGAATTATAAACAATAGGGCATATAGGGTTACGGAGGGGGATTCCGAGTGGTATAATCGTAATTGGATAAACATAAGCCAATGATTTTTCGGAGGAAAAACCATGAAGCGAATTATTTGCACCGTGCTTACTGCCTGCATACTGCTCACTTTTGCCGCATGCTCCCCAAAGGAGGATCCCTTCAAGGGATATACAACGGATGGGGACATTTCCGGCGGCGTCGCACTGGACCATGCCAATGCAAGAGAAATTGACGTGTGGCAGAACGGAGATAGTACCTATATAAAGTTTACTTTTAACGTGGGCAGCCGTATGAGCGGCGGAGGCGAGGAGTCTCCTGCATCCACATCGCCTGCATACAGGATATATCCTCTCAGCTATCCATCTCGTCTGGTGGTGGAATTTGAATCTTTGGAATATTCGGATTATGAGCATGGCGGATCTGACTCTGCAGGCTGCGTATTGGGCAGCTTCCTTCACAGGATGGAGGGAGAGGAGAAAGCAAGCGTCTATTTCCAGCTTTCCGCGGATGCGGCATTCAAGGCATTTTCCAGCGGCAACCAGCTTGAGATAGAGATAAAGCCCATGCCAAAGCCGGAAGAAAAGAGAGGCAAGGAGAAGCAGTATTTTATTGCAGCGGCAGATGCATATCGGGATTACTGCGGCGGGAGGCTTGCGGATATTGCCATGACGCCCAGCCTGGACTCTTCCTTGCAGAATATTATGCTGGTATCCGAGGCGATGGATTCTGATATAACCGCAGAACTGTTTATAAATGACACGGTCAAAAAATACACCAATGCAGTCCGCGAGGAATGGACTGTACAGCCTGCGGAATACGGAGGACGGCCTGTATATGATGCTTCTCTTGGGTATATGGCCGCATATTCCGAAAACGTGGCCCGTACTCAGGAGGGCGTAACAACCCAGGTATTTATTCCTGACGGATGGTATCTTACCGATCTGCCAAAGCGCTCCGGTGAAGGTTCCCTTTATACTCGACGCACAGTGATAAGCGATATGTCCGCAGAGTACGAATGCGAAATGCTGTGGGTTATGAATGCCGACGGCAGCACTGAAAGCTTCCTCGATTATGAATTCCAGACGGTGGAAAGTGCGGCGTTTTCTCCTGACGGACGGCGGCTTGCTGTGCTTGAAAGGGCAGAGGAGGCAACCAATCTTTATATTTTTGACGTAGAAACAGAAGAGCTTTCCGCAAACCTTACGGATATGGGTTTCGGCGATATGGTAAGCGCATATACATGGGATGACCTTGGCACAACACTGTATGCCGTCAGCGGCACGGATGCCATGCTGATTCATCAATACGATTTTAATATACCCACCGAAAACAAGCGCCATGGTGTTGTGGAAAAAAACGGCGCAGATGAAGGATGCATTGCCTATTGCGATGGCGGTCTGTTCTTTGTTCAGGGCGATATGGACAGGGGTGATATCATATACCGTGTGAAGAGCGACGGCGGCGTAAGAAAGTCATTTACCGAGGGAAGCTCTTTTGAGCTTTCTCCGGATAATGCGTATATGGCCATCAATGCCGAGAGCGGTATATCTGCTGCCAGCACAGCTTCTGCAAAATTCCGCCTTTACGATATGGCAACCGGCGAAAGCACTACCATAACAAATGACTTTGGCCCTCAGTCCTTTATATGGTCCAAGGACGGCACAAAACTTTATTACTTTGAAAATCGTCTTTCCGGCGAGGGCGGCGAAAGCTCGGAGGAATCCGCGGCTCAGGAGCAGGATGAGTATCCATATACTCTGTGGATGTATGATGTTGTATCCGATAAAAGCACAAAAATCGGAGATTTTCCAACTACGTCCATATATCCGGGCAGCAGCGCAGGTACCATATATATGACATACAGCGATGCGGATACCATGGGTCAGCGTGTGAAAGCCACATACCGCATAGATGTCGATATAACCGGCAGATAGTCCAAATAAGTGGACACAGTATGCCAAAATGGTGTAAAATAACACAGTGAAAATTATAAAACGCAGAGTAGGTTGCCGTGCGCGGCGGGGATATCCCCCACAGTGCTGACCGGACGGGGAGTTGACGGTCAGACGAATAGCGCAAGATGCTTGCGGTACGGCTTCCGCATCCCGCTGCTGCATAACCATGAGGGCCAACCTCTTCTTATGTGGTATTAAGGGACGCTATGTAAAGAGAGGTGGATTTTTATGGAAAACAACAACCGTCTTAACATCAGCGCCAATACAAAAAAACTTGTGTATTGCGCATTGCTCACTGCCCTTGGCGTGGTACTTGGAGGAATGCTCAGCATACCCGCCATGCCCCTTGGCTCCTATACGCTCAAGATAGGCTTTGGCGTGCTGCCGGTGATAATAGCCGCAGTGCTGTTTGGCCCTGCATACGGCGGCGTTGTGGGCGGCCTTACGGACCTTCTTCAGGCGCTGATATTCCCCAAAGGGCCGTATATGCCCTGGTTTACCGTTATCGGCGTGCTTTTCGGTGTAATACCGGGACTTTTCTTCCGCAAGGGACAGCCTGTTACACTTAAACGGCTGTTTGCAGCCATATTCACAGGGCAGACCGTATGCAGCGTAATACTGAATACTCTGCTTCTCATGTGGCTGTACGGCTCGCCGTACCATATCGTCTATGCCAGAATAATCAACCAGGCTGTGATGATTCCCCTGTATACCCTGATGGTTTATTGGCTGATCAAGGTGCTTAAGCGGGGCGGAGTAATATAATTCATAAAAACTGTGCATACTTTTCCGTATATACCAAAATACGGAGGATAATGCATATGCTGTTTATGAAAAATAAAAATACCAAACAGGACGACAGGGCCGCTCAGGTTTTAAAGGCCATGGAGCAATGGCAGGAAGCCGGACGGTATTTTGAAAGCGTAAGCGATACAGACCTTGTAGATTACGCCATATATGAGGCGGAGGCTGCAAGAAGAAAATACATGCTGCTGCTGAAAAGGTATGCCATGGAGCAGCAGAGGACGGAGTAAAATAAAAACAATGACAATGCTTGTGATGTTTGGAATAGGGCTTCTGATACTCTGGATACTGTTCAAAGTATTCCGTTGGCCTCTCAAGGTATTGGGCAAGCTGGTTCTCAATGCAATAATGGGCGCCATAACTCTGGTTCTTATAAACATCATAGGCGGATTTTTCGGATTCACTCTGCCTATTACCGCTTTTACCTCACTGATAGTGGGTCTTCTGGGTGTGCCCGGCGTGGCTATAATTGCCGCATGGGTATTTCTGCTGTAAATAAAGAGCATAAGGCTCCCGTATGCAAAACGGGGGTCTTTTTGTGGAGGAAAGGGCGAAATATGTCGGATATTACAAAGCTGAAAGAAATGATTGCATCCTCCGGACGCATAGTGTTCTTTGGGGGAGCAGGGGTAAGTACGGAGTCAGGCATACCGGATTTTCGCAGCGAAAACGGTATATACGATGCAATACGCCGTTTTGGCGAGCGGCCGGAAACCTTGCTTAGCCACAGCTTTTTTATGAGCAATACCCGGAGATTCTACGAATATTACAGAAGCGCGCTGCTGGTAACAGACGTTTTGCCGAATGATGCACACAAAGCCATTGCAGAGCTGGAGCGGCAGGGCAGGCTTACCGCCGTTGTTACTCAAAATATAGACGGCCTGCATACCAAAGCAGGCAGCAAAAAAGTATACGAGCTTCACGGCAGCATTTACAGAAACTACTGCATGGATTGCGGCAAGGCATATTCTGCAGAGGAAATTATGAATATGGATACAGTTCCCCGCTGCAGCTGCGGCGGAATAATAAAGCCCGATGTGGTGCTTTATGAAGAGGGGCTGGACAATGATACGATTCAGGGAGCCGTTACCCACATAATGCGTGCGGATATGCTGATAATAGGCGGCACATCACTTGCAGTCTATCCTGCTGCAGGGCTCATAGACTATTACAGGGGCAATAAGCTGGTACTGATAAATAAAAGCGAAACGCCCCGTGACTCCCTTGCAGACCTTGTGATACACGATGCCATCGGCAAGGTGCTCAGGGAAGCGGTATTATCATGATTTGGAGAGTAGGATAAATGACCGGTTGGCTTATTCGCCGCTTTGTAAAGGATAGTGAAAATACCCGCAGCAGATCTGTACGTGAGGCATATGGCGTGCTGGCGGGTGTTGTAGGCATAGCTGCAAATATGCTGCTGTGTGCCGTTAAGTTTGTTATCGGCATGCTTACCGGCAGTATTGCGGTGCAGGCTGATGCGGTAAACAACCTTGCGGATATCGGTTCAAACCTTATGACGCTGCTGAGCGCACGCCTTGCAGGCAAACCTGCCGATAAGGAACATCCCTACGGCCATGCCCGCATGGAGTACATTGCTGCGCTGATAATAGCATTCTTAATACTTATGGTGGGCTATGAGCTGGGCAAGGAATCATTCATGAAGATACTTCATCCAGCAGAGGTGGAGTTTACCGTTGCCTCCATGCTGGCTCTTGCTGCATCCATTCTGGTTAAACTGTGGATGGGCATGTTTACCGCAAACATCGGCAAGCGCATAGATTCCGCCACCATGAGCGCGGCAACCGCAGACAGCCTTATGGACTGCATAAGCACCGGAGCAATACTGGTTTCTTCCGTGATAATGTATTTCTTTGGAATAAATCTGGATGGTTATATCGGTCTTGCTGTTGCGGCATTTGTATTGTATTCCGGAATAAAGCTGCTAAAGGAAACCGTAAGTCCCCTTATGGGCGAAGCTCCAGAGCCTGAGTTTATAAAGCAGCTTGCAGACAAAATATCCGCATATGACGGCATAATAGATACCCACGATATACTCATCCACAGTTACGGTCCCGGAAACATCATCGCCACTGCCCACGCAGAGGTGGATGCGGGCGGCAATGTTCTTGAACTTCATGAACTGATAGACAGGATTGAGCTGGAAGTGGGCAGAGAAATGGGGATGCTGCTTACCATACACATGGACCCTGTTGAACTGGATAATCCTGACGTCCAGCGGGCAAAGGATACTATAAAACAAATATTGTCAGAGCTGCCCGTAAAGATGACAATCCACGATTTCCGCATGGTTCCGGGAGAAAAGCGCAACAATCTTATTTTTGACCTTGTTGTGCCCGTGGACACAAGCAAGGAAAAGGCAGAGGAAATGGTGCTGGCAATACGGCAAAGGGCCAGAGAAACAGATGCCACATATGCCTGCGTAATACAGGTGGATTACGATTTTAACGGTTTGATTTAATCGCAAATATAATTAATTCAGATAAAGGAAGCAGAGAACATGAAAGCTGTAACTGCCATTTTGCTGGCTGCCGGAGACGGCAAGCGTATGGTATCCCGCAAACAGAAGGTAATGCATCCCCTGTGCGGCAGGCCTGTGATAGGCTGGGTAATGCGAAGCGTTCAGAGGAACGTATCCGAGCGGCCCATAACCGTACTTGGCTTTGATGGGGAATCCGTAAAGGAATACTTTGGCAAGGATTCCGGATATGTATATCAGAATCCCGGAGATTCCACCGCAGAAGCTCTCAGGGCAGGTCTTTCCGCAGTATCTGCACAGGAAGGCTATGTGCTGGTAATTGCGGGCAATCTGCCGCTGATATCCGACGGCACCGTATCTGCGCTGGTATCTGCAGCAAGAAAGGGTGCTGCATCCCGCCTGATATGCCTGTCTGAGAATGTTACGCTTATAGTGGCGGCTTATTGCTTTGAACTGAAGGCAATAAGGGCCTGTCTTGAATGCAAAATGGAGACCATAGAGGATTGCGTCAACCAGCTTCGTACGGATGGCCGAATGGTTGTGGACGTATATGCTCCGGAAATTGAGGGCATTGAAGTGGATACCAGAGAGGATCTTTGGTGCTGCTCCGAGATAATGCGCCGTGCAATCAATTCCGGACATATGGACAGGGGTGTTACTTTTATAGACCCCAACACCGCATATATCGATGCAGATGTAAAAATCGGCATGGATACTGTGATTTATCCAAATGTTCAGCTTCTTGGCAACACTGTAATAGGCGAAGACTGCACCGTATACAGCGGCAGCCGTATCGAAAACAGCAAAATCGGCAACGGATGTATGCTTGACGGAGTGGTGGCAATTGATGCTGAAGTGGCGGACGGTGCAAAGGTTGGCCCCTTTGTGCGGCTCAGACCAAACAGCCATATAGGCGCAGGCTGCAAGATAGGCAATTTTGTTGAAGTGAAAAATTCCACCATTGGAGAAAAGACTTCCATTGCCCATCTTACCTATGTGGGCGATGCGGATGTTGGCTCAAAGGTAAATATGGGCTGCGGCACTGTGTTTGTAAATTACGATGGCTTTAAAAAGCACCGCACCACCGTTGGCAATAACGTATTCCTTGGCTGCCAGACTGCCCTGGTTGCCCCGGTAAAGGTGGGGGATGACGTATATACAGGCGCAGGCTCTGTAATAACAGAAGATATACCCGATGGTGCCCTTGCAATGGCCCGCTGCCGCCAGCAGAATAAAGAAGGCTGGACGGAAAAGTACAGGGAGAAGAAGCGTAAATAACATGTATCTGCCAAATACGGCGCAAAAACCGCAAAAAACAAATATTCCCTTGACAGGACGGCGGTTTTTGTGATTTTATACTGGATGGAATAAAACAAATTTAATTTATACAGGAGATTTAACATGAGTCTTTACAGTGAATGGCAGGCTATTGCCGAGCAGGATAGAGAGCCCCATCTCGCCAGAAAATTCTGGCAGGAATACTTTGACCTTGAAACCGAGAACTACAAGCAGATTCTCGGTGACTATGAGAACACCGTAGAAGGCAAGCTGTCCGATCTGGCGGCACGCTTCAATATGGATGAAGTCACTTTTGTTGGCTTCCTGGATGGCATCAATTCCAGCCTCAAGAAGGAACTCAAACTGGACAGCCTTAAGAGCGGTTCCAAGATCAAGCTTGATATCGATTTTGAAAAGCTTTACTTCAACATGCTGGACTGCAAGGCAGAATGGCTGTACACCCTCAAGGAGTGGGAGCCCATCCTGACCCCTGAGCGCCGCAAGGAAATCACTCAGGAATTCCGAGCTTCCAAGATGTTCGTTAAGGAAGCAGAGCCCGGCCGTAACGATCCCTGTCCCTGCGGCAGCGGCAAGAAGTACAAGAAGTGCTGTGGTGCCGGCAAATAATATAATATAAAATAAATGGCGTTCCATTGCGGAACGCTATTTTGAACTTTTGGCAACATATATGTATTGATGGGTGTTCATTTTTCATATACATGGTATAATATATAAAATTGAACCACAATATTCATGTCTGTTCTATATTCTTAATACGGAGGCAGAAATACTATGAAGCTTAGATTCTGTGGCGCTGCAAAGGCTGTAACCGGCTCCTGCCATATGATTACATTTGACGGCGGCAGCATACTTGTTGACTGCGGTATGCGTCAGGGTGCTGATGCAAAGAGCGAATATGGCGATGGCGATTTTCCTTTTGTTCCTGCCGATATAAAGGCTGTTTTGCTTACCCATGCACATATTGACCATACCGGCCTTGTTCCGCTGCTGGTTAAGAGAGGATTCAAAGGCCCCATTATTTCCACAGAAGCCACGTCAAAACTTTGCGGTATAATGCTTCCGGACAGCGCACATATTCAGGAGCAGGATGCCGAATACCAAAACCGCAAAAACGAGCGGGCAGGCAAGCCTCTGGTTGAGCCCCTGTATACCTCTCAGGATGTGGAGAATACCCTTAAGCAGTTCAAGCCCAGCGGCTATGGCAAAACGGTTGATGTTTGTCCCGGCGTAAAGGCCAGATTTACAGACGTTGGCCATCTGCTTGGATCTTCTGCCATTGAAATATGGGTAACCGAGGGAGGCAAGACTACCCGCTTTGTATTCTCGGGCGATATCGGCCGAGATGACAGGCCCATAATAAAGGACCCCGAAAGCCCCGAAGCAGCAGATTATCTCATCATGGAAAGCACCTATGGCGACAGGGTGCATGACGTTTCCACCGATGAAGAAAAGGAAGCGGAGTTTGCCCGTGTATTGAAAAACGGCATTGCAAGGGGCGGCAATATTGTTATACCCGCCTTTGCGGTGGGCCGCACTCAGGAGCTGCTTTATTATATCAAGCGCATGCTGATAAACAATACCGTGCCCGGACTTGAAAAGGTGCCCGTATATATCGACAGCCCCCTTGGCATAAAAGCAACCCGCGTGTATGCCGCCTGCGGTGCAGAATGCTATGACGACGAAACCAAGGCTATTGCACGAAGCGGTGATCTGTTTGAATTTGATACCCTCAAGGTTGCGGAAACCGCAGATGAGAGCAAACTCATAAACGAAGCAAAGGGCTGCAACATTATCATCTCCGCATCCGGCATGTGCGATGCGGGCCGCATTCGCCATCATCTTAAAAATAACCTGTTCAAGGCAACCACTACTGTGGTCTTTGCGGGATATCAGGCGGTCGGCACCATTGGCCGCATGCTGACAGACGGTGCAAAGAAGGTAAAAATACTTGGCGTTCCGGTTATGGTAAATGCTGATATTCAGCGGATACAGGGCTTCTCCGGCCATGCTGACCAGCGCGAGCTGCTCAACTGGGTGGATGAGATAGATAAAAAGCCGGCCAAGATATTCCTTGTTCACGGCGAAGACAGCGCCATAGGCGCCCTCAAGGATAAGCTCAATGAGCGCGGATACGATGTGGAAGTACCCGGAATGTTCGAGGAGTTTGATCTGGAGAGCGGCGAGGTATATGCTACCGAAACACGCCTGGTAAAGCCCGCCGAAGGCAAGCAAAGCGCAAAGCCTGCCAAGGCATCCAACATAAAGGCGGAGCTGAAGCGTCTGATGACAGCGCTGGTGGATGCAATATCCGACAGCGCAAAGGTGGAAGACCTTGCAGAAAATGTATCCGACCTTGCAGATCAGCTGGAGCAGCGGTTTAAGTAAAGTGATAAATTAGCCATTGAACAGTTTCGAGTAATGTGCTAAAATATATCGAAATTGATTTTATGGCTATGATGGAGAAAAGTGGGACGTATCCCATTTCAGAGAGAGCCGCATATGCTGCAAGCGGCTTATGGGAAAATCCTGCACAAGTTCGCTCCTGAGCCGCCCCGGTGAAGCCTGATGTTTATTTCAGGTGAGTAGTTGGGGCCGGGTAAGCCCGATACAGCGATAAAGGCCCTGTGATGGCAGGGTGAATTAGGGTGGTACCACGAATGCGCCTTCGTCCCTTAGGACGAGGCGCAATTTTAATTTGGAGGATTTTAAAAACATGAAGGACACTCTGGAAAAAATCAGGCTGCAAACCCTTGAAAGCTTGAAAAATGCAGAGGATGAGGCGGCAATAGACGCCATAAACCTCGCCGTGTTCGGCAAGAGCGGATCTCTTACCGAGATACTCAAGGGCATGGGCAAGCTCAGCAAGGAAGAGCGTGCCGCCGTTGGCCAGTTGGTAAACAGCGTAAAGAAAGAGCTGGAGAAAGAGCTGAATGAACGCAAGGCTGAGATCGCCGCAAAGATGCAGGAACTGCGCTTTGCAAAGGAAGCAATAGATGTTACCGAGCCCGGCAGTATTTCAATGCCCGAGGGCCATCTGCATCCCATGACACAGACCTATCGTGAGATTCGCGATGCACTGGTAGGTATGGGCTTTACAACTTACGAAGGCCCTGAGGTGGAGTATGATGATTATAACTTCACCAAGCTGAATCTGCCCCTGGATCATCCTGCCCGCGATATGCAGGATACCTTCTATATTAATGACAAGGTTGTGCTGCGTACCCACACTTCTCCCCTTGAAGCACGTGCGCTGCTGAATCTTAAGCCTCCTTTCAGGCTCATCATGCCCGGACGCGTATTCCGCGTAGACGAGGTTGACGCAAGCCATAGCCCTGTTTTCATGCAGATGGAAGGCTTTGTTGTGGATAAGAACCTTACCCTGGCGGACCTTAAGGGCACGCTGCTCACCTTTATCCATGCCGTATTCGGCGAGGATGTAAAGATGCGCTTCCGTCCCAGCTATTTCCCCTTCACGGAGCCCTCTGCCGAGGTTGACGTATCCTGCACTCTTTGCGGTGGAAAAGGCTGCCGTCTGTGCAAGGGTACCGGCTGGCTGGAGATTCTTGGCAGCGGCGTTACCAACCCCCACGAGTTGGAAAACTGCGGCCTTGATCCAAAGGAATGGAAGGCGTTTGCCTTTGGCCTTGGTGTGGACCGTATAGCAAGCCTTAAGTATGGAATTACGGATATCCGTCTCGAGTATGAGAACGATGCCCGCTTCCTCAAACAGTTCTAACAGGGAGGTAAGATAGCTATGAAACTGCCCCTTAAGTGGCTTAAAGAATATGTTGATTTCAACGTAACTCCGGAAAAGTTCGTTGAACTTATGATGTGGCGCGGCTTTGAAATAGCCGACATAGTTGACGAAATGCCCGGCATAACCAATGTCGTTGTTGGCCGCATAGAAAAGATCGAGCAGCATCCCAATGCTGATAAGCTTAAGATATGCACCCTTAATATCGGAGCCGAAGAAAACCTCACAATCGTTACCGGTGCTTCCAATGTATTCGAAGGTGCGCTGGTCCCCGTTGCTGTGGACGGAGCAAACCTTGCAGGCGGCATCGTGATTCATCCCACCACCATGCGCGGCGTAGAAAGCTTCGGTATGCTGTGCTCCGGTCAGGAGCTGGGTCTTACCGAGGCGGACTATCCCGGAGCAGAGGTATACGGCATACTTATCCTGCAGGAAGATCATCCTCTTGGTCAGCCTATACAGGAAGCTGTTGGCCTTAATGATATCGTATTTGACATTGAACTTACCCCCAACAGGGCGGATTGCATCAGCATTATCGGCATGTGCCGTGAAGCTGCTGCCGCTCTTGGCCAGAAGTTTATAGAGCCCACCATAAAGCAGGTGCAGGGCGAGGGAGATGCAAAGGAATATGCATCCGTTCAGGTAATGGATACCGATCTTTGCCCCAGATATATCGGCCGCGTGGTAAAGGATATCAAGATTGCTCCTTCTCCCGCATGGATGCAGAAGAAGCTGCGCAGCGTTGGCCTCAGGCCCATCAACAACATCGTAGATATTACCAACTACGTTATGATTGAATACGGCCAGCCCATGCATGCCTTTGATTTCTCCTGCATAACCGATGGACAGATTATCGTCCGCCGTGGCAAGGAAGGGGAAGTTGTAAAGACTCTGGACGGCAAGGAGAGAAATGTTTCTCCCAACGTACTGCTCATAGCAGACCCTGAAAGGGGCGTAGGCATTGCAGGCGTAATGGGCGGCGAAAATTCCGAAATTACCGAGAATACAAAGACAGTATTCTTTGAATCTGCCGTATTCAAGGGAAGCAACATCCGTCATACCACACGTGAACTCCATCACGTTACCGATGCATCCTCCCGCTTTGTAAAGGGCGTTGAGCCGATTAACACTCAGCTGGCAATCGACCGCGCAATAGAGCTGGTGGCTGAACTTGGCGCAGGTACCGTTGTCGGCGGTAATATCGACGTATGTGCCGCAGATATCAGCGAGCGTGTAATAAACGTTGACTGGAAGCATGTAAACCGCATACTCAATACCGATATTTCTGCAGAAGAGATGGTAAAGATGCTGGATACCCTTAATATCGGCGCAAAGGCTGAAGGAGATGTTCTGGTCGTTACCGTGCCCCATTATCGCGTTGATATCGAGAGCAGCATAGAGTCTGATTGGGATATAGCCGAGGAAATTGCAAGGGTATACGGCTACTATAATATCGAGCCCACCCTTATGCAGGGCGATACCTTCCGCGGCTGTCTCAGCCCCGCAACCCGTCATGAGGATCAGGTCAAGGATATGTGCGTGGCAATGGGCTGCTACGAAATGTACAATTACAACTTTACCGGTCCCGCTGCTCTCAATGCACTGCGTATTCCCGAGGACGATGAAAAACGCATGGCTGTTAAGCTGATGAATCCTTTCGGCGAGGATCAGAGCCTTATGCGCACCACCCTTATGGCCGGTATGCTGAACACCGTGGCCCTCAACTGCAACCGTAAGACTGGCCATGGCAGATTCTTTGAGGTTGGCAATGTTCACATTGACAACAATCCCGATCTTCCCGAAGAGCGCAAGATGCTGGGTCTCATATTCAGCGGCGCAGAGGAGAATTTCTTCACCCTCAAGGGCGTGGTTGAATACCTGCTCCGCAAGCTGGGCATCGGCGAGCGTGCAGAGTATGTTCCCGGTGGCAGCGAGTTCTTCCAGCCCGGCCAGAAGGCGTTGATAAAGGTTGACGGTCAGGTAATAGGCGAGATGGGCGCTGTACACCCCGAAACCCGCAAGGCTTTCGGCGTGCCTCAGGCAGCATATGCGGCAGAACTGTCCGTGCAGAAGCTGTTTGAGCTCCGTGAGAACGGCAAGACATACAAGGCTATACCCAAGTATCCTACCGTTCCCCGCGATATAGCTGTTGTTGTGGATGAATGCGTAACCTCTGCACAGGTTGCAGGCGCAATCAAGTCCGCTCCGGTAAAGGTTCTGCTTGAAAACGTCGAGCTGTTTGACGTATACCGCGGCACCGGTATTGCAGAAGGCAAGAAGAGCATGGCTTATTCCTATACCGTTCGTGCTGAGGACCGTACTCTGACCGATGAGGATATAACCGACGCCATGAATACTATCATCCGCACCCTTAAGGATACCCTCAACGCAGACCTTAGAGCATAAAGGAGGAGAAATATGCAGTATAACCGTACATCCTTTTTCGGGATAGTATTTGCCCTGATGTCTTTGGTTAATACCGTAATGGAATTTGGCTTCGGCAAGGGCATAAAGGGCATGTCCCCTCTGTGCCTCGGTGCAGCATTGCTGCTGTTTGCCCTGAGCCTGAAGGATGCGGGCGAAGCAAAGCGCGGCCTCGTACCATTTCTGTACATTGCCGCGGCGCTCAATCTTGTTGCAGGCTGCATACAGCTGCTGGCGCTGGTAAATTACTAAACAAATTAAATAAAAGGCCATCCGAAAGGATGGTCTTTTTATTGCTTATGGAATGTGGTAAAATATATATGTAAAATTATGCACTGAAGAAGTTTGTCGGAGATAAAACAAATGGATCTTTCAACCCTTAACGCACCTCAGAGGCAGGCGGTGGAAACGCTGAACGGGCCTCTTCTTATACTTGCCGGCGCAGGCTCCGGTAAGACTCGTGCTCTTACTTACAGAATAGCAAATCTTGTTGAGCATGGCGCTGCTCCCTGGAGCATACTCGCTCTCACTTTTACAAATAAGGCCGCCCGTGAGATGCGTGAGCGTACCGAGGCGCTGATTGGCTGCGATGCTCAGGATATGTGGGTGACCACATTCCATTCCTGCTGCGCCCGTATGCTGAGGATGGATATTACAAGGCTGGGCAGGGAAAGCAATTTCCTTATATACGACGATGACGATCAGATGTCCCTTATCGGCAATATCCTCAAGCGCATCGGTATCAGCGATAAGGATATGTCCAAGAGGGATATCAAAGAGCGCATAAGCGATGCAAAGAATAAATCCCTCAATCCCGAACAGTATCTGATGGATAATCCTTACCTGGATGAGGCGGTGATAAGGGTATTCAGGGAATACCAGCGCGCCCTCAAGGAATGCAATGCGCTGGATTTTGACGACCTGCTGTGCATGACGATTCAGCTTCTGGAAAGCTGTCCGGATGTGCTGGATAAATACCGCAGAAAGTTCAGCTATGTGCTGGTGGATGAATATCAGGATACCAACTCTCTCCAGTACAGGATGATTGAGCTCATATGCCGTGAGCATCGCAACATCTGCGTTGTAGGTGATGATGATCAGAGCATATACGGCTGGCGCGGTGCGGATATACGCAACATTCTGGAATTTGAGAAGGACTTTCCCGGGGCAAAGGTAATTCGCCTTGAGCAGAACTACCGTTCCACTTCGAACATACTCAACGGCGCAAATGCTGTAATAGACAACAATATTGACCGCAAGCAGAAAAAACTCTGGACCGATAACGGCGATGGCGAAAAGATAGAAATATACGCCGCCGAAACTGAGCGGGACGAGGCTCATTTCATCTGCCGCAAGGTAATGGAAGGAGTGCGGGAAGGTATGAGCTATGGCGATTTTGCCATACTTTACCGCATGAATGCCCAGAGCCGCGTGCCTGAAACCACCCTTATGAATTACGGTATACCCAATAGGGTGTATGGCGGCCAGCGTTTCTATGAGCGCAAGGAGATTAAGGACATAATGGCGTATCTGCGTCTTATGTATAATCCCTATGACGATGTTTCCCTCAGGCGAATTATAAACGTACCAAAGCGCAGTATTGGCGATGCCTCTGTAAACGAACTTGCCCGCGCTGCTGAAAAGAACAATACATCCATGCTTATGGCATCCATAGCCTGCCTTGAGGATATGGATCCGCGGGCGGCCAAAAAGATACAGCCCTTTGGAATCAGCATGGCAGAATATATGGCACTGAGCCGTACAATGCCCCTGTCCGAATTTACATGGGAACTTATTGAGTCTCTCGAATACGAAAACCACCTTAAAGCCGAAGACAAAAAGGGCGATGTGGAGTCCCGCATGGACAACCTGAGGGAGCTTATCGGCAATATCAAGGAAATTGAGAAGGATCTGCCGGATGGCGAGGATGCGCTTAAGGTGTTCCTCGAAAATGTGGCTCTGGTTGCGGATATAGATGCCATGAATGAGGAAAACGGTGCAGTGGCTCTTATGACTCTGCATAGCGCCAAGGGCCTTGAATTCCCTGTGGTATTCATGATCGGCATGGAGGAAAACGTATTTCCAACCTCCAGAGCGAAGAACGATATGTCCACCGGAGCAATGGAAGAGGAGCGCAGGCTGTGCTATGTTGGCATGACCCGAGCAAAGCGCAGGCTATATATGATAAACGCAAAGCAGCGCAGTATATTCGGCAGCGAATCCTACAACCGCCGTTCCCGCTTTATAGATGAAATCCCCACAGAGCTTACTCAGTCTGCAAATCCCGAACGCAGACAGGAACTTCAGACTTCTTCCTTCGGCACAAGGAGCGGAGGATATTCTTCCGTCGGTCATTCCTACGGCGGCAGCACCTCAGGCAATCGCTATCAGGTGGACAGCCATGTGCTGGGCAGAGTATCCGCGCCTGCAGCGCCCAAGCCCGCGGCACCTGTGGCAAAATCATTTGAAAAACATCAGCGCGTCATTCATGAAAAGTTTGGCGAGGGTACAATAATGGATGTATCCGGCGCAGGCAGCTCAATGCTTGTGTCCATAGATTTCGGCGGGGCAGGGGTAAAGCGGTTTGCTGCCGCGTATGCACCCATAAAGCCCGTTGAGGAATAGTTTACATTTTAATCGGAGGAATCGAATGGAGCAGCGTATAAGGGAGCTTGTGGACAGGCTGAATGAGTATTCCAAGGCTTATTACGTCATGGATGCCCCCAAGATAAGCGATAAGGAATACGACGAGCTGTTTGACAGCCTGCTGGAACTGGAACAGCAGACCGGCATCGTATTGCCGGATTCTCCCACCCAAAGGGTGGGGGGAGATCCTCTGCCCTGGTTTGAAGAGCATACCCATATACAGCGGCTCTGGAGCCTTGATAAGGTGCGTACCCGTGAGGACCTTATTGAGTGGGGGCATAAAGTTCAGCGCATGGCACAGAACCAAGGTCTGCCTCCTGTAAAATACGCCCTTGAGTATAAGTTTGACGGCCTTACGGTTAATCTTACCTATGAAGAAGGTAAACTCACCAAAGGTGCAACCCGCGGAAATGGCGTGGTAGGCGAAGATATAACTCCCCAGATAAAGACCATCCGTACAGTTCCCCTTACTATACCCTTCAAGGGCAGGATGGAAGTACAGGGCGAATGTTACATGAAGCTGTCTGTACTGGAAGAGATAAACGCCGTCTCAGACGAAAAGCTGAAGAACGCCAGAAATGCAGCAGCAGGCGCTTTGAGGAATCTTGATCCAAGGGTAACCGCAAAACGCAGGCTGGATTGCTATTGCTACAATGTGGGCTATATTGAGGGCAAGGAGCTTAATAATCAGGACGAAATGATCGCCTTCCTCAGGGAAAACGGCTTTACCGTAAACGAATACCTGAAGCTTCACGATAGCATTGAAGACATATGCGACGAGATAGAAAAGGCGGAGAAACATAGATCTGAATTGGATTTTCTCATTGACGGCATGGTAATCAAAGTGCGGGATTTTGACGTCCGCCGTGCCTTGGGAGCGACAGACAGATTCCCCCGCTGGGCAATAGCATTTAAATTTGCCGCCGAGGAAACTACAACTGTCGTGCGGGATATAACCTGGGAGGTTGGCCGTACAGGCAAGCTTACCCCGAGAGCACATCTTGATGCCGTGGAGCTTGCAGGGGCAACTATCCGCCATGCGACCCTTAACAACTGGGATGATATTCAGCGCAAAAAGGTTGGCATCGGCTCCCGTGTATTCATACGCCGCAGTAATGACGTTATTCCTGAGATACTTGCGGCCGTGGAAGACGACGTGCCTGATAGACAGGCGGAGAAGCCAATGGTATGCCCTGCCTGCGGAGCCCACGTTGAACAGCGAGGAGCTCATATTTTCTGTACAAATTCACTTTCCTGTGCTCCCCAGATTGCGGGCCGTCTTGCCCATTACGCATCGAGGGATGCTATGGATATAGATACTTTTTCCGAAAAGACAGCGGCTCTTCTTGTGGAAGAGATGCAGCTCAAGAGCATACCCGACCTTTATGATATGTCTGCCGAAGACTTTGCAAAGCTTCCTGGCTTTAAAGAAAAAAAGATAGGCAATCTTATGGATGCCATAGAAAAAAGCAAGGATTGCTCACTGGGCGCCTTTGTGTTTGCCATAGGTATACCGAACGTGGGCTCCAAAACCGCCAGAGACCTTGCAAGGCACTTTGGCAGCATGGATGCCATACGCAATGCCGCAGCAGAGGAACTGATGGCAGTGCAGGATGTGGGAGAAGTTGTGGCGGAGAGCATAATTGCCTTCTTTGGGGATAGCTCCATTTCCGCGCAGGTGGACAGGCTGCTTGCCCACGGTGTATCGCCAAGGCCGGAGGAAGTGCAGCAGCAGAGCCCCATAACAGGCAAAACAATAGTGGTTACCGGCACATTGCCCACCCTGGACAGACGGGAGGCAGAGGCCATGATAGAACGGCTTGGCGGCAAGGCTGCAGGCAGCGTAAGTAAAAAGACCGGCTATGTGTTGGCGGGAGAAAACGCCGGCAGCAAGCTGACAAAAGCAAAAGAACTGGGCATACCGGTGCTCAGCGAAGAAGAATTTTTCCAACTGATCGGAGAACAGCGATAGAAGATGCGACAGGGAAAACTGACAAACCAACAGCTGGAGAGCCTGATACTTTCCAAATTTTCCCACACCCGCGAAGAAGTTGTCTGCTCCCCCCATGTGGGTGTGGACTGTGCGGCGGTGGATCTGGGCGGAAGGATAGCAGTGCTGTCCACTGATCCAATAACTTCTGCCGATAAGAATCTCGGCAGCCTTACTGTGCATGTAAGCTGCAACGATGCTGCTGCGGCAGGTGCAGAACCCATAGGTATTCTGGTAACATTGCTTATTCCTCCCAGCTGTACGGAAGAGGATATAGACAGGGTAGCCGATGAGCTTGCAGAGGCGGCCCGCCTTGCAAATATCGAGATAATCGGCGGCCACACCGAAGTTACCGCAACGGTTAACCGTATGATTACCTGCGCTACGGTCATAGCAAGAGCCGGCAAGAACGGTATAATCGCCCCTAACGGCATGAAGGATGGGGATTATATTATTATGACCAAAGGCGGCGGTATTGAGGGTACGGCCGTAATAGCATCGGACTTCCCTGATAAAACCGCCCTTTCCCAGGCAGAGCTTGAAGAAGCAAGGGGCTTTATGAGCATGGTCAGCGTGGTAAAGGAAGGCCTGTTCTGCGCAGATAACGGAGCAACCGCCATGCATGATATCACAGAGGGCGGCGTATACGGCGCCGCATGGGAAATGGCAGAGGCTTCCGGCTGCGGCATGGAAATATGGCCGGATAAGGTGCCCTTCCATCCCATAACCCTTAAGGTATGCGAGAATTGCGGCCTTGACAGATTCCGTTTGCTTTCCAGCGGAAGCATGCTGGTGGCCTGCCCCGATGGTGAGGCCATGGTAAAAGGCCTTGCAGAGATAGGTATACCCGCGGCCGTTATAGGCAGGGCTGGCGGAAACGGAATACGCACAGACAAGGGAGAGGAGATACTTCCACCCGAGGCGGACGAGCTATACCGCATGTTTTAGATGGCCGTAAAAGCGCCGTTTATATTGTAAAAAAACGGCGAAATATGATATAATTATTAAATTGGAAAAGCACTGTGGAGGTTCACTTTGGTAAACAGCATGACAGGATTCGGCCGCTA
This sequence comes from Clostridia bacterium, assembly GCA_045592165.1. Taxonomy (GTDB): domain Bacteria; phylum Bacillota; class Clostridia; order Christensenellales; family CAG-138; genus SFEL01. The sequence continues at coordinate 3,430 of JAZNUG010000109.1, read as the reverse complement.
TGCGCTGGAGCATGAAGGCCGTGAAATAACCGTTGAATTAAAGAGCGTAAATCACAGGTATCTTGACATAGGCTTCAGGATGCCCCGTGCGGTCAATTTTATCGAGGATACCCTCCGCGGCGTAATTTCTGCAGAGCTTAGCCGCGGACACGTGGATGTTTTCGTATTCTATCGCAATAACCGTGACGATGCCCGCAAGGTAAGCGTGGATATGAACCTGCTTGGCGAATATCTTACCGCTGCCCGCGAAGCTGCGGGTGCTTTCGGCTTGCGCGATGACATTGGTCTCAGTTCTGCCCTTCGTCTGCCTGATGTTACCGAGATTGTCGAAGCGGATGAGGACAGGGAAGAGGTTTGCCGTCTTGCAGGAGAAGCATGCAAAGCAGCATGTCAGGAACTTAAGGCAATGCGTGCCAGAGAAGGTGCAAAGCTTTATGAGGATCTGTACGGCAAATGCGCCGCAGTTGAATCCCTTGCCGCAAGCATAGCGGAAAGAGCGCCCCAGGTAGTTGAAGAATACCGTATCAAGCTCAATGAGCGCATTGAAAAGCTTCTTGGTGCAGTTGATGTGGACAAGGCCCGTCTTGCAACCGAAGTCGCCCTCTTTGCAGATAAGGCCGGCATAGATGAAGAAATAGTCCGTCTGGGCAGCCATGTTACTCAGTTTAAGGCCATGCTGGACGGTACAGAGCCTGCAGGCCGCAAGCTGGACTTTATCGTTCAGGAGATGAACCGCGAATTCAATACCATCGGCTCCAAGGCAAATGACGGCGAGATAGTAAACCTTGTCATATCCGGTAAGGGCGAAATTGAAAAGATACGCGAACAGGTTCAGAATATAGAATAAGAGGCGTTAATATGTCAGTTAGGCTGGTAAATGTCGGTTTTGGCAATATCGTGTCATCCACAAGGATAGTATCCATCATTTCTCCGGACAGTGCGCCTGCAAAGCGTATGGTGCAGGAGGCTCGTGAAAAGGGCAGGCTGGTGGATGCCACCCATGGCAGACGCACCAGAGCCGTTATAGTGATGGACAGCATGCATATAGTACTTTCCGCCCTTCAGTCCGAGACGGTTGCGTCCCGAGTGATGGCAGACAGCGATTCAGAATAAATCGGAGGTTTTACATATGACCAGTAAAGGCCAGCTTCTTGTAATATCCGGCCCCTCAGGCGTAGGCAAGGGCACCATATGTTCCAAGCTTATGTCCGAGCGGGACAATATTAAAATGTCCGTATCCGTTACCACCCGCCAGCCCCGTCCCGGCGAAACCGAAGGCGTGAGCTATTTCTTCCGCACTGAGGAAGAGTTTATGCGGATGGTAGAAGCGGATGAATTCCTGGAATACATGTGCGTATTCGGCAAGAATCATTACGGCACACCCAAGAGCTATGTTGAAGAGCAGCGCAGCGAGGGTTATGACGTTATACTGGAGATCGATGTAAAGGGCGCTCTTCGTGTAAAGGAAAAGTGTCCCGATGCAGTTATGATATTCATTGCACCTCCGGATATGGATACTCTTCGCAACCGTCTTGTGGGCCGCGGCACTGAAACTCCCGAGTCCGTTGCAAGGCGTTTCGGCGAGGCAATCCGTGAGATTGCCCTTGCGGAGCAGTATGATTATATCGTGGTAAATGATAACCTTGACAAGGCGGTAGGCCAGGTGCAGAGCATAATTTCTTCCGAGCACAGCCGCGTTGCAAATAACACTGAACTTATTAACCAACTTAAAGGAGAAATATAAACCATGATGAACTATCCTCCTCTTACCGAATTGCAGGATAAAGTAGGCTGCCGCTATATGCTGGTTACCGCTGTTGCAAAGCGCGCCCGCCAGCTGATGGAAGATCCCGAAAAGCTGGATGACCGCAAGCCCGTTTCCACCGCCGTTGATGAGCTTTTCAACGATAAGCTGGAAGTTTTTCTGCCTGAGGAGCAAGCAAAATAATGAAACATGTAGTGATGGGAGTAACGGGATCCATTGCGGCCTATAAGGCGTGCGATATTATCAGCGGCCTTCGTAAGAAGGGCGTTGATGTGCGCGTTATTCTTACTAAGGCAGGCGCCGAGATAATCACTCCTCTCGCTCTTGAAACCATGAGCAACAATCCCGTGGTGGTTGATATGTTCAATCGAGAAAATCCATGGGAGGTGGAGCATATCTCCCTTGCAAAGCTGGCGGATCTGTTTCTTATCGCTCCGGCCACTGCCAATTTTATTGGCAAAATGGCATCCGGCATTGCAGACGATATGCTGACTACCACTGTAATGGCAACAAAAGCCCCTGTGCTTATTGCTCCTGCCATGAATTCCAATATGTATCTTAACCCTGCTGTTCAGCAAAACATGGATGTGCTCAAAGAACGGGGATGTGAATTTATCGACCCCGCTGTTGGACACCTTGCCTGTGGGGACGAGGGCGTTGGCAAGCTGGCAGATGTACAGGATATAATCGACGCAGTAATAACCCGACTCAATGTCCGCCGCGATATGGAGGGTATGAAGGTACTTGTTACCGCTGGTCCTACCCGTGAGGCAATTGACCCAGTGCGCTACATTACTAACCACTCTTCCGGCAAGATGGGCTATGCAATTGCTGAAGCTGCCGCAGAGCGGGGCGCCGAGGTTACCCTTATAAGCGGTCCCGTGAATCTGAAAACTCCCGAAGGCGTAAAGAAAATCGACATCGTCTCCTCCGGAGAGCTTTGCGATACGGTAATTGAGCAGTTTGAGTGCTGCGATATGCTGATTATGGCGGCGGCCCCTGCAGACTTTACCCCTGTAACCACCGCTTCAGAAAAAATTAAAAAGCAGGGTGCGGGCATGACTCTCGAGCTTACTTCCACAAGGGATATACTCAAGACCATTGCTCCCAATAAGGGCAGCCGCAAGGTAATGGGCTTTGCTGCAGAAACACAAAACCTTCAGCAGAATGCTCTGAAAAAACTCAGCGCAAAAAATCTCGATTTTATTGCCGCAAACGACGTTACCGCTGAGGGTGCAGGTTTTGGCGTGGATACAAACATAATTACCCTCTACGGAGCGGACGGCTCTGAAGAACATAGCGGAAAGCTGACAAAGCGGGATGCGGCAGATTGGCTGCTGGATCGGCTTATGAAATAGCATTTACAGGGAGAGGTTCAGGCTTCTCCCAAGTTTTTTATTGTAAACACAGGGAGCGTATTTGTAAATTGTTTGCGCAGGTGATAGTTGACATAGCTCACAGCAGCGTGGACAGGCTGTTCACGTATCGGGCGGAGGATAATATCGCAGTGGGCCAGCGGGTGCTGGTCCCATTTGGCGCGGGCAATAAAGCAATAGAGGGCTTTGTGCTGGGCGTAAGCGACAGCTATGACGGTAAGGTTGCGCTAAAGTCAATCATTCGCCCAATGGAACCCTACCCCGTGCTGACAGAAGAACAAATACGCCT
>JAZNUG010000108.1:0-3366 GCA_045592165.1 Clostridia bacterium | reverse complement strand
CAGGTGTTTTCGCCTGTTTTCTGAATATGGGGATAGGGATTTTCAATATCCTCAGGCTCGTCGTTCAGCTCGCCAACCAACTCTTCCAACAGGTCGTACAGGGTGATTATGCCAACCATTCCACCGTATTCGTCCATCACTATTGCCATGGAATTGCGGCTCTTGCGCATATTGCGGAAAAGCACGTCTGCCTTGACGGTTTCCAGTACGAAATACGCGGGCTGCAGGGCGTGTTCAATGAGGTTTTTGCGGCTCTTGTCCTCAAGGCGGAAGTAATCCTTTGCGTTTAAAAGGCCGATAATGCTGTCCGGAGAGCCGTCGCATACGGGATAGCGGGTATAACGGTTTTCGTGTATGGTTTGGGCCCATACTTCGTCGCTATCCTCCATCCACAGCAGGGCGGTATCCGTCCTGTGGGTAGCTATGTCTCCAACGTCTATGTCGTTGAATTCAAATACATTCTGTATGAATTCCTTTTCCTGATGGTCTATGGCGCCCTTTTCGCTGCCTGCATCCACCATCATGCGGATTTCTTCCTCGCTTACCTGATCATCTGCTTCGTGGGGGTCAATGCCCAAAAGACGCAGCACCAGATTGGTGGAAACCGATAAAAACCATACGATGGGCTTGAATACTGTGGATATGCCGCCCACAAGGCCGGATATGCCAAGGGCCAACTGCTCTGATTTTTTCATGGCGATGCGCTTTGGTACAAGTTCGCCGAAAACCAGGGTAAAGTAGGAGAGAATAAGGGTTATGAGTATTACCGCGGCGGTATCGAGGGTGGCATAGGGAATGTTTACCCCTTTGCTGAGCACCCAGTCCACCAGAGGCTCGGAAAAGTTATCTGCGGCAAAGGCGCTGCCAAGAAATCCCGAAAGGGTGATGGCAACCTGAATGGTGGCAAGGAATCTTGCAGGCTCGCTGGTCAGGCGAAAAAGCCTTTTCGCCCGCTTGTCTCCCTGCTCTGCCATGCGCTCAAGTTTGGTTTCGTTTATGGACAGCACCGCTATCTCGGCGCAGGCGAATATGGCGTTGAGGGTGATGAGCGCTATCTGCAGCAGTATCAAAAACCCTGTGGAAGCTTCCATTATAAGATGACCTCTTTCTTATTTTTTGCGGGGATAATTTCCCGATAAAAACCGCAAAGCACAACCGGTATATCGCAACGGGGATATACAGATCATGCTTATGATTCAGCAGCTATTGTTTTGTATGCTCAGCTTAGGATTAGCGTCGCTGTCGCTGTCTTCCATATTTAGGAAATTATCCTGCCTTTGTTTTAATGATGCTATTGGGGCATATTATATGCCATGCGTGGAGCAATGTCAATTACTCGCATACGTAGAAGGTGGAGCTGGCGGTGCAGTACAGCTGCTCCGTATCCCTGTGGTGGATATCCATGGTGAGGTGGAGAACCTTGCGCCCTTCATTTGACAGGCTGGCCCGGATGATGATGGGATCATCCGCGGATATGCTGCGGATATAATTGAGACTCAGATTGGTGGTAACGCAGGCGGTGATGTTCATATATGAGCGGCACAGAAGCCCTGCGCAGGAATCCACAAGCCATGCCATTGCGCCGCCGTGAAGGGTGTTGTAAACGTTGAGTTCATCGGCGCATATGGTATGGGTAAGCTGAAGCTGCCTTTTCTGTGCATCGCAGGAATAAAAGCCCAGCTGATGGGAGGGAAACCGGGCATAGTGGCCGTTGTATGTGTTTATGCAGGCTATTGCCCTTTGGGCAAATTCTTCATTGGTGGGTTGGGTCATTGCTGCTTGCTCCTGTTGTGAATATGTAATAATGATCGGCAAAAGTATACCATTGCAGGGACGCCTGTTCAAGACGCTGGGAAACCAAAATGAAATATTGTGCTTCCCGTCCTGCATGGGGGTATGCATACTGCTAATGATACCCGGGTTATATATTATATCTGCCAATAGTGCGCCGTATTGATAAAAGTTTGATTATGTTGTATCATAGGTGATAATTGGGGCAGAAGTTAGTTTTGCAAACAATCCGCCCCCATGGCAGATTCATTTTTAACATAATCAACATTTATAAAAAAGAAAGAGGTTAAAGCAAAAATGGCAAAAATCGACCTGAGCAAGTACGGTATTACCGGAACCACCGAGATCGTTCATAACCCTTCCTACGAAGTTCTTTTCAACGAAGAAACCAATCCTGCGCTGGAAGGTTTTGACAAGGGCCAGGTAAGCGAGCTGGGCGCCGTCAACGTAATGACCGGCATCTACACTGGCCGCTCCCCCAAGGATAAGTACATCGTAATGGATGAAAATTCCAGGGATACCATCTGGTGGACTTCCGATGAGTTCAAGAACGATAACAAGCCCATTTCCGAAGACACCTGGAAGACCCTCAAGGATATCGCCATCGACGAGCTGACCTCCAAGAGACTGTTCGTTGTGGATGCTTTCTGCGGCGCAAACAAGGACACCCGTATGGCTATCCGCTTCATCGTTGAGGTAGCATGGCAGGCTCACTTTGTAGAGAATATGTTCATCATGCCCACCGCCGAAGAGCTTGAAAACTTTGAGCCCGATTTCGTTATCTTCAACGCATCCAAGGCCAAGGTTGAAAACTACAAGGAGCTGGGCCTCAATTCCGAGACCGCCGTTGCCTTCAATATCACCAGCCGCGAAGCCGTTATCATCAACACCTGGTACGGCGGCGAGATGAAGAAGGGCATGTTCTCCATGATGAACTACTATCTGCCCCTCAAGGGTATCGCTTCCATGCACTGCTCCGCCAATACCGACATGAACGGCGAAAACACCGCCCTGTTCTTCGGCCTTTCCGGCACCGGCAAGACCACCCTCTCCACCGACCCCAAGCGTCTGCTCATCGGCGATGACGAGCATGGCTGGGATGACAACGGCGTATTCAACTTTGAGGGCGGCTGCTATGCAAAGGTTATCAACCTGGATAAGGATTCCGAGCCCGATATTTACAACGCCATTAAGCGCAATGCTCTGCTGGAGAACGTAACCCTGGATGCAGAAGGCAAGATCGACTTCAATGACAAGAGCGTAACCGAGAACACCCGCGTATCCTACCCCATCGACCATATCGAGAAGATCGTACGCCCCGTTTCCGCCGCTCCTGCTGCAAAGAACGTTATCTTCCTCTCCGCTGACGCTTTCGGCGTACTGCCTCCCGTTTCCGTACTGACCGACGATCAGGCTCAGTACTACTTCCTCTCCGGCTTCACCGCAAAGCTGGCAGGTACCGAGCGCGGCATCACTGAGCCCACCCCCACCTTCTCCGCTTGCTTCGGCCAGGCCTTCCTGGAGCTGCATCCCACCAAGTACGCAGAGGAACTGGTAAAGCGCATGGAACAGAGC
>JAZNUG010000107.1:0-5422 GCA_045592165.1 Clostridia bacterium | reverse complement strand
AATGGGTAAGACCCCTTGAAGACCACAAGGTTGATAGGCCGGAGGTGGAAGTGCAGTAATGTATGTAGCTGACCGGTACTAATAGGTCGAGGGCTTGATCAAAGTGAATTTACGATTTATGCAGTTTTCAAGGTACTAAGGCAACTTAATACTTTACCATTCCGGTGGTTAAGCTAAGGGGATCCACCTGTTCCCATCCCGAACACAGAAGTTAAGCCCTTATACGCCGACAATACTTGGCTGGAGACGGCCCGGAAAGATAGGTAGCCGCCGGATACCAAAGAAAAAGACTGACAAAATGTCAGTCTTTTTTCTTTCATATGCAGCAGTTATATATCTCCCCGAGCCTAACTTCAGCCATGACGCACACGGTGCGTTCTTGGCTGGTGATGGGATGGAGCCGACCGCCCGCAGTGCGGGATACAGGGAGGCGAACATCCAGTGAGCAAAGGAGCGCAAGGAAGCGCTTCTACGCGCAACGCAGCGCGACTATTGCGAACTGAGTGGGGAAGATAGGTAGTCAACCGATACCACACAAAAACAGCATCCAAATGGATGCTGTTTTTGTGTGCTTTATATATTTATTCCCATTCAAACTTTATTTTCAATCGCTTTACCTTGCTGGCCGGCGTATCTGTATACAGCCCATCTGTGCGCAGCAGCGACAGCAGTATACCTGCCATGGCAAGGTTTATTACCAGCGAAATATTACCGTGTGAAACGAAGGGCAGAGGGAGTGGAGCTCCGTTGAAAATACCCAGATTGCACAGTATATATCCTACCGTCTGGACAGAAAAGCTGGCTATGATTCCGCAGGCGAGAAGTTTGCCGAGGGTACTGCTCAGTTTGAGTGCACGTCTGAAACCCGAGGCGAGGAAATCCATAAGTAGTAGAATGACAGTGATGGTGGACAACCAGCCGTATTTGTAAAGTATAAGTGTGAGAAGATAATCCCACTTGATAGAATAAAGAAATTTTTCCGATCGGACAACATCCTCGCCCATAGCAGCTATTGTGTGATTCGAAGCACCTATAAGTTTAGCATTTTCCACAATTTCTCTGATGATGCTGCCAATCCAGCCTATTCCATAGGGTTCGAGTTCGGGATGGAGCATCAGAGTTAGCCTTAAGCGATGATATTCGGAAAGAAAGCATAGCGCAATGAAAGCGGCAATTATTGTTGTACCATACAGTATTGCTAGAAGAGATATCTTCCTTGAGCCAAATATTCCGAGCTGTATAGCTGTCGTAAGTACAAAAAGATAGGAGATTGCAGCACCTATTACAGCAGTAAACGATGGGATAGCGGCGGACATCAGCAGCAGCGGGATGGCGGAAAGTAAGCATAGCATAAAGCCCTTAATGCCCTTCCTCCGCTGATTGTATACAACGCCGGCAAAAAGCAAAGGGGAAAAACACACAGCATAGTATACTATTGGGTTGTTTATAAACCGCCAATAGGGGCTGACTCCGTCGGTCATATATAAGATCATTAGAAATGTGATAATGATCGCAGCAAAGTAAACCGGACCGGAATACCTAGCAAACTTATACAGATTCACATTGTACAGGGCAAAGGCACAGACAGCGCCTATTATGATTGCTGTGATGTATTTTGCATCCACAGGCGTATTTGTGACCCATATGCGGCAAATGATGCCTATCAGCACAAGACCGGCTATGGGGATGACAATTCCTTTTACATCCCGGGGACGGTATGAGGCATCCAAACCAAAGCCCACTTCTTCCGCATCCCCCATCTCTAGCACAGCTTTTTTTATGGCGTTATCAGGGGTAATGCCCTCCGCCATAAAGGCTTCTGCCTGGTCATCTATGTGGTCTGAAAGTTCGCGGCGTATGGATTCGTGGGCTTGCTTCCAGCGGACTGCGGCGCAAACTTTATCAAGATAGCTCCTTTTGGCTTCATGCTCTGACAAGACAAGCACCTCCGTTCAGCACCTTATTTACTCCGGTGGAGAACGCCTGCCACTCTGCTTCCTTCGCGCCCAGCAGCTCACGGCCCGCCTTGGTAAGGCTGTAATATTTGCGTATACGGCCTGCTGCGCTGCCCTCGTAGCAACGGATGGCGCCTTCCTTTTCAAGATCGTGCAGGAGGGGATAGAGGGTTCCTGCCTTGAGGGCGAAGGTGTCATCCGAGCGGCGGGCCAGCTCCTCTATCATCTGGTAGCCGTACATATCCTGATTTTCCAATAATTTAAGTATGAGCATGGAAGTACTGCGGGTCACGAGGGTTTTATCCATAGGCATAATCAAGTCCTCCATATATCGGGATTCTATATATAATGATATATCTGAAATCTATATATGTCAACCCGAGATGTGTAAACTGAGTATGAATTGAGACACATCAGGCCCGACCGCGTCCAGTGGACGGGGGAGGGAGGGGCTGATGCTCAAGCGCAGCGACCATGTGCGCAGAGCCCGGAAAGATCAGTGATCCCTATCCTTCTGGGCCACGATACAGTCGAGTACCCCAAGGGTATTCTTGGCCGTGACCTCAGGGAGCAGTCAAAAGCGTACAACGACGGTGAACGTATGCAGGGTGGGGGTCTTAGAGTGGAACACTTTGCATTTACTATGATGGATTTGCATATAGTTTTCGATAACCACCTGCCGTTTGGCAGATGCATTTTACAAAACCGCATTTTCAGTATATGATTGAGGTGTAAAACTTATGTATACTATGATAATATGGAAAGGAATTTGAATTATGACTGACGGTTCCAACCATGATATTGCCACATTTGCAGGTTATCTTGTAAATGAGGATGAGGTGCTGGAATGCACATCAGGAGGCATAGCAACAGCTTTGGCAAGACATGCTGCTCGTATGGGCGGATATGTTGCTGGTGTGCGCTACAGCGATGATTTTTATAGAGCAGAATACATAGTTACTCAAGAAGAGAAGGATATTGCCCGACTTAAAGGATCCAAATACATACAGGTGGATAAAGCTGATGTATATAATAAGGTTAAAAAGCTGTTGCATGAGGGTAATTCTGTACTGTTTTTTGGCCTGCCATGTGTAGTGGCGGCTTTAAGGAAATATCTTGGGAGGGATTATGATAACCTTATTACTGTCGAATTGATATGCCATGGTCCCACAAGCGCTGAGGTTCACCGGCAGTATGTAAAGCATCTTGAAGAGAAGTTTCACAGCAAGGTTGTGGATTTTAATGTTAGAAAAAAACGTGGGTCATGGACACCGCCCTATCTGTATGCCAAATTCCAAAACGGAGAGACATTCTGGAAAAAGCTTTATGATACAGAGTATGGCTATGCATTCAGTGTCATGGGGTTATCGGGATGCTACACCTGCAGATTCCGTTCTGATAATCGATGTGGGGATATTATGCTTGGAGATTTTTGGGGAGCGACGGAAGAAGATGAATTCTGGAACAATAATGGCATATCTTGTATACTGGTTCATACGGCGAAGGGTATGGAGTTTTTAAATAGAATTGATGATATCAGGTTATATAAAACGAATTTTGAAAGAATTGTCCACAAAAATCAAAATATCATCAAGGTGAAGGAGAAACATCCTAAGAGGGATGAGTTCGCCGAGCTTCTTTCGAAGCGTGGATTGTTTTATGCGGTGGAGCATACCAAGGGGCTTTCGGTAAGAATTAAATCAGTTATCAAAAAAGTACTTCCTGGACAATTGGTTACTCTGCTGAAAAAGGTAAAGGGAAGATCGTATTGATTTTAAGAGACACGATTAACATGCGCCTGCTGTGGTTGTTTTTAAACTGCAGCAGGCTTTTCATTTGGATAAGATATGGAAAATATTTCCGTTGACGGCAAAGGCTATTTAGAATATAATCTAATTAGAAAACCATCTAAGGAGTTTTGCCGATGGGAATTAAGGAAACATTCAAAGCCCTGAGCGACCCTGTGCGCAGGGAGATACTGGAAATGCTAAAGGGCGGCATGATGTCCGCAGGGGATATTGCAGCCCGGTTTGACATGACCCAGGCCACGGTATCATATCACCTGAGCCAGCTGAAAAAAGCGGATCTTGTATTTGAAAGCAGGAAAAAGAACTTTGTATTCTATCAGCTCAATGCCAGCGTTTTTGAGGAGTTAATGCTGTGGGCGGCGGGATTTATGGGAGGAGAAAAAGATGAAGAAAAGGCTCAGTAAACTGACGGTAATCACCACGGTTCTGACACTGCTGCCCATGATACTGGGCGCAGTACTGTACGACAGGCTGCCTGATATTATGGTTACACATTGGGGCTTTAACAATGAGCCAAATGGCTGGTCTCCCAAGTGGGTGGCGTGCTTTGGCATACCTGCCTTCATGGCGGCGATAAACCTTATCGTGGGCATTGCCACAGAAGGGGAGAGCAAGCTGAACGGAACATCAAAGGTGGTAATAAACATATGCCGCTGGATTGTGCCCGTGCTCAGCATAATATTGGTACCCATGATGCTGTTCTACGAGCTGGGCTATAAAATGGACGTGGAAAAGATAGTATGCACCATTATAGGTATACTGTTTGTGGTGCTGGGCAATTACCTGCCAAAATGCAGGCAAAATTACTATGTGGGCATTAAGATCCCATGGACGCTTAAATCCGAGGAAAACTGGAACAAGACCCATCGCATCGGCGGCTTTGTGTTTATGATTTGCGGCGTGCTGATCCTGGTTTCCGCATGGGCGGGAATAAGCTGGATGACAGTGGTGGCGTTATTTGCTATGATAATAATACCTATGGTATATTCCTACATTCTCCACAGGAGGGGCATATGATAACAACCAACCCTATGCGTATGCTGACCACGGCGGGGATACCATTTGAAGCCATGGAATACGCATATGACGAAAGCGACCTTTCGGGTACCCATGCCGCCGAGGAGCTGGGGCTTGACCCGGATGCAACATTTAAAACACTGGTGCTGAGAGGGGATAAAAACGGCTTGTTTGTATGCTGCATACCTGTTGCCGAAGAGGTGGACCTGAAGAAAGCAGCGGTGATCTCCGGCAATAAAAAGGCGGAAATGATACACGTAAAGGAACTTCCTGTGCTGACGGGATATGTGCGGGGCGGATGCTCACCAATAGGCATGAAGAAGCTGTTTCCCACGTATATGGACGAGACGGCTCAGCTGTTTGATACCATCGCCGTAAGCGCGGGAGTACGGGGGCAGATGGTGATGCTGAATCCGGATGCGCTGAAGGATTTCATAGGCGCAGAGTACGGGGATCTGGTAAAATAAACTGCATAAATATCAGGAGGAAATGCATATGGAGGTTAAGAAGGATATACTCACCATTGAAGAACAGCAGGCAAAACTGCTGAAAAAGATGCGGCGTATGGATATGATACGCACCCTCGCCTGCGTGCTGGTGGCAGCGGTTGCGGTGGCCATGGCGGTAATACTTATGCCGCGG
>JAZNUG010000106.1:0-11345 GCA_045592165.1 Clostridia bacterium | reverse complement strand
GGCAAGGAACTGCCCTATGTGGTTGACCCCCGCCGCAGCGGCGATATCGCCGAGTGCTATGCAGATCCCAAGAAGGCCCTCATCGAGATGGGCTGGAAGGCAGAGCTTGGCATAGAGGAAATGTGCGCTTCCAGCTGGAAGTGGCAGTCCACCAACCCCAACGGCTACAAGAGCTAACCCTGTACTCAACTTTACTTTTTAGGATATTGAAGGGAGAAATCAATGAACAAGCCTGTATTGGTAGTTATGGCAGCGGGAATGGGCAGCCGTTACGGCGGCCTCAAGCAGATCGACCCCGTTGGAGCAAACGGTCAGCTGATTATCGATTATTCCATTTACGATGCACGCCGCGCCGGTTTTGAAACCGTTGTATTCATCATCAAGCGCGAAATAGAAGAGATGTTCAAGGAAGCCATCGGCGACAGGCTTTCCAAGGTTATTGACGTGCGCTATGCCTATCAGGAGCTCACCGACCTGCCCGAAGGCTATGCCGTTCCGGAAGGCCGTGTAAAGCCCTGGGGTACTGCCCATGCAGCCCTTGCCGCCCGCAATATCGTAGACGGCCCCTTCGCCATCATCAATGCCGATGACTACTACGGCCCCCAGGCATTCAAGACCATTTACGATTACCTCAGCAATAATCCCGATACCCCCGATTGCTATGAATACGCAATGGTGGGCTATCTCCTTGGCAATACCGTTACAGAGCACGGCCACGTTGCCCGCGGCGTATGCGTAGAGGATGAGAACAACTATCTGGTAACCGTTACCGAGCGCACCCGCATCGAAAAGGACGGCGCGGATGCCCGCTTCACCGAGGACGACGGCGCAACCTGGACCGCTCTCCCCGGCAGCACCATCGTTTCCATGAATATGTGGGGCCTTACCAAGAGCTTTATGGATGAAGCATGGGCCGGCCTGCCCGCCTTCCTTGATAAGGCAATTGCAGAGAACCCCCTCAAGGGCGAATACTTCCTGCCCAGCGTAATCAGCTCCCTCATCCAGAGCGGCAAGGCCCGCTCCAAGGTTCTGAAGAGCGAGGATAAATGGTACGGCGTAACCTATCAGGCAGACAAGCCCGTGGTTGTGGCCGCTATAGCAGAAAAGACCGCCGCAGGCGTATACCCCGAAAACCTTTGGGAGGAGAAATAACATGTCCGCTGCCGAAACCCTTCTTAATGAAGTACTGGAAGCATATGACTTCGGTCATCCCGTAGTGGGTGCTGCCCGCTTTGGCCACGGCCATATCAACGACACCTTCTGCGTACATACCCAGCCCGTGGATGACAGCTGCGAGGCCTTCATACTTCAGCGCATGAGCTCCGCCGCTTTCAAGCGCCCGGATCAGCTGATGAGCAACATCATCGGCGTAACCGAATACCTGGGCAAAAAGATCACCGAAGCCGGCGGCGACCGCAGCCGCGAGGCTATGGAAGTTCTCCGCCCCAAAAACGGCGAACCCTATTACACCGACAGCGAAGGCGGCGCATGGCGCGTATATCCCTTCATCAAGGATATCTACTGCTATCAGACTGCCGATACCCCCGAGTTGTTTGCCGCTTCCGGCCGGGCTTTCGGCAGGTTCCAGCGCATGCTGGACGGCTATCCCGCCGATACTCTCTTTGAAACCATCCCCAACTTCCACGATACCGAGGACCGCCTTGCAAAGTTCAAGGCTGCTCTGGATGCGGACGTTCTGGACAGGGCAAAGTTCTGCGGCCCCGAGATAGAGTTCGTAAAGGCCCATGAGGCTGACTGCTCCGTTGCGCTGCAGGCTCTCAGGGAGGGCATACTGCCCCTCCGCGTTACCCATAACGACACCAAGCTGAACAACGTCCTTATCGATAAGCGCACCGGAGAAGGCATCTGCGTAATCGACCTGGATACCGTAATGCCCGGCCTGTCCATCAATGACTTCGGCGATTCCATCCGCTTCGGCGCAAACCGCTGCGCAGAGGATGAGCAGGACCTTTCCAAGGTATTCATCGACCTGGACCTGTTCGATGCCTATGCCGCCGCCTTCCTGGAGGGCGCAGGCGATACCCTCACGGATGCCGAGCTTGAGTATCTGCCCTGGGGCGCAAAGCTGATGACCCTTGAATGCGGCATGCGCTTCCTTACCGACTATCTTGTCGGCGATACCTATTTCCGCACCCACCGGGACGGCCAGAATCTGGACCGCTGCCGCACCCAGTTCAAGCTGGTTGCAGATATGGAAGCACACTGGGATGAGATGAATTCCATCATTTCCAAATACAGAAAGTAATTAACAAAATTTAAGCAACTTTTAAACAGGAGAGCAAGTCTTTCCTGTTTTTTCTTTATATCTGCCGGAGGATTTTCTGCTTTAAATGGAATTATTCGCGCTTTTTTGCACGTTTGTGCATATTCAAGTTCATTTTCGAACTTTTTTCCCTTTTATTTTTTTCAAAAAGGGTGTAAAATACAGGCATACCGGTATCGTTACCGAAACTTTTTAACCTGTGTGTCCCACTTTTGATACAATAGGTCGCATTTTGTTTCATTATCACCCTCCGCATCCGAGGCTGCCTATGAATATCTACTTCAACACCGACGAACTGCTTCGCCTGATCACAAACCTATACACCCTCACCGGTATCCGCGCCAACATTCTGGATGTGGATGGTAATGATATATGCCTTGATGACTGGCATCTGCCTTTCTGCACCACCATGAACAGCTTCCCCGAGGGCCATCAGCGCTGCCTCAAATGCGATGCACGCGCTGTCAAGCGCTGCGAAAAACACGGCGACGTTATCTATTACCGCTGCCATGCCGGCATATGCGAGGCCATGATCCCCATTACCTCCGGCAAGCAGACCCTTGCCTATCTTGCCTTCGGCCAGTATCTTGATACCACCCCTGTGGAGCGCCAGTGGAAAAACACCCTTGCCACGCTGGATTGGTACAAGGGGGATAAGGAAGCCCTGCATCAGCAGTTTCTCCGGTTCCGCCAGTATACCAAGCAGGAGGTGGAGGCCTTTGCGGATATGCTCAAGGCCATGGCCACCTACATTATGAAAGAGGGTATGATTCATACCATCGCCCGCACCGAGCTGCAGCTTCTTGAAACCTTTCTGGATCAGCACTATATGGAAAAGCTGTCCCTGTCCTCCATATCCGCCCAGCTCAACATCGGCCGCACCAAGCTCTGCAGCCTTGCCAAGGAGCTTTCCGGCGGCAAGACCCTTACCTACCTTATCGCCCAGCGCAGGGTTGAGGCGGCAAAGACCCTTCTTTCCCAGACAAACCTGCCCATAGCCGAGGTTGCCGAGAGCGTGGGCATCAACGACTACAACTATTTTTCCAAGATATTCCGCTCCTTTGCCGGCACTACTCCCAGCGCATACCGCAAGTCAATGCGTCCAAACGTTTAAAATAATCCAAATCCGTAAATTTTCCGCTGATTTTTGTATTTATTTTCGCACAACGTACGATTTTACTATTTTTCGTACTTCCTTTTCTATTTATTTGAAGCAGCTATAAGTAATATAATAAGTAAAGCAACAAGGTGCTTTTTTTCCTTATGCACATTGATTTTTTATTTCCTTTCATCCCGTGTGCATAGCGCGTATGCGCTTTCACAAATAGAAAGATTTTCTTTCAAAACAAAATCTAAAAAGGAGAAACCAAATGAAGAAGTTTTTTGCACTGCTGCTGACTCTCGTTATGGCTCTGTCCCTCGTGGCCTGCGCCGCTCCCGCCGCTGAGGAAGCTGCCCCCGCTCCCGAGGCTGCTGAAGAAGCCGCTCCCGAAGCCGCCGCTGAGAAGGTAGAGCTGAAGGTTATCGCAGCTCAGTACGGCCCCAACACCCCCGCCTGGTGGGCTGACTTCGTTGAGAAGTTCAACGCTGCCAACGAGAACATCAACCTGGTAGTTGACGTTGTATCCTGGAACGACATCTACACCGTTGTTAACACCCGCATCGCCAACGGCGACGCTCCCGACCTTCTGAACATCGACGTATTCGCCGATTACGTTGCTGACGATCTCCTCCTCCCCGCTTCCGAGTGGGTATCCGAAGAGACCTATGCAAAGTTCTATCCTGCATTCCTGGAGCAGTCCGTTGTTGACGGCACCGTATGGGCAGTACCCGACCTGGCTTCCGCCCGTGCTATGTACTACAACGCTGACATCCTGGCTGCTGCCGGCGTAGAAGTTCCCACCACCTGGGCTGAGCTGCAGGCTGCCTGCGAAGCCATCAAGGCTTACGATGCTTCCCTCTATCCCTGGGGCATTGACATGACCACCGACGAAGGTCAGGCTTGCTTCGCTTACTATGCATGGACCAACGGCGGCGGCTTCGTAGACGCCGATGGCAACTGGACCCTGAACTCCGCTGAGAACGTAGAAGCTGTTAAGTTCAGCACCGGTCTGGTAGCTGCTGAGCTCACCAACACCGACCCCGCCACCGAGACCCGTTACGATCTCCAGGAGCTCTTCGCTGCCGGCAAGCTGGCAATGATGATCGGCCCCAACCAGATCTCCACCTACTGCGCTTCTTCCGAGAACCCCATCAACTTCGGCGGTGCTGCTATCCCCGCCAACGAGGGTAAGGCAACCTCTTCCGTAGGCGTTATGGACCGCTTCATGTGCTTCGACAACGGCTACACCGAGGCTGAGCTGGAAGCTGTAAAGGTATTCATCGACGCTTTCTATGATGACGAGCCCTACTCCGAGTGGGTAATGATGGAAGACTTCCTGCCCGCTACCTCCACCGGTGGTGAGATCATGGTTGCTGCTAACCCCGACGCAGCTGCTTGGCTGGATGTTGTAGGTTCCGCCCAGTTCTATCCCACTGCTAAGGCAGAATGGGCCGATGTAAAGCAGGGCGTTATCGATGTACAGCAGAACGTACTGCTGGGCGGCGACGCTCAGGAGCTGCTGGATGCTCTCCAGGCTGAAATCGCCGGCTAGTCTTTAGCCCAATCTGATTATTGTTTGAAGGTGGGCCGAGTCAAATGGCTCGGCCCCTTCTTTATCGCAGATGCTTTCAAGCTGCAGTACGGGGTGATACGGTTCACCCACCCGCTGGTACTGCCTTTTGACAGCATCTGCTGAACTCATGTGAGGGAGGAATTTTTTGTGAATAAGAGAAAGACACTGCAAACTGCGGAGCCTTATCTGTGGATACTGCCCAGCATTATACTGATGGGCATATTCATCCTGGTTCCCATTTTCTACGTTTTCAAGATGTCCGTCAGCGACATAAGCAAGGCCGGCGTTATCAAGGGCTTTGCCGGTCTTGATAACTTCATTACGGTTCTTAAGAGCCCCGCTTTTGAAATCGTTCTTAAGAATACCATCGTGTGGACTGTGCTGGTTGTTGTGCTGTCCACCCTGCTGGGCTTCATTCTGGCCCTGCTGCTCAATAACAACTTCCGCGGCCGCAAGATCGCCCGCGCAATCGTGGTATTCCCCTGGGCAACCACCCTGGTAGTTCAGGCCACTGTATGGAAGTTCATCATCGATACTGACTACGGCGCACTGAATACACTGCTCATGAAGCTGGGCGTGATACAGTCCGCTGTAAACTGGACCCCCACCCCCGAAGCCTTCTTCGCCTGGGAAATCGCCTGCGGTATCTTTGTTACCATCCCCTTCGTATGCTTTACCGTGCTTTCCGGTCTCCAGAGCATTGATGCTTCCTTCTATGAGGCCGCCACTGTGGACGGCGCCAATTACTGGCAGAAGCTGTTCAACATCACCGTTCCCCTGGTAAAGCCCTCCCTTACCGTTTCCACCGTATTGAACATCATCTACGTGTTCAATTCCTTCCCCATCATCTGGACCATCACCAAGGGTGACCCCGCAAACCGCACGGACACCATTGTTACATACCTGTACAAGCTGGCCTTCTACAACGGCAAATCAGACGTTGCCGCAGCCGTTTCCGTTATCGGCTTCGCCATACTTCTCGTTTGTGCCAGCATCTACATGATTTCTACTCTTAAGAAGGAGGATGCATAATAATGGGTAATCCTATTTCTGCTCTCGAGCTGAATAAGCCCGGCACCTTCAAGAAGGTTCTTCTTAAGGTTCTGCTGTATGTTGTCATTATTGACATCTGCCTGCTGATACTGTACCCCTACTTCGTAATGTTCGTTAACGCCCTGAAGAGCAGGTCCGAGATATTCTCTATTGAAGGTACTGTATTCCCCATCCATGCAGTATGGAACAACTTTAAAGAGATCTGGACGCTGGCTCCCATGGGCCGTTACCTGCTTAACTCCGTACTCATCGCCGGCGGCTCCACCATCATCGCCATGATCTGCGGTATCCCCGCAGCCTACGCCCTGGCACGTATGAAGTTCAAGGGCCAGACCGCATTCCTGGGCTTCGTAATCGTTTCCCAGATGTTTGCCCCCGTTGTTCTGCTGGTTGGTATCTATAAGGTTATGTCTCTGTTTGGTCTTACCAACTCCATTATCGGCCTTATCTTCATCAACGCAGCATTCAACCAGGCCTTCACCATCTGGCTCCTGCGCGGTACCTTCCTCAGCATCCCCGCCGAGATGGAGCAGGCTGCAACCGTTGACGGCTGCAACCGCCTTCAGGCCATGTTCAAGATACTGCTGCCCGTTGCGGCTCCCGGTATCGTAACCACCCTGATATTCATCTTCATCAATGCATGGAATGAATTCACCGTGGCCCTGACCCTGATCTCCACCGAAACACTTAAGCCCCTCACCGTTGGTATTACCATCTTCAACGGCTACAACATCATCGAGTGGCAGTACCTGTTCGCTTCTTCCCTCTTTGCCATTGTTCCCGTAGTAATACTGTTCATGTGCATCGAGAAGAATCTGACCAGCGGCCTTACCGCCGGCGGCGTAAAGGGCTAAACCGATCCTCACATAAGCAAAGCAAACCCTGCTGCATATGCAGCAGGGTTTTTGTGTGGGGAATGTTTGTTATTACCTTCTTTTTCTCTTTCTTTTTAAGAAAAAAGAAAGAAGAAAAAGAAGCAAAAAGAGAAAGAAAAACTAAAGGGACAGGTTGACTCCATTCTGAACCAACAGCTCGCAACGATAAAATATATGGATCGCCAGAGCGCCACAACCAGCTTTTATGACTTTATTCTCTATTAGACTTTTTTTCTTTTGCTTCTTTCTGTTTTCTTTTCTTCGGAAAAGAAAAAGAAAAGAAGACATATCGCTCCTTTCATTGAAACAAACATGAATATATGGCATAATAAAATCAACCAACCAAGAAAGGTGCAGCTATGAAGAAAAATCTTACCCTGCGCTATTCCCTTCATCACTTTGCCTACTGGGCAGCGGCCGCCGGAATAATGAGTTTTGCCACGGCCTATCTGCTGAACAAGGGCTTTGCCCCTGCAAAGGTGGGCACGCTGATGGCCTGCGGCACGATACTTTCCTGCATTACCCAGCCCCTGCTGGCTGCGGCGGCGGATAAGGCGAAAAAACCCATGCTGCCAAAGCTGCTTGCGCTGCTCACCCTTATCTGTACCGCCTGCTTTGCCCTGCTTTTAACGGGAATTCTGCCAAATTCCCTTTTCCCTTACCTTTATCTGATGGGCGTATGGTCCTTCGATGCTATGATTCCGCTGCTTAATTCCATCAGCGTGTATTATAATCGCCGGGGCTATCCCATAAACTACGGCGCAGGACGAGCCGTCGGCGCCATTGCATATGCGGTGGCCGCGCTTGCCATAGGCTACGCCATGGAAGAGCTGGGGCCGGATTGGATGATACGCATTGTACTGGTTCTGCTGCCGGTAATGATCGTGCTGGTGCTGGGCTATCCGAAGGTAAAGGCCGAGGAACATACCCTGGAAGAGGAAGAGGTGGGACAGGTCATACCGCCTTGCTCAATTCCGGTGTTTTTCAGGCGGTATAAGTGGTATTGCGCCTCCCTTGTGGGCGTTCTGCTTCTTGCCATGTTCCATTCCATGACGGAAAATTACCTGATTTCCATCATGGGCAGGCTGGGCGGCGACAGCAGCCACGTGGGTGTGGCCCTGTCCATCGCCACAGTGGCGGAAGCCGGCATAATGTTCTTTTTCAGCAAAATCCGCACCGTTATACGGGATACATGGCTGCTGAAAATCTCAGGCTTTTGCTTCCTGCTCAAGAGCGTGCTGTTTATCGTTGCCCCCTCAATTCCCTTCCTGTATGCAACTCAGCTGCTGCAGATGACCACCTATGCTTTCCTTTCTCCTGTGCAGGTATTCTATGCGGGCAGCAGGGTAGCTCCCAGCGACATGGTAAAGGGTCAGGCTTTCATCGCGGCGGCATACACGCTGGGCTGCGCCGGCGGCAATTTCTTCGGCGGCCAGTTTATGGAATGGAGAGGCGTGGATGCGCTGCTGATCGCAGGCGTCGTGATGGCCGCAATCGGCACGCTGGCCTTCCTGCTGACCGTGGAACACAAGGACGCCTGGCTGACCGGGAATAAAGGAGATATGGCATGATCACTATAAAAAATGAATTTCTCACCGTACAGATTTCCACCCTTGGCGGCGAACTGCAATCCATAAAGGACGCTTCCGGCCGTGAATATCTCTGGCAGGGAGATCCCGCCTTCTGGGGCAAGCGAGCGCCCAATCTTTTCCCATACACCGGCCGACTGACCGAGGGAAAGTGCACCTATCGGGGCCAGGAGTTTGCCATGCCCAAACACGGCTTTGTTATGTCCCGGGAAATGAAGGTGGAGAGGGCAGAGGAACAGGGCTGCACACTGCTTCTGCGCTCTGACGAGGATACCCTCAGGGTATTCCCCTTTGAGTTTGCCTTCCGCATTCACTACTTCCTTGATGGCAACACCCTCATCTGCCGCTATCACGTTACCAATTTCACCGACTATACCATGTATTTCGGCCTTGGCGCACATCCTGCCTTCGCCGTTGATGGGGACAAATTCGAAAATTACAGCCTGAGGTTCTGCTCTGAGGAGATGCCCCTGCAGGTTGCCCTGTCCGAAGACGGCTATGTGCTGAAGGAGCGTACACCTTATCCCCTTGAGGGCGGTGTGCTGCCCCTTGGCGGCTACCCCTTTGAGAACAGCCTTGCCTTTACCGCCATGCCCAAAGCCGCATCCCTCATGGATGACAGGGGAAACACCCTGTTCACCATGGAATACGCCGATTTCAACAATCTTGTGCTGTGGCGGATGGCAGATGCGCCCTTCTTCTGCATCGAGCCCTGGTGCTCACTGCCCTCCCGCAAGGGCATAGTTGAAGAATTGTCCACCCAGCCCGGCCTTGTTGCGCTGGAGGAGGGCGATTTCAGGGCGACTTTCAGGATAAGGTTTGGAGAATAGCAAGTATATTCATTTTCCCAATGGAATTTTCATGCAAAAGGCCGCTCACTCAGAGCGGCCTTTTTGTTTTGTTTGTGTTTTCAGTTGTGCATCTTTTCCAGTTTTATCCGCATATACACCAGCATAAGCAGCATAAGCAGCAGGAACAGGGGCAGCAGCCCCACGGAAATGCGGTTTGCCAGTATGCCGAACAGCGGCGGCATAAAGCATGTGCCGATATACGCACCCGCCATCTGCAAACCTATTACAGCCTGAGAACGGTCGGCGCCGAAAAATGCAGGGGTGGAGTGTATCATGCAGGGGAACATGGGAGCGCAGCCCAGGCCAATAAGTGCGAGTCCGGCCAGCGACATCCTTTCGCCCAGAGGCAGCAGCATTGCCGCTATGCCTGCGGTGATCACGGCAACGCCCAGCCGTATTATCTTTGCATCAGTAAGCTTCATGGCGGCAAAACCGCTCAATGCTCTGCCCACGGCAATGCCCATAAAGTACATTCCCGCAAAGCCGGCAGCCATATCCGCAGGCACTCCCTTATGCAGAGTAAGATAGCTTGCGGCCCAGAGCCCTGTGGTCTGCTCCAGCGCGCAGTATCCGAAAAAGCACAGCATGGCGGCCTTTACCCCCGGTATGGCAGTGGTTTCTGCCAGAGACATGGGGCGGCTCTGCTTCTGCTGCTCCTGCCGGTTTGCCCGCCACATGGGTAAGCTGAGAAACAGCACAGCAGAAATAGCTATCTGCAGCAATGATATCCGGCGATATCCCCCATGCCAGCTTAATCCGCCTGTCAGCGCCGCTCCCATTATGGCAGGGCCCAGCGTTGCGCCGACGCTCCACATACAATGGAGCCAGCTCATATGATAACTTTTATAGTGAACAGCCACATAATTATTCAGGCAGGTATCCACGCCGCCTGCACCCAGGCCGTAGGGCAGCGTCCAGAGGCAGAGCTGCCAGAATTTATCCGACAGGGAAAAGCCCATCAGTGCAATTGCTGTGCTTGCTGCGCTTACGGCGGTCATCTTTGCGGGTCCGAATTTGTAGGTGAGCCTGTCGCTCATCAGGCTGGAGACGGTGGTAAAAAACGCCACCAGCATTGAAATTATGCCTGCATAGGACACCGGCGTGCCAAGCTCGGAATACATGGAGGGCCAGGCGGCCCCCAGCGCCGAGTCCGGCAGGCCCAGGCTTACGAAGGCCAGGTATATGATTATCAGCAAAAGGTGGGTCATGGCTGTTTGCCTTTCCGGTATTGGTTTCAACCATCAGATTATAGCACAAAAACACGGTTAATGCTGTATATTACGGGTATATTTGGATATAATTCGCGGATTGATTTATCTGTTCCCGCCCACCACCCTTTTAAGGTTTGTTTTCCCTTGGGAGAAAACAAAGCGCATTTACGCAGGGAGGAAATGATTATGACGTTTTCTTTTTCTGGATGAGGATTGACGTCCGTCCATCGTCTTTGCCGTAAGGCAAAGGTACCGTAAAAGGGTGGGTATAGAGAATCAGTTAGGCTTTCAACCCGCATTTAGCGACATGTGCGTCAAATGCGGAACAAGGCCGTAAGGAATGGATTATCGTGAAAAATCCAAAGCGAAGCAACGATTTTTCACGAAGAGGAGGAGCGACGGAGCGAGCGAGAAGTCATATCTATGGGATATGGCTATGAGCTAAGCGCAGTCCGCGACGACGAGCTGCCCGGTAGCGGCCGCAGCCGCCATAAGAAAATCATGTAAAAACCCCCGTAAGGGATATAATCGCCCGTTGCCCTTCAGGCAATGGGCGCATATCGCGGAAAACCCATAAGGTTTTTCGCGAAAGCGTAAGCACGAAAAAAGAGGCTTCCGAAGAAGCCTCTTTTGTAATTCGGTTTAGACCTTGGCCTGATACTCGAAGGGCAGGGGAACGATCTTGCCGACGGTGTCGATCTCGATCAGCTGCTCGAGGGTAGCCTTTACGATAGCGGTCTGCTGCTCGGGGTTGTTAGGTGCACCGGCGTTCGCGCCCATGGGTACGAGGGGAGCTACTGCACGGGG
>JAZNUG010000105.1:0-3787 GCA_045592165.1 Clostridia bacterium | reverse complement strand
GGGCGCGCCAAATAAAAATATCCACCACTTTGGTGGTTATTTTTATTTCGTGTCCCTGCCGTAAGAATGCGCCCGTTCGATACCGGAGACTTCAAAATTTCGAGCCATGGGTGATGAAATTTTGTTAGTCGCAGGGATACTTAGGAGTATACCGGAGACTTCAAAATTTCGAACCATGGGCGATGAAATTTTGTTAGTCGCAGGGATACCTTTAGGTAATCGCGCCGGGCGCGCCATAAATCGGCAGGCCCCGGGCTTGTCGATTTTTTGTTAATTCCTGCAAATATAAATATTTCATTATGTCACTTTTTTCTTATTTGGTGTAATATAGATACAAGGCTTATAATAATTCATTCTGCCGATTTTACCACTGCAGCAAGGAAGCTATTTTCCATGGAAACACAAAAGATTACCCAACAGATAAAAAGCAGCACAGCCGAAATCTTAGCTTCAATCAAAGCGCTGCTCAAATGGCTGGCCATAGGCTGCGGCGCAGGCGTTACAGTGGGCTGCGTTGCTTCCGCCTTTGCCCATGTGCTGATATGGGTAAACGCTTTCCGCGCTGCCCATCCCATGATAATACTGGGTCTGCCTCTTGCGGGCATGCTGATAGTTTTTCTTTATCGGGTATGCAAAAACTCCGACGACAGGGGTACCAATATGGTTATCGCCTCGGTCAGTTCATCCGAACATCTCAGGCTGCGTACAGCCCCGCTGATATTCCTCTCCACCGCCATAACCCACCTTTTCGGCGGCTCTGCCGGACGTGAGGGAGCGGCGCTGCAGCTGGGCGGCAGCATTGCCAATCAGCTGGGCAAGGTTATAAAGCTCAATGAGCGGGATCAGCATGTCATAATCATGTGCGGCATGAGCGCAGGCTTCTCTGCCCTCTTCGGCACTCCCCTTGCAGCGGCCATATTCTCCATAGAAATTATCAGCGTGGGCATAATGCATTACTCCGCCCTTGTACCCTGCGTTGCCGCATCGGTTTCCGCGCACTTTATAGCCCGCTTTCTTCAGGTTCCCCCCGAAGTGTTTCACATTGTCCCCGCTGCGATGGACGTTTCCGGCTTCCTCAGGCTTATTCCGCTGGCGGCGCTGCTGGCCGGGATCAGCGTTGTGTTCTGCATGGTGCTCCACAAGACGGAACACTGCCTTGAATCCCGGATAAAAAATCAGTATGTCCGCATACTGTTTGCTGCGATACTTATAGTGATTCTTAGCGTAATTCCTGGAAATAACATATATCTTGGCTCCGGCATGGGAATCATCGAGGATATACTCCATCACGGAGGCAAAGTTGTGCCCTACGCCTTCCTGCTGAAGATGATTTTCACAGCATTGACCCTCGGTTCAGGCTTCAAGGGCGGCGAAATTGTCCCCTCCCTGTGCATCGGCGCGGCCTTCGGATGTGCCGCTGCACCCCTGTTTGGCTTCAGCATAGAGCTGACTGCCGCCTGCGGCATGATAGGTGTATTCTGCGGCGTTACAAACTGTCCTCTGGCCTCTTTGCTCCTCTCCTTTGAGCTGTTTGGCTTTGAGGGCATGCCCTATTACCTTGTTACCGTTGCAATAAGCTATATGCTCTCCGGCTACTGCGGCCTTTACAGGGCACAGAAGATAGTCTACTCCAAAACCGAAACCCGCTTCATCAATACCACAACCCACTGATAATCCCACGGCCAGCCGGTACATACGCTCCCGGCAATAAAATTCAGCGTAAATCCACACACAGGAGCAAAATCAAATGCCCGGTCCATCAAGATTAGGCCCCCGCGGCTTCCTCACGGAAGAAGAAAAGCACAACATGCCCGTTGTCACCCCTGCCCTATTAAAGCGCATAGGCAGCTACCTTAAGCCATACTGGCTGCAGTTTTTGCTGGTATTCCTGGCCATTGCCGCCTCCAGCGTGGTCGGTCTGTTCCCCAGCATCATCACCGGCCGCATTGTGGACCAGGCGCTGGTAGGTTCCGATATGGGCCTGCTGATAAAGCTCATCTGCCTTGCTTTCATCACCCTTGCAGGCTCTCAGGTTATAGGCGTGCTGGAAAGCTACATCAGCGCATGGATCAGCCAGCAGATAATCTACGATATGCGAAACGAGATGTACCGTCATCTCCAGTATATGGCCCACAGCTTCTTCACCACCGAAAAGCAGGGCGATATCATCACCCGCATGAACAGCGATATCTCCGGCGTTTCCTCCGTGGTAAGCGGCACCCTCACCAGCATAGTAAGCAATGTGCTTACCGTTGCCACTACCCTCGTTGCCCTGCTCAGCATGAGCTGGCAGCTGGCAATTGTGGGCATATGCATAATTCCCCTGCTGATACTGCCCACCCGCAGCGCAGGCCGCACCCGCTATGAGCTTGCCACCCAGTCACAGGAAAAGCATGACGAGATGAATGACCTTGTCAATGAAACCCTGTCGGTATCCGGCTCATTGCTCATAAAGCTCTTTACCAGAGAAAAGACGGAATATGCCCGCTTTGAAAAGGTAAACGGAGAGGTATCCAAGCTGTCCCTCAAAGAGCAGCGCAGCGGCAAGTGGTTCCGTGTGGTAATGGGAATGTTCACCCAGATTGGCCCCCTGCTTATATACTTTGCCGGCGGCTATCTCATCATCGCCAAAGGAGATACCGGCCTCACCGTAGGTACCATCACCGCCACGGTAGCCCTTATAAACAGGCTGTACCGTCCCGTTGAAAGTCTGCTGAATATTCAGGTGGATTTCACCCGCTCCCTTGCCCTCTTCTCCCGCATATTCGGCTACCTTGACAAGGAGCGCGGCATCGCAAACTGCGAAAATCCCGTTCGCCCCTGGCTGGCATTCAAGGATATCACCTTCAAGGATGTGGATTTCTCCTATACCCCCGGAGTACCCATCCTCAGCGATCTTTCCTTCACAGTGCCCGGCGGCAAGATGTACGCCATAGTAGGCCCCTCCGGCTCCGGCAAATCCACCATAGTAAACCTTATCCCAAGACTGTATGACGTGGACGACGGCAGCGTAAAGATAGGCGAAACCGATGTACGCGATATCGAGCTTTCCTTCCTCCGCAGTCAGATAGGCGTGGTAACTCAGGAAGCATACCTTTTCAACGGCACAATTGCAGACAATCTCCGCTTTGCCAGAGATAAGGCCACCGAGCAGGAGATAATCAGCGCCTGCAAGATCGCCAACATACATGACGTTATCATGTCCTTCCCGGAGGGCTACAACACCATGGTAGGCAACCGGGGTCTCAAGCTTTCCGGCGGCGAAAAGCAGCGCATCAGCCTTGCAAGGGTGGTGCTGAAGAATCCCCGCATACTGATACTGGATGAAGCCACCAGCGCCCTGGATTCCATCAGCGAAAGCTCTATCCAGTCCGCCATGGAAACCCTTCTCAAGGGCCGCACCAGCATAGTTATCGCCCATCGCCTTTCCACCATACTTAAGGCGGACGGCATACTGGTTGTGGACAAGGGCCGTATTGTTGAACAGGGCACCCATCACGAGCTTCTGGAAAAGGGCGGCCTTTACAAGCAGCTTTACGAAACCCAGTTCCATGTGGATATGGACTAAACCCGATACATATAAAGAGGCATGCCTTACGGCATGCCTCTTTTATTTTTCCTCATGTTCCTGCTTTGGTATTTCCATGCCTGCCAGCTGCTGATAGGCTTCCAGTTCGTCATCATTTTCAGGCGGTGTCTGCATAAGGCCTGTGGTTTCTGTTGCGGCGGCGGTGGATGTAATGTCGGGATACTCCAGCTTTTTCTTATCCATATAAAACTCCTTTTC
>JAZNUG010000104.1:0-7621 GCA_045592165.1 Clostridia bacterium | reverse complement strand
AGGGTAAAAGCGGCCACTTCGGCGGGGGCGGGAGCGTCGTCGTCGGGGATAAAGTCGCCCAGATGGCTGTCCTCTTCTTCACCGATGGGAGTTTCAAGGGATACGGGCTCCTGTGCAACCTTGATTATCTCGCGCACCTTATCCTCGCTGATGCCCATTTCGCGGGCGATCTCATCGGGGCGGGGTTCACGGCCATACTCCTGCAGGAGCTGACGGTTTACACGGATAAGCTTATTGATGGTTTCCACCATATGAACAGGGATACGGATGGTACGGGCCTGATCCGCAATGGCGCGGGTGATGGCCTGACGGATCCACCAGGTGGCGTAGGTGGAGAACTTATAGCCCTTCTGATAATCAAACTTTTCCACTGCCTTGATAAGGCCCAGATTGCCTTCCTGAATCAGATCCAGGAACAGCATACCGCGGCCGACATAGCGCTTTGCAACGGAAACAACCAGACGCAGGTTGGCTTCTGCCAGCTGACGCTTTGCTTCCTGATCGCCCTCTGCCATGCGCTTGGCAATTTCGATTTCCTCTGCTGCGCTGAGCAGGGGCACCTTGCCGATTTCCTTAAGGTACATACGGACAGGGTCATCTATGGCAACGCCATCCGCGGCGCCAAGGTCGCTTTCCAGCTCTGCGATGTCCTCGGCAACATCTGCCGCATCCGTCTCTTCCACAACGTCGATATTGAAGGCCTCAAATCGGTCGTAGATCTTTTCGATCTGCTCGGAATCCAGCTCCAGTTCCTCCAGAGTATCCATTACCTCCTTATAGGTGAGCACGCCTTTGCTTTTGCCCAGCTCTATAAGCTCATCGATCTTATTCTGGCTCTTCTTAGGGTCCTTGTTCTCCAAAACCAGTTTCTCCTTTTGATTTATTTAAGTTGTATTGCGTTTATTTTAATGAAGCCCGCGTTTTTACAAGCCTCATATATTCGTTTCTCACTTCGCTGCTTCCATTCTGCTCCATTTGGGAAGCAAGCTCGGTTATCCGCTGATCCAGCTGGGTTCTGGCAATGATCCTGATGCAGTCCTCAGCGGTGGCTTCGGGATCAATCATCTGCTCATCCATTCCCAGGGCTGCGCTTACTGCTTCCGCCGCATCAGCAGGCAGTGCAGACAGCATCACCGGTATATTGGGCTTTTCCCCTGCAGCATGAAACGCCAGCAGCTCTGCAGCAAACATATCCAGCCCTTCGGATGAGAAGCCGATGCTGTATTCTGCCATTTTGTTCATGGCATACAGCAGCGCATCGGATGAATTTATCATGCAGCTGAGCAGGGATATCTCCGCCTTGTTTGGCCCTTGGGATACCTCCCTGGATTTCTGCTTAGTATTCCGATTATTGCCAATGATATTCCCTTCCACACTTGGGGCAAGGCCGCACTGGCGCTGGATGGTAGCTGCGGAAAGGCCTGTCCTCCGGGACACGGTAGGTATGTATCGCTCCTGCTCAACAGGCTGCAGCTCACTTAGCAGCGCGCAGGCCTTTTTGGCATATTCTTCCCGGCCGTCCGCCGTATTGAGATCCAGCCCGTTCATAAGGCTGTCCAGCTTGAACGCATTGAGGGTTATGGCCTTGTCCTTGAGGGAGAGATATTCCTCCCCGCCGAACTTTCTTGCATAATCGTCAGGGTCCATGCCATCCGGGATTACGATTACCCGCACCTCAAGGCCTTCCTTGGCAAGGATATCAAGGCCCCTCAGAGTGGCATTCTGCCCTGCGGAATCCCCATCGTAGCTTATGTATACCCTGGGTACAAAGCGCTTTATCAATCTTGCCTGCTGCTGGGTAAGGGCGGTGCCCAGGCTGGCAACCGCATTCTTCACCCCAGCCTTGTACAGGCTGATAACATCCATATAGCCTTCTACCATTATCAAGTCTGCATTGTGCTCGCCCTTTTGCAGGTTAATGGCATACAGATTATTGCGCTTATTAAATATGGGGGTATCGCCGGTATTAAGATATTTTGGAGTTTCATCCCCCATTGTGCGTGCACCGAATCCCAGTACCCGCTTGTAGGTATTGATTATTGGAAAAATTACCCTGTCACGGTAGGCATCGTAGCATCTGCCTTCCTTCTGTCCCGCAAGGCCGGCGGAAATAAGTTCTTTTTCCGTAAAGCCCTGGGCTTTCATGTGCTTCAGCAGGTTATCCCATCCGGGCGGGGCGTAGCCAAGGCCAAACTTTGTGGCGATGGCGCCGTCTATTCCCCGCTTTGCAAGGTATTGCTGGGCGGTTTTGCCCTCAGAAGACATGAGCTTTTCATGGTAAAACATGGCGGCAGCCTTACAGGCGGCGTACAGCCGCTCCTTTACCGCACGCTCTTTGCGGAGCTTATCGTCATCCACCTCGTCAGGCAGTTCCATACCCACCCTCTGGGCAAGGTATTTTATGGCGTCAATATAACTGAGCTTTTCCATCTCCATAATAAACTGCACCACGCTGCCGCCTGCATGGCAGCCAAAACAATAATACAGCTGAGTATCCGGAGATACGGAAAAGGAAGGAGTTTTTTCACTGTGAAACGGGCAGCAGCCCCACAGCCGCTTTCCCTTTGGCTTAAGAAGGGTATACTCGGAGGCAATGGATGCAATATCGCTCTTGCTCAGCAGCTCGCTCATCCATGAATCAGGAAATCTTGCCATGGCCTCCCCCTTTCTTTTTTACGCACAATTTATCTTATTCGATAAAAATCGCAAAACTCCTTTTTTTATTTTTTACATGCTGCTCCATTCCCGGGGCACAAACAGCTTTTCAAACTGGGCTATGGCATATGTGTCCGTCATGCAGGCGATGTAATCCGCAACCACCCGCTTTGCCCCGTCCGCCTCAAGGTTCATAAGGAATTCCGGCGGCAGCAGTTCCACATTATTGAGGTAATAGCCGAAAAGCTGCTCCACAAGGTGTTTTCCCTTGTCTTCCTCGCCCTTTGCCCGGCCGTTGAGATACACGTTTTCAAACATGAAATCCCTCAGCACATTGAACTGCTCCATAACATCCTCGCTCATAGTGATGCGGGGCTGCATAAAGCTATGTTCCAGCAGGTTCAGTATAAGGGTATTGATCCTTTCGCCGTGGCTGCGCCCCAGCACGTCAATACAGCTTTTGGGGAGATCTTCAGTGGAGAGTATTCCTGCGCGAATTGCGTCGTCGATATCGTGATTTATATAGGCAATACGGTCAGCATAGCTTACCACGTATCCTTCCAGTGTCATTGGGGTGCCGCTCTTTTTGTGATGCCGAATACCGTCCCTCACCTCAAGAGTAAGATTCAGTCCCTTGCCGTCGTTTTCCAGCTTTTCAACAACGCGGATGCTCTGCTCGTTATGTTCAAATCCCCCTTCATCCCTAAGGATTTCATCCAGCACAGCCTCACCTGCATGGCCAAAGGGAGTATGGCCCAGGTCATGTCCCAGCGCAATGGCCTCGGTAAGATCCTCATTGAGGCGCAGACCTCTGGCTATGGTGCGGGCGATCTGGCTCACCTCCAGGGTATGGGTAAGGCGGGTACGGTAATGATCCCCTATGGGAGAAAGAAATACCTGAGTTTTATGCTTGAGCCTGCGGAAGGATTTGCAGTGTATTATCTTATCCCTGTCCCTGATATATTCCGTACGCACAGGGCAGGGCTCAAGGGGACGTTCCCGCCCCTTTGTATCCGCAGAAAATGCTGCATATGGAGAAAGGACCGTACGCTCGCTCTCCTCCACATACTGTCTGAATGTTTTGCTGTTTATCATGATAAAAGCCTCCTTGGGGCTGAAAAATACTCAAAAGCAAGATCCCCTACCTTGTGTTTTTCTCCGCAAAAGTGCAAATTCCTTTAAACAGTTTTTCTTTTTTCCCTCATTTCACAAAAAAGCCCGAATTACTTCGGACTTTGTTTGTGTGTTTATTTATTTTTCCTGAGCAATGGGCTTTTCCTTGTACAGCGCAATGGAGAGCACTGCGCCCAGTATCATCACTATGCCGATAAATGCGGCAAGGCTGAGGGGCTCCTTAAAGATGAACACGGATACCATTACCGCAAGCACGGGCTCTATGGTAGCCAGTATGCTGGCTTTTCCGTTGTCCAGGGTCTCCATACCCTTATTATAAAGGTAATAGGGCACCGCGGCACACATTATGCCGCCGATTACTGCCACAGGCAGTACTTCGGGAGTGCAGACAGCGGAAACTGTTTTAACAGGTCCTGCCATCAGCAGAGAAGATACGGATGCCACTATAAATGTATATACGTTTATTGTCATGGCACGGTACTTTGGTACCGCAAAGCGGGTAAATATGGTGTACAGGCCGTATACCAGTCCGGACAGTACGCCTGCGGTTATGCCGTATGCGGAAACGCTGCCCACGCCCTCGGTTATACCGCTGACCAGAACGCTTCCCGCTATGGCAACAACCATTGCCCAGAATTTTACTTTTGTAATGCGCTCTTTAAATACAATAGCCGACAGTACCACCACCCATATTGGGGCGGTGTACTGCAATATGCCCGCCACCGCCAGAGAACAATTCTGCGTAGCGGTGAAATAGCACCAGCAAAACAGCGTTACGCTGATAAAGCCGGAGCAGAGGAATATCCAGCTATCCTTCAGATGGAGCCTGAAGGCGCTCCTGTCTGTCATAAGGGCAAGTACGATAAAGGTTATGGCACTGATAGTGGTACGTACGGCGGATATCTGCATCGCAGTAAAGCCGAATGCGGTCATATATCTGGCAAAAATACCAAGGCTTACGCCCCAGCTTATGCCTGCGCCCAGCGCATAGTAAACACCTTTGTTCTTCATAAAGGATTTTCCTCTCTTTCGCACGAAAAAACCAACCTGATGGTTGGCCTTTAACGCGTCTATTAAACGGGCAATTCTTTTGGCTTTATTTTGCCGCCAGCTTTATTGCCAACTGAGCCTTTTTGCGATCAGCAGCGTTCTTATGGATAACGCCCTTACCGGCTGCCTTATCGACGGTGCTTACAGCGTTGACATAGGCGCTATCGATAGCAGCCTTGTCATCGGAAGCCAGAGCCTTATCAAAGCTCTTAACGGCAGTCTTAACCTGAGAAGTGATCATGCGGTTGCGAAGATTCTTCTTCTCGCTGACGCCTACGCGCTTCAAAGCGGACTTATGGTTAGCCAAAACAATTCACCCCCTGTGTTTTTTACTCGAACAGAATGCATTATATCATATGAACTTGCCCAATGCAAGCCCATTTTTTCTGTTTCGGTGTTTTTCCGCAAAATATTGTATCGGCTTTTACGCCATAATACAAGTATATTATTCTTGAGGAGATAAAACCCAATGTCAAACAGCATATACACCGACCTTGCAATGGAATCCCGGGAACTTAATCCCGACATAAGCGGCATCACGGAACACACGGAAGAAAAACAGGACTATTCTGTATCCCGCATAAAGATAGAAACCCATCAGGCTGCGGCAAAGCTGGATAAGCCGATGGGCCTGTATGTAACGCTGGATTCTCCTTCCCTTGCCAACAGACCCCTGACGCTGTTTGAAGAAATCAGCAAAGCCCTTTCCGGGGAAATAACTCATATGTTTGGCTCCCTCGGTGATAAAGCCACGGTACTGGTTGTAGGCCTTGGCAACAGGGCCATTACGCCGGATTCCCTCGGCCCCAGAACCGCCGAAAAGATATTCGTCACCCGTCACATAAACGAATACATGCCGGAAGCCCTTCCCCGCCCTGTCCGCTCGGTATGTTCGGTTGCTCCCGGTGTGCTTGGTTCAACCGGCGTGGAAACAATGGAAGTGGTCCGCGGCATTGCAGAGCATATCAAGCCTGACCTCATCATTGCGGTGGATGCCCTTGCTTCCCGCCGCGCCGCCCGCATCAGCACCACCATACAGCTTACGGATACCGGCATCAGCCCCGGCAGCGGAGTGGGCAACACCCGCAAGGGACTTACCGAACAGGTTTTCGGCGTGCCTGTGATAGCCATAGGAGTACCCATGGTAGTACATGCCGCAACCATATCTCAGGAGGTAATATCCCTTATTGCGGATAAAACCGGCCTTCATGGAGATGAGGAAAAGCTGCGCGGCCTTGCAGCAGAGGTGATAAGCGAAAATCTCGGCCCCATGGTAGTCACTCCGAAGGATATAGACGCCATAGTGGAAGATATGTCCCGCATCATCGGCGATGCCATAAATCTTGCCCTCTTTGATGCGGACTACAACCATATCCGAATGCTGACGGCTTAGCATATTCTATCATACTGTACAGCCCTCCCTCATAACAATTTATGGGAGGGCTTGTCACGCTATGCAAAAGAATCGCCGTAAATCACCCAGGATAAACCTTATACCGCTTATACTGTTTGTTTTATGCCTGCCTGTATACATTCTCAGAATGGGGGCTTATTACAACGGACGCCCAAGCCTTGATCATATACTGCTCAGTCTGCAGTTTCCTTTTCTGCAGGCAGCGCCCATGCAGAAGGGCCCTCAGAATATCCCGCAATATGAAACTTCGTCTCCTCCCGAGATAAGCATAGAACTTATTCCCAATGCTCCAAATATCGACCTTGGCGGCAAGGAGCCAAGAATACTCATATATCACACCCACATCACGGAAGCATACTTCAAAACCGAGGACTCCTCCTACGAAGACAGCAGCAAGTGGCGCACTGCTGAAAAGGACAAAAATATGACCGCCGTTGGAGAAAAGCTGGCAGAAAGCCTCAGAAGCTACGGCATTTCCGTACTGCACGATACCACCAACCACGAGCCGCCCAAGCTTGCCACGGCCTATTCCCGCTCTGTGGAAACAATGGAGAAATACAAGAAAAAATATCCTTCCCTCACCATGTTCATAGACGTTCACCGGGATGCCTACGGAAACGATCCAAAAGAAATTGCCGACTATGTTACCATAGACGGCAAAGAATATGCCCGTATAATGTTCGTTGTGGGTACAGGCAAGGGAGCAACCGGCACAGGCTATTCCCAGATGCCGGACTTTGAAGCGAACTATGCCCTTGCAGCGAGAATTACGGAATACATCGCGGAAATCGACCCGCAGCTTGTACGGGAGATCCGGGTAAAATCCGGCCGTTATAACCAGCACATATCAAATCAATGTCTGCTGGCAGAAGTAGGACATAATGCAAATACCCTTGAACAGGCCCTGAACAGTGCGGTCCTTTTAGCAGAGGCCATTGCCAAATGCGGCGGGTTGACTGCAAATCAGCTTTCGCTCTCGCCCTGATGGGCATAACTGAGCCTGCGGTTTATTTCCCGCACAGCATCCCCATCCACCTTAAGCACGTCTCTGTCATAGGTAAGCAGGCCGTTTGTTTCCCCTTCAACGTCGCTGAGCTGTGTGTATACCACGGCAGACAATCCCATGGGTATTGCAGGAATTATCTCCTGCTCATAGAGCCTGCGGAAGGCTTCCATAAGCTCCTCACGGCTCTTGAGCTTTTTATATCCAAATTCCCTTGCGGCTTCTCCATTGCCCTCCAGCCTCAGGCTGTAACCTCCGCACTCCGTAAGGCATACGGCTCTGCCCTTGTCATCCGCCTTAAAGCGGTATGGCCTGAAGTACACATGGCGGCTGTAAATATCTCCTGCGCCCTGGTCATGCCATCC
>JAZNUG010000103.1:0-15753 GCA_045592165.1 Clostridia bacterium | reverse complement strand
GATCGTAGCCATGTCGTTCTGTGGGCCAAGGAGTTGGACTTGCCTCTTGTCTTCCTAAGCCCGCTTGGCCTCCGACTTCACCCTTGGGCGTCCGCTTTTTTCATTGTGCAAAAAAATCCCCCGCGGCAAGCGGGGGAAATGTATGTTTGTTTTTATTCGGGAACTACGGTGTACCAAACTTCGCCGTTGGCCTGGGTTTCGGAAACCACCTTGTAGCCATCAGCAACCTTGATGTTGTTAGGGTCGTCGCCGCCGGTGGAAGGATCGAAGTTTACATAAGTGCCGCCGTAGATGTTGATGAAGCCGGTACCGCGGTTAGCGTTAGCTACGTTCACAGGACGGTTATCCCAGGCAGTATTGTGGAAGAAACCGCCGTAAATATCGATTACACCGCCGCTGGAATAGATCAGTTCGCACTGCTTTTCACCGCTGGATACAAAGTTTCCGCCGTTGATGGTGATATGTGCACCACTACCTGCCCAGGCGGCTATGCCGTTTTCGGGATTGTAGTTACCGCCATTGATGACTACTTCGCCGGTGCTCTGTGCGTAAACAATGCAGTTTTCTTCGCTTGCATGGTCTGCACCGTTGGTAGAGATAATAGTACCGTCGCCGTTGATTGTGAGCGTACTATTGTAGGCCACAGTGTACATATATGTGAAGCCGCCATATACGGTATCATGATTAATGGTGTGGCCGTTCAGGTTAATAGTAATTTCCTTATCATCCTTTACGGCATACGTCCTGTTTGCAGAATATGACCTTGCAGTATCGGAAGGCTTATAATCTGTGCCCAAGGTATAGGTGCCGCTGGTTAGGGTTGCATCATAGGCCTCATCTGCAGTATAAATAACGCCGGGCCACTTGATTTCTTCATCCCAGGGGTGATATCCTTCGGCAGTATCGCCAAAGGCAGTATTCAGAGCGGTGGCTGCATCAGCAAAGCCCTCGGTCTGTACGGCCTCGCTGAAGACGAGGATATCATAGGTGTCGTTGCCGTTGCCGTCGATTGCATCAACGTCTTCGTTGGTAACAGTGCTGTAAAGCAGTACCTGCAGGAGGGAAGGACGGGTGGTTTCACCTGCGGGCAGGATGCCGTCTTTATGAACAGTACCATCGGCATTGCCCTTATAGGTAGCAACCTTAATGGCGTAGGTTCCTTCTACTCCATCGGCATCTTTAATCTTGACACCGTAAGCAACATTTTCCCAGGTCCAGAAGCCTTTGTTGATATTATAACCAACAGCGGCTTCAAACTCCTCCTCAGTCATGCTGCCCTGTTCAAAGGCGACAAAGGTGCGGACATAGGCATCACTCTTGCCGGTGTTTTCAACAAACACAAACTTGTCCTGAACATTCTTAAGGTCAGCGGTGAACAGCTGATTGCTGCCGCCGGTTTCCCACTCCTGATACTTATCTGCCCAAGCAAGAGTACCTACCGCGGGATACAGGGGCTTGTCCTGAGAAAATTCCTTGAGGTTCTCAGAAGTGACATTGCCGTCGCTCTGCTCTTTGCGTTCAAGCTCGATCTGGTCAATCTTCACATTGCCCAGAGTCATGACGTTTACGTCGCTGTCTTCGCTGGTAAGGTAGGCCATTGTGCCGGATACGGCTATGCCGGCCAGCAGTACTACCACCAGAGCGATAGAAAGAATCTTCTTCATATTTCTTCCCCTTTGTAATGTTATTGTTTTCCGTATAGGGCTTCTGCCGCATCATACGGTTATATACAGAAATACATTATTATCATAATATCTTTTATCAGAATCTGCAATATAAAAGTGATATTTTTTCTGCAACTTGTACGGAGGGATATAATTTCATACCGGATGTGCATTTTTGTCCCGTACCCTGTTTCCTGTGTCTTTCCGGCATAGAAAAAAGCGGCTTTGCACCGCTTTTTTATGGTGTGAAAAGATTAGCCTTCCTGGATTACCAGCTCTGCATCGGGGGCGTTCTTCTTTACGCTCTCAATGCCGTTCATGCAGGACTGCTTGGCCTTATAGCCTTCGGATACGGCTATTACCTCGCCGTTGCGTGCCTTGAGGCGGAAGCGGAACTCGCCTGCCTTATCGGCATATACTTCAAACTTGGGATGGGTCAGCTTTTCGAAGCCTTCCACGGTCTGGTCTTCCACGGCAGCTACGCAGTTCTTGCGTACGCTCTCAACGCCATTAAGGCAGGAATCCTGGCTCTTGTAGCTTTCAGAGGTGGCGATAACTTCGCCGTTACCGGCCTTAAGGTTGAATACAAAGCCGGACTTGGTGGTCTTAACTACGAATTTTCCCCTTTTTCTGTTTCCTTTCTGATATTGCGGTCTTGCTGATTATTCTGGATATTCCGGATGACGGATGTGGGATGAACAGCCGTATATGCAGCTTCATCCATATATAAAAGATATATTATTTACGTCCCCGTGTCAATATGCCGGTCATTTATCCCCCGGGCCCGTAACTCAATAAATAAACAGCATTCCTCTTTTTGAAAAGTCTGTTAGATTTTAGTCAATTCCCTCAGAATTGTATTGCCTTGCATAATGGGCTGATGTATAATCTAATTAATGTAATTAGGGGGTGGAGAATGCCCCTTCAACAAGTTTCTTTTTGTATCAGCTTTCAAAAAAATACCCAAACAAACAAACAACAAAATAAGGAGATGTCCAATGAAGTACGATCGTATCTACAATTTCTCTGCCGGCCCCTCCATACTGCCTGAAGAAGTACTGGAAAGCGTTCGCGACAATCTGGTAAACTACGAAGGCTCCGGCATGTGCGTAATGGAGATGAGCCACCGCTCCAAGGTGTTTCAGAAGATAATCGACGAGGCCGAGCAGGACCTCCGCGATCTGATGAACATCCCTGACAACTATAAGGTTCTCTTCATTCAGGGCGGCGCAACCCTCCAGTTCGCCATGATCCCCATGAACCTGATGAAGAACGGCGTAGCCTGCTACGTTGAAACCGGCGCATGGAGCAAGAAGGCTATTGCCGAAGCCAAGAAGTACGGCGAAGTAAAGGTAGTTGCCTCCAGCAAGGACAAGAACTTCTCCTACATCCCCGATTGCTCTGATCTGGACATTCCCGATAATGCAGACTATGTATACATCTGCGAAAACGAAACCATTCACGGCACCACCTGGCAGAAGCTGCCTGACACCAAGGGCAAGGTTCTGGTATCCGACCAGTCCTCCATGTTCCTGTCCAAGCCCTGCAATGTATCCGATTACGGCCTCATCTACGGCGGCGTTCAGAAGAACATCGGTCCCGCCGGTATGGTTATCGCCATCATCCGCGAAGACCTGATCCGCGATCCCGAAGAGCTGCCCTCCTGGGTACCCACCTACTGTGCATTCAAGACCCACGCAGACAACGGCTCCATGTACAACACCCCCAACTGCTGGTCCATCTACGTATGCGGTCAGGTATTCAAGTACCTCAAGAAGATCGGCGGCCTGGAAGCCATGGATAAGCTGAACATCGACAAGGCTCAGGTAATGTATGACTTCCTGGATCAGTCCGAAATGTTCAAGGGCACCGTTGAAAAGGAATTCCGCAGCCTCATGAATATCCCCTTCGTCACCGGCGATGCAGAGCTTGACGCTGAAGTTGTTGCCGCCACCAAGAAGGCCGGCTTTGACAACCTGAAGGGCCACAAGAGCGTTGGCGGCCTCCGCGCCTCCACCTATAACGCAATGCCCAAGGAAGGCGTTGTTGCTCTGGTAGACTTCCTCAAGGAATTCGAAGCTAACTACAAGAAGTAATCAATCAACCATATAAAGGAGAATAATCATGCGTATTCTTGTAACCGACGGTATGGATAAATCCGCCCTCCAGTCCCTCAAGGACAAGGGCCATGAAGTTGTAGAACAGTTCTACGCTCCCGAAGAGCTGGGCGAGGCTCTCAAGGGCTTTGACGCTGTTGTAGTACGCAGCGCCACCAAGGTTCGCGCCGCTCATATCGACGCAGCCAAGGGCGGCAGTCTGAAGCTCATCATCCGCGGCGGCGTAGGCGTTGACAATATCGACGTTAAGTATGCCGAAGAAGCCGGCATCGCAGTAAGGAACACCCCCCGCGCCTCCAGCAACTCCGTTGCTGAGCTGGCCATGGCCCATATGTTCTCATGCGCCCGCTTCATCTCCGTAGCAGGCCACACCATGCGCGAAGGCAAGTGGGAGAAGAAGGCCTACGGCGCCGGCATCGAGCTGGGCGGCAAGACCCTGGGCATCATCGGCTTTGGCCGCATCGGTCAGGCACTGGGCCGTATGGCAACCGCTCTGGGCATGAAGGTTATCGCTCAGGATATCTTCCATGTACCCGGCATCGAAGAAGAAATGGGCATGAAGTATGTAGAGCTTGACGAGCTGTTCGCACAGTCCGACTTCATCTCCCTCCACACCCCCTCCCTTAACGGCGTAAAGCTGATCAGCAAGGAAAACATCGACAAGATGAAGGACGGCGTGGTATTCATCAACACCTCCCGCGGCGACAACGTAAACGAAGAGGACCTGCTGGCAGCCCTTGAGTCCGGCAAGGTACGTGCAGCCGGCCTTGACGTATTCGCCGAGGAACCCGCCACCAACTCCGCTCTGTACAGCCATCCCAACGTATCCTGCACCCCCCACATCGGCGCAGCTACCAAGGAAGCCCAGAAGCGCATCGGTGCCGAGATCGTGGACATCATCGAAAGCTTCAAGTAATCAATGCACACACAAAAGCGGATGGGAAACCATCCGCTTTTTTATTTGCATCAGCGTACCTATTCTTGCGAAATCGCTTCCCTTGTGGTAGGTTGTAATCAGATGAAGCGACAAATAAGAATTTGTAGGGATGATTGAGATGATTGTTTTAATTACCGGAGCATCGCATACAGGCAAAACTGCACTTGCCCAAAAACTGCTTGAAAAATATAAATACCCATATCTTTCAATAGATCATCTAAAAATGGGTTTGATTCGCAGCGGTAATACAGAACTTACTCCTATGAGTGATGATAATGATTTGACCGCATACCTATGGCCTATCGTCCGTGAAATGGTTAAAACTGCTATCGAAAACAAGCAGAACTTAATTGTTGAAGGTTGCTATATTCCGTTCGATTGGCAAAAGGACTTTGGCTCCGAATATCTTGAAAATATTAAATATTTCTGTCTTGCAATGAGTGAGGAATATATCAGAAATCACTTTGCTGACATAAAGAAATATGCAAATGCTATTGAAAACCGCTTGGATGATGAATGTTGCACAATGGAGAGTGTGTTGGCAGACAATGCAGAAATATTAGCCCTCGCACAAAGGTATAATGTGAACCATATACTCATTGAAGATAAGTACGAAATCAATATTGATTTATAACGATAAATTCCAATTTATAGGGACATACAAATGGATAAAGAATTCAAAAAATGGTTCGCCGTCATCAGCATCGCCATTGCAATAACGGCAATTCTTCTGCTGTCGCTGTCAGGCTTTGATCTTAGCGGCTTTGAAATACATAAGGGAATCAGGATAAATTAAGTGGATAAACAAAAAGCCAAGGAGCAATCAGCCCCTTGGCTTAAATAATATGTGTCTTTTACTTGCTCAGCTCTTCCGCCAAAGCATCAAGCTGTGCGGCGCTTGCCTCGTTCAGGGCGGACATTATCTTTACCTCGGTCTCGGCGTAGGTAAGCTTCTTGCTCTTTTCCAGCATGCCCTTCATCACCTTTGTTGCCATGGGGGCCCAGCTGCCGTTTTCGATGAAGGCAACGGTGCGGTTGCTGTAATTACGCTCGGTCAGGTGGTCGATAAATGTACGCATGAAGGGGAAAATGTCTGCATTGTAGGTGGTAGTGGCAAGCACCAGCTTGCTGTAGCGGAATGCATCCTCCACAGCCTCCGCCATATCGCAGCGGGCAAGGTCATTTACCGCCACTTTGCATCCCTTTGCTTCAAGCTTTGCGGCGAGTTCTTCCACCGCCTTTTTGGTATTGCCGTATACAGAGGTATAGGCGATTACCACGCCCTCCTCCTCCACACGGTAAGAAGACCAGATATCATAGAGGTTGATGTAATATTCGAGATTCTCTGTAAGCACGGGGCCGTGAAGGGGGCAGATGATGCTGATATCCAGCGCACTTGCCTTTTTCAGCAGGCTCTGCACCTGGGCGCCGTACTTGCCTACAATGCCGATGTAGTAACGCCTTGCTTCGCAGGCCCAGTCCTCCTCCACATCCAGAGCGCCGAACTTGCCGAAGCCGTCTGCGGAAAACAGTACTTTATCTGTGCTGTCATATGTAACGATAACCTCAGGCCAGTGCACCATGGGAGCGGTAACAAAGGTGAGCTGATGCCTGCCCAGAGAAAGGGTGCTTCCCTCGCCCACGACCACCTGCCTGTCCTCAAAGGCAGTGCCGAAGAAGTTCTTCATCATGGCAAAAGCCTTGGCAGAAGCCACTATTTTTGCATCGGGATAAGCCTTTGCAAAGGTAAGAATATTTGCGGAATGATCCGGCTCCATATGCTGAACAATCAGGTAATCAGGCGCCTTGCCGCCTGCGGCCGCCCGGATATTGCCCAGCCATTCCTCGCCGAAGCCCTCGCCGACAGCGTCCATTACGGCGATGTTTTCATCCATTATCACATAGGAATTGTATGCCATACCGTTTGGCACCACGTACTGTCCTTCAAACAAATCCAGCTGATGGTCATTTACGCCGATATACTTGATGTCGTCGGTAATATTCATTCACATACTCCTTATTTAATCACTTTTTTTGATTATAACCCAACCAAGCCCTTTTAAACAACGGAACTTTGGTAAATATACTATCCCCATACCGCCATAATCACAGTGCCTGCCAGCATCAGCCCCAGGCCAGCTGCCGCCCTGCGGCTGAGCTTTTCGCCGAATACCAGATAGGAAAACAGTACGGTTACCAGTATGCTCATTTTATCGATGGGCACAACCACACTTACGATGCCGTTCTGTATAGCATAGTAATAGCACAGCCAGGATGCGCCGGTAGCAATGCCGGAAAATCCGATAAACACCAATTCTCTGCCGCTTACGGATTTCACCTGCGCCTGCTTGTCCTTCATGAAAACTATTGCCCACGACATGATAAGCACCACACCGGTGCGTATGGCGGTACCCAGATTTGATTCCACCCCATCTATGCCCACCTTGGCAAGTATGGATGTAAGGGCCGCAAAAACCGCTCCCAGTACACCGTACAGTATCCATTTGGAATCGGTATCCTGCCGCTGTGTTTCTTTATGTTCCACCATCAGCAGTATTCCTATGCCGAGAAGCACCGTACTGCCCAGCTTTACGGCAAGGTTGTTTGTTTCGCCGAAGAGTACGATAGCCAGCAGCACCGAAAGCACCGTGCTGGATTTATCCACCGGCACGACCTTGTTTACATCCCCCATGGAAAGGGCGCGGAAATAGCATATCCATGATGCGCCCGTGGCAAAGCCGGAAAGTATCAGAAACAAAAGAGACCTTGTGCTTACCTGAGATATGGCTCCCGCCGAGCCCGCAATAAATACCATTATCCAGGAAAACAACAGCACAACCACCGTCCTCAGCGCCGTTACAACGTCCGAATCGGTGGTTTTCACGCCGCATTTTACCAGTATGGAAGTTATTCCTGCAAATATGGCAGACAACACCGCCATAACCAGCCACAGCATGATCAATCCTCCTGCTGATAATGATACCTTGCCTATATTATACAGTCACTTTCAGGCAAAATAAAGTAGCCCCGGAATATAAAAAGCCCCTTTCCCATCAGCGGGAAAGAAGCTTTTTCCGTTACCATATCATCGCCGCAGCAAGCAGTATCACAAGGCCTATTATATTCGCAACGGTAAATACCCAAAGGAACCTGCCTGCTCTGGCTTTGGGCCAGCGCATATACAGCTTAAGGGTGATGAGGCTTGCAAGGGATGCGATAGGTGTACCAAGGCCGCCGATATTCACGCCTTCCAGCAGCGGCCGCCACTGCTGGGTAAACTCGGAAAGCAGCACAGCCGCAGGCACGTTGCTTATCACCTGGCTGGTGGCTGCAGCGGTCAGCAGGGCATTGCGTTCCAGCAGCGTCTGCAGGAAATTCCGCACCGCCTCCACCCTTCCCAGGTTGCCGGATACTATAAAGAAGCACACAAAGGTGGCAAGCAGTGCAATGTCCAGTTCCTTCAGTTTTTTCGGCTCCATTACAGCTATGGCAGCGATAACCATAACAGTCATTATACCAAAGTGCAGCACACGGAATACCGTCAGCAGGCACATCAAAAACAGTATGCCGTATACGCCAAGCTTTTTGGGCTGCTGCAGGTTTTCACTCTGCAGCTCAAAATCGGGCATAGCCTTTGGCAGCACAGGCAGCGACGCCGCCGCAAGGCACACAAGGCTTACCGCCGCGAGGGGCAGCATCGCCCCGAAAAACTCACCTGCACTCAACTCATATGCCCCATACAGGAACAGATTCTGAGGATTGCCCACGGGCGTAGCCATACTGCCAAGGTTTGCGGCAATGGTCTGCAATACAAGCATGGGAATCACAGCACTTACGCACCCTATCTGCTCCAGCAGCATCAGGGTAAATGGCACAAAGGTAAGCAGCGCCACGTCATTTGTAACCAGCATAGAGCTGAAGAAGGGCAGCATTATCAGCACAATGCTCAGCACCCGTCCGCTTTTGCAGCGGCTCAGCAGCTGATACGCAAGCCACTTGAAGGCGCCGCAGCCCTCAAAGCCCGCCACCACCGCCATAAGGCACATCAGCAGGCACAGCACCTTAAGGTCAATATACCCGATATACGCCCCGTCCGGCGGCACCAGAAACATGGTGGCAATGGCGCATACCGCCGCCACGCAAAGCACGGTTTCTTTTTTTATAAAATTGCGAATGCTTTTCAGCATAAAACTCCCCTTATA
This sequence comes from Clostridia bacterium, assembly GCA_045592165.1. Taxonomy (GTDB): domain Bacteria; phylum Bacillota; class Clostridia; order Christensenellales; family CAG-138; genus SFEL01. The sequence continues at coordinate 6,833 of JAZNUG010000103.1, read as the reverse complement.
TCTATAAAATCCGACGGTAAGAATATCATAAAGAGAGGCTTTTTGCAATAATATACCTGTGTATTTGCCTTTTTCCCTCCCAAATGCCCGGGCGCAGTGACCACTCCCCAGATTACCGCTGCCAAATAAAACACAGTCCGGGAATTCTGCAAACCCGAATCCGCTTACCTGTTTTCACAACTTGCCGCAATATAAACCCCTTCCTGAATTGCCGCGAATGTTGCTATGGAGCATACTGCCATAAAACTGTATTTCAACTTTGCAAAAGGCAATGTTAATGGCAAAAGAAACAATAACAATCCCGTGATCTTGTTCATTACAGTATGCAGGGATATAAACTGCTTCTTAGACGCATACCCCCATATGATATTACCGATTTTGATAATTGCGATCACGGCACCCCATACCCATAACCATTGAGGGATATTGATTGCCGGCAATATTTTAATCAAAGATGCTGTTACAAACGCCATGTCTGCTGCAGTATCGATTTTAGCCCCCAGTTCGCCGGTGCTGTTTGTTTCTCTTGCGATAGTGCCGTCTATCATATCGCTGAAACCACAGGTGATATATATAACATAAAACTCTGCTGAAAACGCAGGAAAAAACAGCAGCAAAACACTGCCCAAAATACGAAAACCCGTGACTATATTTGCAATATGTTTTATCATCTGCTCTCCTGAATTTCCAAATTTATCCCATCTGTTTGACAAATTAAAGTTTCCCAAACTGATTGTAGCACATAATCACAAATTTCCCAAAGTAAAAAGCACGATGGTTTTGTATCAAAACTATCGTGCTTATTTGGTGGAGGCGAGGGGAGTCGAACCCCTGTCCGAAAACCTGTTAACAAGACTTTCTACGAGCGTAGTTGATGTTTTAACCTTCCCTCTGCCAAATCAGCTCCCACCAACAGGATCAGGGCTTTGGTAGCTTCATAAAGTCCCACCCACCGCAAAGCTTAAGCGGGCTGGTTCCCCACATTAATGACGCCGGTAACCGGGGCCGTGGGAAGTCCCGGGCCGACGCACTGCCTAATTAGGCAGCGAGTGCAAATTCAGATTTGCCAGTTAAATTTAAATTTTCCCATTTTTAACGAAGCACGGGTCTTCGGCTCGCTTATCCGGCCTCCATGATCCCCGTCGAAACCATGTACGCCCCCAAGCAGCCCCATATTATGGGGCAGATCTTAACTGACAGTATTATTATATCACATTATTTATATGCAGACAAATCCAGCGTTGCAAAGTAATCCTCGGGGGTCTCTGCCCTGCGGATAAGCTTTACGCCGCCGTCTTCCTTTAGAAGAAGCTCTGCGCTTCTCAGCTTGCCGTTGTAGTTGTATCCCATTGAGAAGCCGTGGGCGCCGGTGTCGTGTATTACCACGAGATCGCCCATCTCAATTTCGGGAAGCTGACGGTCAATGGCAAACTTGTCATTGTTCTCGCAAAGGGAGCCCACCACGTCATATACGTGATCCAAAGGAGCATTCTCCTTGCCAAGCACAGTTATATGGTGATAGGAGCCGTACATTGCGGGGCGCATAAGATTGCAGGCGCAGGCATCCACGCCGATGTAATTCTTATAGATGTCCTTTTTGTGTATGGCACGGGTCACAAGATAGCCGTATGGCCCTGTCACATAGCGGCCCAGCTCCGCACAAAGACTGATTTCCAGCCCCGCAGGCACAACCTCTTCATATGCCCTGCGTACCTCTTCGCCGATATGGGCAATATCCGCCCTGCGTTCATCCGGCATATAGGGTATGCCTATGCCGCCGGAAAGGTTTATGAGGGTTACGTTTGCGCCGGTGCTTTCATGCAGCCTTGCGGCCACGGTGAAAAGCTCACGGGCGAGGGTGGGGAAATAGCTGTCGTCCGTGGTGCTGCTGGCAAGGAAGGCATGCAGGCCGAATTCCTTTACCCCCTTTGAAAGCAGTATGCGGAAGCTTTCCTCAAGCTGAGCATATGTCATGCCGTACTTGGCATCTGCAGGGTTGCCCATAATGTCGTTGCCCAGGCGGAACTCGCCGCCGGGATTGTAGCGGCAGCAAATGCGCTCAGGTATGCCGCCATGCAGCTCAAGGAAGTCTATATGGGTAATGTCATCAAGGTTGACTATGGCATCAAGGCGCCTTGCGTATTCAAAGTCCTCAGCCGGCGTATCGTTGCTGGAGAACATTATATCCCCGCCCCGGCAGCCTATTGCCTCGGCCAGCATAAGCTCGGTAAGGGCAGAGCAATCCATGCCGCAGCCTTCCTCGTGGAGCAGCTGCATTATTGCAGGATTGGGCAGTGCCTTTACGGCAAAGTATTCCTTGAATCCCTTGTTCCAGGAAAACGCCTTATACAGCTCACGAATATTCTCCCTTATGGCCTTTTCGTCGTAAATATGAAAAGGAGTGGGATATTCTTTTACTATGCGCTCCATCTGCTCTTTGCTAAAGGGCAGTTTTTTCATCTGAATCTTGCCTCCTTCAAGCGGCGTTCCATTTCACGCTTTGCATCGCGGCCCGCTATATCGCTGCGCTTATCGTAAAGCTTTTTGCCCTTGGCAACTGCCAGCTCCAGCTTTACAAGGCCGTCTTTAAGATAAAGCTGCAGGGGGATAAGGCTGTATCCATCCACCTGAGAGGCGGTGAGCAGCTTGCGTATTTCGCTCTTGTGCAGCAGCAGTTTTCTTTCCCTGAAGGGATCCCGGTTGAATATGTTGCCCTGCTCATAGGGGCTGATATGCATGCCGATGATGTATGCCTCGCCCTTCTTTATCTGGGCATAGGAATCCTTAAGGTTTACCTTGCCTGCGCGGATGCTCTTGACTTCGGTTCCTGCAAGGGCAATGCCGCACTCATAGGTATCCTCTATAAAATATTCATGGCGTGCCTTACGGTTTTCTGCGAGCCTTTTTGTTCCCTTTTTCTCGGCCACCGCGACTGCCCCCTCTCTTGCTTTTATGCATTGCTATTTTACCATCCTTTTGCCGCTGTGTCGACCTGGATGAGGACTTTTTGCGGCCGCTGTGACGGGGCTTGTCATGGGCTTTGCGCTCCTGACAAAGCTCAAAATCTATTTTGCCCGTCTCCATATCCGCGGCAACCGCCTTTACCCTCACGCTGTCGCCGATGCGGAACTGTCTGCCGCCGCGGCCCACCAGGCGATGGTGTTTTTCCTCAAGGAAATATCTGTCGTCAAGGAGAGATGTGACCCTCACCAGGCCCTCCACGGTATTTGGCAGCTCCACAAAGAAGCCCTGCTGGACAACGCCGGAAATGATACCCTCAAACTCCTCGCCCAGATGATCCTTCATGTATTCGCATTTCTTCAGGTCATCCGCCGCACGCTCCGCTTCCACTGCGGCTATTTCTCTTTCTGAGCAATGATTTGCGGCCTCGGGCAGCCTTGTTGTCCAGCTTTTGCGCTTTTTCTCATTGAGCCTGCCGTGCATGGCGTCCTTAAGGGCGCGATGCACCATAAGGTCGGGATATCTGCGTATGGGAGAGGTAAAGTGGCAATAGCACTCAGCCGCAAGACCGAAATGGCCGTCGCAGTCGGGGCTGTATTTTGCCTTTGACATAGCCCGAAGAGTCACCCTGCTGATAACGCTTTCCTCAGGGCTTCCCGCGGCCTGCAGCAGCACTTTCTGTACGGCGATGGGTCTGAGATTATCCGCCTTGCGAATGTTGTAGCCAAGGCTGTTGAGGAACTCATTCAGCTCCTCAATGCGGCTGTCTTCCGGCGCATGATGCACCCGGTACATCAGGGGAATGCCCTTGTTCAATCCATGGCGGGCGACGGTTTCATTTGCCGCCAGCATGAATTCCTCTATCATCTTATTGGCCTCGCCCCGGACGTACAGCTGCACATCATCGGTATGACCCTCATTATCCAGTATTATCTTTGCCTCGGGCAGGTCAAAGTCTATGGAACCCCGGGCATCACGCTTTGCCCGAAGTATACCCATAAGCTCCCGCATTTCCATCAGCATGGGCAGCACATCCCCATACTGTTCCCTAAGGGCTTTATCCCCTTCAAACATTGCGTTTACATCTTCATATGTAAGCCGCCTGTCTGAGCATATAACACTTTCGCATATGCTGTGCTTTATCACCTTGCCCCGGCTGTCTATATCCATTATACAGGAAAGGGTCAGCTTATCCTCATTGGGATTGAGGGAGCAAAGGCCGTTGCTCAGTTCCTTTGGCAGCATGGGCAGCACCCTGTCCGGAAAATACACGCTGGTGCCCCGCTTATATGCTTCTTTGTCTATTGCGCCCCCCGCGCGAACATAATGGCTTACGTCCGCTATGTGCACCCCAAGGCGGAAAAGCCCTGTGGGAGTACGCTCAAGGGAAACCGCGTCGTCAAGGTCCTTTGCGTCTGCGCCGTCGATTGTAACGGTAAGTATGCCGCGAAAATCACGGCGGCCCTTTATGTCCTCCTCGTCTGCAGTCTGCCCAAAGGCCTTTGCCTGCTTTAGGGCGGCTGCGGAAAACTCATCCGGAAGCTCAAGGCGTCGGATTATGGACAGTATATCCATACCCTTTGCCCCTGCCCTGCCCAGCACTTCGGCTATTTCGCCTATCATGGGACGGCGGCTGCCGGGATACTGCAGTATCCTTGCAACGACCTTATCCCCATGCTTTGCACCTTTTTCGCTGCCTGGGGGTATCATTGCATCCTGTGATATACGGGGATCATCCGGAATAACATAGCCGCCGAATTCTCCGTCGTTTTCATATGTGCCGGTAAGCTTATCCGAGGCACGCTTGACAACGGAAACTATCTCGCAGCGGTCGCTGCTGCCTCTGCCGCCCCTGTCGGTACGGCGGGCAAAGGCCATGTCTCCATGCAATGCGCCGCCCATACACTCGGCGGTGATAAACATATCCTCTTCCCCGGATACAGGGATGAAAAAGCCGTATCCCTTGGGGCTGCACTGCACCCGTCCATAGATAAGACCCAGCTGCTCGGGCAGCGCCGCCTTACCTCTGCGGGTTATCATTATAAGACCGGAGGAAGCAAGTTCTTCAAGGGCAGACTGCACAGCTTCAAGTTCTCCGCCTGCAGCTGAGAGTATTTCTTCCCCGTCCATGGGACGGCCTGTATGCCGGATAATGTCCAGAATGGTTTCTTTCATGCGTGTTTGGTTATATCTCCTTTTCTTTTAAAAACCAAAAGAGGGTATGCCTCACCGGCACACCCTCCTGCTGAAAGCTGTGAAAAATCAGTTGATAATGGTCATGGCAATTGCGATTACTGCAATAACGATTGCCAGGATCTTGGTGATCTTCTGAAGCTTTGCTTCCTTGCTGGCCGCCTGTCCGCGGGCAGTGAAGGACTGGGTATCGCCGCCAAAAGCGCCGCCGAGGCCGCTGCTCTTGGTCTGCTGCATAAGCACTACTGCGATAAGGGCAATAGAGCAGATGATGAGTACGATATTAAGGATTGTGTTCAGAGCTTCCATTATATATACTTCCTCCCATGGAATACTTTCGCTATCGAACGCGAAGGCTATTATACCACGCATTCTATAAAAAAGCCATATGTTTTTTGGATTTTTTATCCCCTTTTGGGACAAACTAACCTAACTTTATTACCTTTTAACCCACGATAAGGCTGGAACCGGTCATTTCGGCGGGAATATCCATGCCCATCAGAGACAGCATGGTGGGAGCAAGATCAGACAGTCTGCCGTCGGTGCGAAGCTTTGCATCCTTCTTTTCCTCGTCCACCAGTATCATAGGCACAGGGAGAGTGGTGTGTGCGGTGAAGGGGGTTACGCCGTCTTCATCGTACATACGCTCGCAGTTGCCGTGGTCAGCGGTAACGATGGCGCGGCCGCCTGCCTTGAGGATGGCCTTGATAACCTTATCGGTACATTCATCAACCGCGTGAACCGCCTTTACAGCCGCATCCATAACGCCGGTATGGCCAACCATGTCAGGATTGGCGAAGTTGAGGATCATCACATCGTACTTGCCGCTCTCTATGCGCTTTACCGCTTCCTCAGCCACTTCGTATGCGCTCATTTCAGGCTGCAGATCGTAAGTGGCTACCTTGGGAGAGGGGATCAGACAGCGGTCTTCGTTTTCATTGGGGGCTTCCACGCCGCCGTTGAAGAAGAAAGTAACATGGGCATACTTCTCGGTTTCCGCAATGCGAAGCTGAGTTTTGCCGCTTGCTGCAAGGTACTCGCCCAGAGTGTTGGTAAGTCCCTCGGGCCTGAAGGCGATGTCAACCTTGTCGCCGAAGGTTTTGTCATACTGGGTCATGCATACATAATGAACGGGGAAGAAGCCGTTCTTGCGCTCAAAGCCGTCAAAGTCTTCAAAGATGAAGGAGCGGGTGATCTCACGGGCTCTGTCGGGACGGAAATTGTAAAAGATCACGCTGTCGTTTGCCTTGATGGTGGCAACGGGGGCGCCGTTTTCAGTGATAACCACGGGCAGAACGAATTCATCGGTAACGCCTGCATCATAGGAATCCTGCATGGCCTGTACGGGATCGGCAGCATATACGCCCTCGCCGTAAACCAGTGCAGCATAGGCCTTTTCAACACGCTCATAGCGGTTGTCCCTGTCCATGGCATAGTAGCGGCCCATCACGGTAGCGATCTTGCCCACGCCTATCTCGGCAATCTTCTGCTGATAGTTTTCAATGTATCCCTTTCCGCTCTCGGGGGGCACATCGCGGCCGTCCATGAAGCAATGGACATATACCTTTTCAAGGCCCTGACGCTTTGCAAGCTCCAGCAGGCCAAAGAAGTGATTCTGATGGCTGTGAACGCCGCCGGGGCCGGTGAGGCCGTAAATATGCAGGGCGGAATCATGCTTT
>JAZNUG010000102.1:0-4183 GCA_045592165.1 Clostridia bacterium | reverse complement strand
CTTGGTATTCGCATCCAGACGGTGAGCCGGCATGGGATCCCCGTAAACCGACAGACGGCTTTCCAGCGTCTCCCCTTCCCCGTCCGCTTTGGCTGTGGGCAATCCGGCAGGCTTGTCCGCAATTATGATGTTGTCATCGGCGTAGACTATGGGTATTCCTGCGGCAGCGCCGGGAATGAGGTTTTCAAACTTCTTCCATACTCCGCCCTTTGGCAGGGAGGTGAAGGTCATGTTTTCTTTTTTGGTGGGATGCTCTACGGTAAGGCTGCAGGCCCAGAGGGCAATCTGCTGGCCGGGCACGGCGTTTTTATTGTACCGCTGATCTCCCCACAGAGGCATATTGCGGCCGGAGAACTGCACCCGTATCTGATGATGCCGCCCGGTATGCAGCTGAATGCTTACCAGAGTAAGGCCGTCCTTTGAAGCGATGGGCCGGTATGAAAGCCTTGCAGACTTTGCGCCGGGCGTACCCTCAGGCACTGCGCGGCTGTTGCCGGTGGATTCATCCCGAAGGATGAAATCCGTAAGCTCTCCGCCTGTGGGATATCCTTCCACCACGGCAAGGTAGGTCTTTTTTGCACTGTGGCCGTTGAACTGGGAGGAAAGCCTTGCCGCCGCCTTGGAAGTGCGGGCAAATACCATTGCCCCGCCGACAGGCCTGTCCAGCCTATGGACAAGGCCCAGGTAAACTTCCCCGGGCTTTGCGTATTTTTCCTTTATGTACCCCTTCAGCTCATTGAGCATATCCATATCCCCGGAGGAATCCTCCTGAACAGGCATATTGGGGGGCTTTTGTACCACCAGCAGGTGGTTGTCCTCATAAAGAACAGGTATCATATCAGCGCTCCCAGCGTCCGGATGCGCCGCAGGGCAGCACCAGACCGCCCCTTGTGATGGGCAGGCCCACCTCGTCGCACTCTATATGGCCGCCCTTATCTCCAAGGGCCACCTTGAGCACATTGGAAAGGACGGTGGGCGCAAGGCCGGTGGTGTATGAATTGATAAGGAAGAACCTTGCATCGGGAGCAAGGAGCTTTACGCACTCCCGCACCAGAGGATACAGGTCATCCTCGATTTTCCACATTTCCCCATTGGGGCCTCTGCCGTAGCTGGGGGGATCCATCAGTATGCCGTGATAATCCCTGCCCCTGCGCTGCTCACGCAGCACGAACTTCATAACGTCATCCACTATGAAGCGCACAGGCTTATCCCCAAGACCGGAAGCGGCAAGGTTATCCTTTGCCCAGGCAACCATGCCCTTTGCCGCATCAACATGCACCACCTCTGCGCCGGAAGCGGCAAGGCCCGCCGTTGCGCCGCCGGTATATGCAAAGAGATTCAGCACCCGGAAGGGCTTATCGCTTTTTTCCACGATGCCCCGCATCCAGTCCCAGTTTACCGCCTGCTCAGGGAAAAGGCCGGTATGCTTGAAGCCGGTGGGACGGACTATGAAGGTAAGATCACGGTAGCGGATGGTCCAGCTGTCAGGCAGGGATTTGCCGTATTCCCAGTGTCCGCCGCCGCTGCTGCTGCGGATATAGCGGGCGTGTACGCTCCTGGGCTCCTTCATGGGCCATGCAGCCTGAGGATCGGGGCGCAGCAGGGTAACGTCGGCCCAGCGCTCGTGCTTGCTGCCGTCGCCTGCGTCGATTATTTCGTAATCCTTCCAGTTTGAGGCAAGGTACATATGGGTGCTCCTTTGGGATATTATCTTCTTTTTCTCTTTCTTTTTAAGAAAAAAGAAAGCAGAAAAAGAAGCAAAAAGAGAAAGAAAAACTAAAGATTAACTAAAGTTCAGCGCAGGCTTGCCTATTTTGCCTGCATAAGAAATACATTCACAGCCGGAGGCATCAATCCGCTTTCGGCGGCATGTACGGCGAAAGCGGAACCATTCCGCAAGGAATGGATGCTCCTGACCGATTTCCGCCCGGGAGCAGCCGCTGCTGCGAGAGGAAATCGGCACTCCCCGCTTTGTGGATATGATCGGCCACATGCGCAAGCATTTGAGCGAAAGGCGAAGCCTCTACGCCACAATCGACAGCAGGAAATTCAGCCGGTAGAATATCCCCGCCATGACGGAATCATCCACCATGTTGGTAATAAGATCAAACTGACCCAGCACCGTCAGCGCAATGGGCACAAACATGAATATGAGGAACATGGCAAGCATTCCCCTCACAAGGCCCAATGCGCCGCCCAGCAAGCCGTCATGGGCACGCAGCACCGGGAAGGGGTCCGCATAGTCTGCGCCGTTGATGATGAGGCCCAGTATCAGCCGCACCAGCGCAAACACCAGCAGGAAAACCAGTATGTTTATGAATACGCATACTATGGTCTGATTGAAGTAGTCGCCAAGGGTGACGATGCCCTGATCCGCAAAGGCTTCCTTTGCGATGTTCTTTGCGATTTCCCTGCCCATTGGATAGGGCAGCCGGGCAGATTCCAGTATGCTGTTTATATCGGTATTGGAAAGGGAGGAAAGCTCCGCCCTCACATATTCCGGATTGGCGATAAACTCGCTGCCCTCGGTATAATACAGCATCATATTGAACAGCCGCTTGTGGCCGGTGATAAACGCGGCGCCGGGGCGGATGAACAAAAAGCCGAATATGACGGACACAAAGTATGCACCTATGCTGAGCAGGGTGGACAAAAAGCCCTTGTACAATCCATTCAGCACAAACAGCGCAATTATGACTATCGCCGCCAGATCTATCAGGTTCATTGAAGTCCTCCTTTGCTTAAGAATAGAACACGCTTGCTATTTTACGTTGATCATCAATGTATCGCCCTTGTAGAGCAGGGCATGGCTGTCGGAAAGCTTTTCTGCCTTTGTGATGGTTTCGGAAAGCTTATCCGTGGAAAGCAGCTCTCCCTTCGCAGAATAGGTATACAGCTCGGTGGGAGTGTATACGCAGAGCCTGCCGTTCATAAGGAAGGCGCCCACATAGCCTGCGGGGGGATGCACCTGGGCAATTTCAGCAGTACCCACATCGCCCTCTGCAAGGGTGTACAGCTTAAGGGTGCTGTGCATATCCGTTCCCCGCTGACCGTACATCAGCACGGGGGCGGAATCCGTTATGGAATAATCCATCAGCTCCCAGCCGTATACCGTCATGCGGTAGGCCTCGGAGGATCCTGCCAGATTGCAGCGGATAAGGCTGGAGGTGGCGGAAAGGAAAATACTGCTGTCTGTAAACAGCACCTTTTCCACCAGCTGACCCTGCACCGTCATAACGCCTGTGGTGCGGCGGGTGCCCAGGTTGCATGTGGTAAGGGTGGAAACAGGGGTGGGGGTGGAATAATCCGCTTCCAGCGTCCAGAGGGTCTCGTCGCTGGTATTGGAGAAGCCGAAGCCTATAAGGTCGGTGGCGTCAAAGTCCATCTGATCCACCTGTATGCCGTTTTTGTCGTATATTACTATGGCTGTGCCGCCGGCGCTGTCTTCCCTCAGCACCGCCACATGGTCATTGCCGCAGCGCACGCCCAGCACTCTGCCGGAGAATACCAGGGAATCCCCCGCGCCCACTATCTGCAATGCGGATTCATGATACAGCACGGATATGCCGGGGGATGCGGCCAGCTTAAGCTCCTCTGTGTTTATCTTGTATGAGGTATCCTTTGATCCATCGGATATATCTTCGTAATACAGCCTGCCTGCGTCAAAGTACAAAAAGCCTGCGCCGGTATAGGTGTAATTTGCGGAGGCATCAAAGGGCAGCTGGGACATACCCTTGCCCTTCTTTGCGGCAGAGCCGATAAGCTTTATTATGCCGAATATCAGCCCCACGATTATAAGCAGACCCGCAACCAGCACAAGTATACGGCCTATGGCTTTGCTTCGGTTGTTTACTCTGTAGCGTCTTTTACGCATGATCCTCTTCCTTGGGGGGCAGCAGCAGCGTCAGCGCCCCGGGCAGTATTTTGAAGGTAACGGGAGTGGATGAGCCCAGCTCGCCGTCAAGGTTAAGGGTATTTTCCCTGGTGGATTCAAGGCGCAGTTCCTTTGCCTTGAGATAGCGCACATGGGGAGAATTGAGATGCTTTCCCTTTACAACCGAGGGCAGCACCCGCAATACGCCAAGCCTTGAAAGTTTTCTTACTATGCACACGTCAAGCAAGCCGTCATTCAGCTCTGCAATGGGGGCAACCTTAAGTCGATCGTAGCCATGTCGTTCTGTGA
>JAZNUG010000101.1:0-7018 GCA_045592165.1 Clostridia bacterium | reverse complement strand
CGGCGCAGTAATCTGCGAAACCATATTTTCCATCAATGGCATTGGCCGTCTTGCCGTGCAGGCCATTGACGGACGTGACATACCGCTGCTGCAGGGAACCATACTGTTCTCCACGGCGCTGGTAATACTGGGCAACCTTGTAGCAGACTGTCTGTATTCGCTGCTGGATCCCAGAATTCGCAAGGAGGTATAGCCATAATGGAACAGAAAAACACTGCCCCCATGGATACCCCCGTGCTTTACGACGAACAGAATACCTTCCGCGGCGTGATGAAAAGGCTTTTCAGGGAAAACAAGCTGGCCATAGTATCCCTTGTGATTATCATGTTTTTCGTGATAGGCGCTGTTTTTGCCCCCTGGCTCACGCCCTACGGATATGAGGATATAGACCCCATAAACCGCCTTTCCGGCCTTTCAAAGGCACATTTGCTGGGCGCTGACGAGCTGGGCCGCGATGTACTTACGAGGCTGCTGTACGGCTCCAGAATCTCCCTTCTTGTGGGCATAGTTCCCACTGTGATCTCCATGCTTGCCGGTGCCGCCCTGGGCATTATCGCAGGCTACATGGGAGGCAGGGTGGATTCCGTCATAATGCGTCTTGCGGATATTATGCTGGCGTTCCCATCCATGCTGCTGGCAATGGTAATAATGTATACCCTTGGCGACGGCATAATAAACATATTCCTTGCCCTTGCCCTGGTAAACTGGGCAAGCGTTGCCCGCATAGTCAGAGCAGAGACCCTCAAGCTCCGCGAGGCGGAGTTTGTTGAGGCGGCAAGGTCCATCGGCGTAAGCAATTTCAGGATAATGTGGCGGCACATAATGCCTAACTGCATCCCTTCCATGATAGTGCTGTTTACGCTGAATATCCCTTCCGCAATTCTTTCCGAAAGCTCCCTCAGCTTCCTTGGCCTTGGCATTGAGAAGCCTATGGCATCCTGGGGCATGATGGTAAACATAGGCCGCCAGTATCTTTATACCAACCCCGAGCTCAGCCTTGCACCCAGCATCGCAATAATGCTCATAGTGCTGGCGTTCAATTTCCTTGGTGACGGTCTGCGCGACGTGCTGGACCCCCACCTGAAGAAGCAGTAAAGGAGGAGTGCATTATGGAAAAAATGACCTTACAGGTTAAAAACCTCTGCACCAGCTTTTTTACTGACAAGGGTGAAATAAAGGCAGTAAACAACGTATCCTTTGATGTGCCAAAGCGCAGCATCATCGGCATAGTGGGCGAATCCGGCTGCGGCAAAAGCATGACAGCCCGCTCTGTAATGCGCCTGCTGAAATATCCCGGCAAAATAGTCAGCGGCAGTATAGCCCTTGTGGGCAAGGAGCTGACCACCCTTAGCGAAGCGGAAATGGCAAACGTCAGAGGCGAGGAAATATCCATGATATTCCAGGAGCCCATGACCAGCCTTAACCCCGTAATGAAGGTTGGCAGGCAGGTGCAGGAGGTAGTACTGCTGCACCGCAAGGTAACAAAAAAAGAGGCCCGGGCGGAAGTGATCCGCATGTTTGAAAAGGTGGGCATATCCGAGCCGGAAAAGCGCTACGAGTGCTATCCCCATGAGCTGTCCGGCGGCCTTCGCCAGAGAGTGATGATCGCCATGGCAATGATATGCAGGCCAAAGCTGCTCATCGCCGATGAACCTACCACCGCTCTCGATGTTACCGTTGAGGCCCAGATACTGGAACTGATGAAGCATCTCAGGGATGAGATAGGCACCAGTATAATACTCATTTCCCATAACCTGGGCGTGGTTGCAGAGCTGTGCGACTATGTTCATGTTATGTATGCAGGCCGCATAGTGGAGCAGGCGGAAACCTTCGAGCTGTTTGATAATCCCAGGCATCCCTATACCGTCGGCCTTATGAATGCGGTGGATTCCCTTGAGAAAAAGCAGCCTGTACTGGATACCATCCATGGCACTGTGCCAAATCTTCTCAATCTTCCCCAGGGATGCAGCTTTGCCCCCAGATGCCCTGTGAGCTGCGACAAGTGCCATATGGCTGTACCCGAGCTTCATCAGGTCGCCCACGGACATCTTGTGGGCTGCCATTGCTGCGCTCAGGAGGTGTGATATGCAGAATAGTTCATTGATAAACGTACGTGACTTAAGCGTTGAGTTTTCTCTGCCCGGCAAAAAGAAGGTGCATGCCGTATCCAATGTGTCTCTGGATGTTCTGGAGCATGAAGTGCTGGCCCTTGTGGGTGAATCCGGCTGCGGAAAGTCCACTCTCGGCAAGGCCATGATACAGCTTATCAGGCCCACGGCCGGCGAAGTGAGTTTTAAGGATACGGTGATCACAAATATGCCCGCAAGAGCATTCAGGGATTATCGCCGCCAGATGCAGATAGTTTTTCAGGATCCCTATGCTTCCCTTGACCCCCGCATGAGCGTAAGGGACATAATTGCGGAGCCCCTTGAAACCTACGGAGTATGCGCCAATGCAAAGGAAACCACAGAAAGAGTGGTGGAGCTGCTTGAAGCTGTTGGTCTGACTGCGGATCACCTTTACCGCTACGCCCATCAGTTTTCCGGCGGCCAGCGTCAGCGCATAGGCATTGCAAGGGCAATAGCGCTGAATCCGTCTTTTATAGTATGCGATGAACCTGTATCCGCGCTGGATGTATCCGTACAGAATCAGATACTGAATCTTTTGAAGGATCTGCAGGGGCGCTTTGGTCTTACCTATCTTTTTATCAGTCATGATTTGTCCGTTGTGCGCTTCATTGCAAACAGGGTTTGCGTGATGTTCCTGGGCAAGCTGTGCGAGCTGGGCGATACCGAAACCATCTATACCAATCCTTTGCATCCTTATACCCGCTTTTTGCTGGACGCAATACCCAAGGCGGACCCCCATCAGCGGCGCAAGGAGAGGCTGCTGCTCAGCGGCGAGCTGCCCAGCCCTGTAAATCCTCCGTCCGGCTGCAGATTCCATACCCGCTGTCCCTATGCCACGGAAAAGTGCAGAACTCAGGAGCCTTCCATGGTGTCTGTGGAGGGCCGTATGGTTGCCTGCCATCTTTATGGCGAATAAAACGGAATTCCCCGGTGAAGCTTCATCGGGGATTCTTTGTATTTAAAAGCGGATTCAAAAACTGTTTTCTTGTCAATTTCTCATATTATGATAATATGTATATAGGGAAATTTACTTGATTATCCGAGTAACAGGAAAGGTGAGAAATGTCTAAAAGAACCAGAATACTGCTTATCATGTTGTTTGCGGTGCTGCTGCTGTTTTCTGCATGGAAGCTTACGGAAATGTTCAGAGAATACAGGGAGGGGAAGGACAGCTATAATACCATAGAGCAGCATGTCTCTGTTCCCGGCTCAAAGCCTTCAGGGTTCTATCCCGACGGAACGGTGGTGGAGCTGACGGAGCAGGAAGACGATACTGTATGGCCCGAGGTGGATTTTGAAAAGCTGAAGGAAATAAACTCAGACCTTGTGGGCTGGATTTACATAGAAGGGACAACCATAAGCTACCCTGTTGTAAAGAGCGACGACAACGAATACTATCTGAAGCATCTTTTTGACAAGACCCGCAACTCCTCCGGCTGCATATTCCTGGATATGGGCTGCGCGCCGGATCTTTCAGGCCCCCACAATATTCTTCACGGTCATCATATGAAGAACAAGAGCATGTTTGCTCCTCTTGTGGAATACAAAGAACAAAAGTTTTACGATGAACACCCTGTTGCGCTGTTTCTCACGCCAAATGCCAGATATAAGGTGTATCTCTTTTCGGGATATGTAACTGATAACTGGTCCAGCGCATGGTATAAGGATTTTGCGGATAAGGATTATGCCGCATGGCTGTATGAAATAAAGGAAAAATCCGCGTTTGTTTCCGGCGTAATGCCCAAAGCATCGGACAAAATACTTACACTTTCCACCTGTACATACGAATTTGACGATGCAAAATTCGTTGTTCATGGGTATATGCAGGAAGTCCCCGCACAGTAAAAATTGCCGTTAGAGCAACATAATATGAAAAAAACGCACGGAATCAGCAAACTGTGCGTTTTTTCGGTTTTACGGAAAAGCGCGGTGAAAAAAACAATTGACGCATACTGGAAAAACGTGCGGAATTTATTACATACTGACAGAAAAAATGAAATTTTTGATAAAAATACCTTGCCCTTTTTGCCTTGCCGCAGTAAACTGTTTATATGTATAAGTACCATTGTATACCTATGTCGTTACACTGGATATACAAGCATAAGTACACTCGCTCAGAAGGAATACACAAACCGTTTATGGATAGAGAACTAAGGGCTGAAAAGCCAAGAAATACAAGGGAAAAATCCGCAGCTGCAAAAAGAGAAGGCAGAACGGAACAGCCCCGGCGCACGCCGTCTGCCGGCTCTGCAGGGTTTGCCGGAGATTCCCGTGAGGCCAGGGCGGAAAGGGCCCTCCTCAGAAAGAAGCGCAAGCGTATCCGCCGCATCAAAGGAATATGGAACGGAATTACCACTGTACTGGTCGCCGCCGCGCTGGTGCTTGCCATACTGATATGGGGCCTCAGGCTGATAGGCATGGATGCTTTCATCATTCAGTCCGGCTCAATGGAGCCTGAATACAAGGTGGGCGGACTGGTATATGTAAACGAAGTTGACCCGAACACCCTTCACATCGGAGATGTGATCACCTTCCGCATAGGGGAAGACACACTGGGTACCCACCGCATAATCGAAGTGCTTGAGGAAAACGGCGCTCCAGCCTTCCGCACAAAGGGCGATGCCAACGAATTCGAAGACAACGCCCTGGTTACTCCCGAAACCCTCGTCGGCAAGGTAAGGTTCACCGTCCCCGAGCTGGGCTTCTTTGTGGCCTACATTCAGGAGCCCCCCGGATCCTACTTTGCATTCTGCGTAGTGGCCATGCTGCTGGTATTGACCCTTCTTCCCGATATACTGTTCGAGGACCCGGCCAAAAAACAGGAATCAACCAATAAAAAACCTTCATCTTCCAGATCCCGTGACCGCCGCGCAAGCGAGCGCAGGACAGGAACTGACAGGACAAAATACAATCACACCAAACATCATAAGCAGGAGGACTAACAATGAACACCAGGAAAATTATGGTAAGCGTACTTTGCATCCTTGCAATAGTAGCCGCATCCGTAGCCGGTACCATGGCTTATCTGACCTCTCAGTCCGAGACTGTTGTAAACACCTTCACCATGGGCAACGTTGATATCACCCTGGACGAAACCCATGTTGACGAATACGGTAATCCCGTAGATGCAGAAGGCAATCCTATTGAAGAGGGTGAGGAAGCCGTTCGCTTGCCTGAAGGCAACAAGTATAAGATGATTCCCGGTCATACCTACACCAAGGACCCCACCATCACCGTTGCTGCAGAAAGCGAAGCCTCCTATGTTCGCATGCTTGTTGCTGTTAAATGCTATGATGTGCTTCAGGAGATGTACGAAGGTGAGTTCCTGCCCCAGTACTTTGTAGAGGGTTGGGATCCCGAAGTTTGGGTAAGCACTCAGGTTGTTGATGTATCCGATGACGGCAAGGTTGCTATCTACGAGTTCCGCTACTTTGAAACCGTGGACGGTTTTGATGCAGAAGGCAATGCTGCTGACGAAGTTCTCCCCGCTCTGTTCACCAACTTCACCGTTCCCGGCGAATTTGATGCTGCGGATCTGGAGGCTCTTGAAGGCTTTGAAATCGCTGTTGTAGGTCACGCAATTCAGGCCATGGGCTTTGAGGCTGCCGAAGACGGCACCAAGACCGCTGAAGACGCAGCATGGGAAGCCTTTGACGCCCAGCAGGAAGAAAATGCTCCTGATCCTATAATCTAAAAATATGAATTGCACCGGGCCGACCTCCGGCCGGCCCGATATACACAGAACATACAATAACCCAAGAAAGGAGGAAACGTAATGGCAAGCAATAATCGAACAGCCAAAGAAGCCGTTCAGACCCGCTCCCGCACCGTTATAGTGGTTGTGCTGGCAGTGGCAATGGCCATCGGCTGCGCTGTTGGCGGTACTGTTGCCTGGCTGGTTTCCGCTCCTGAGCCCGTAGTGAACACCTTCACCTACGGCGATATAAACATAGACCTTGACGAAACGGATACCCTCCGCGATGACGATAACAATCCCGATACCAACACATACATGATGATGCCGGGCATTGACATTGCCAAGGACCCCAAGGTCACGGTATTTGAGGGAAGCGAGGCCTGCTGGCTGTTCGTGAAACTTGAAGAATCCGAAAATTTTGCCGATTTCATGACCTATGAAGCGGCAGATGGCTGGCTGCCCCTTGAAGGGGAGGATGGCGTGTATTACCGCAGGGTGGATGCCGTCACAGAGGACACCGTATTCGGCGTACTCAAGGATGACGTTGTTTCCGTGCTGCCCACCGTTACCAAGGAGGATCTGAACTCCCTTGATCCTGCGGGCGTGGAATCCACCTATCCCACCCTCACCATCACCGCCTATGCGGTGCAGTATCAGGGCTTTGAGGCAGAGGGCGGTGCAGCCGCCACCAACTCCCAGCTTTATGCTGCCGCCAAGGGTGCATGGGAAGCCATGCAGGCCCAGATGCCTCCTGCTCCTGCGGAGCCTGCTCCTTCCGCCGATCCCGCGGATGACGGAGAGCAGAACGCACCTGCCGCCAATGTTCCCACCCCCGCTCCTGTAAGCAGCGGCGATGATGACAGTGACGATTCTATCCTAACTGTGGATGCAGGGGAATAATTCGGGGTAAACCCTTCTCTCAGGCTCCTTGCGGAGTAATAACAAGTTAACAACCGCCTTCTGAGCTATGTCGGTATCAGCGGAGGGACGGTTATATTCGATACTGACAAAAAGCACAGAAAGGAAGAAAAACAAATGAAGAAACTTCTCTCCATCGCATTGGTAGTAGTGCTTCTGGCCGGCATAGCCGTATCCGGCACCATGGCCTACCTTACCAGCGAAGACAGCGACGTAAACGTCATGACTCTGGGCAATGTTGACATTGAGCAGATCGAGCAGGAGTGGAATGCAG
>JAZNUG010000100.1:0-8998 GCA_045592165.1 Clostridia bacterium | reverse complement strand
ACATTTCCCCCGCTTGCCGCGGGGGATTTTTTTGCACAATGAAAAAAGCGGACGCCCAAGGGTGTCCGCTTTGGTTTGCGCATATAAATATGTGGGGAGGGGAATGGGAATCAATACAGCCGCGTGCCGCAGTCTCCGCAGAAGCGGGAATCGCCGCTGACGGGAGCGCCGCAAAGGGGACAGGCGGAAACCGGCCTGCTGGGAACAGAGGCGTAGGTGCGTACCTCGTTGAAAAACTCCGCAGACTGGGCGCGCATTTCCGAGCGGGCCTCTGATTCCAGCTCTGCCTGCCGGCGGGCTGCTTCTTGGGCGGCCCTGATGGAATCTATGGCCTGCTGACAGGCGGCGGTATCCTGCACTATTTTGCGGATGGCCTTGCAGATGTCAGCGGTGCGGTTGTCCATAATCACTCCGCTGTCGTATTTTTTCCATATGTGATCGCCCAGCTTAAGCTTAAGCTCCTCGATGTCATCCTCGTTGCTGCGTATCTGGGCCTTCAGCTTGCTTATTTCCAGCTTGTCTCCGGTTTTATCGGATACGCTGCGGGCAAGATTGCCAAGCTTATTGAAAAAAGCCATTTGTTACCTCCCGACGGATACTGCTGTAATTATGCCACACAAAATAAAAATAAGCAATATTATACGGCCTGCATGAAGGGCTGGTATAATGTCGGGATAAAAAGAATATTGGCGAAATGTGATATATGCAATATAATAATAAAGATTGCATATAAATTTTTACCCCCGGAGGAATGAATGATAAAGACCAAGCTGAGGAATGCCGTGATTCTGCTGCTGGCCGCGGCAATGCTGCTGCCTGCCCCCGTATACGCAAGGGATGAGCTGCAGAATAACGATCCCGATAAATATTATATTGAGGTGGATACCGGCAATCAGGTGGTAACGGTTTACCAGAAGGATGACGATGGGGAATACACCCGCATCGTACGCCGTTTTCCCTGCACCACCGGCAAAACCCGTCCTACCGAAACCGAGCCTGCCAGCCCCACCCCTTCCGGCAAATGGAAGATGGGCACCAGGGAGCGCTTCGGCAAGTTTGCAAACTTTGAAGGTGAATACTCCAGATACTGGACACAGATAGTGGGCGGCATATATTTCCACTCCATCATGTTCAGCGACAGGGATGTTTCCACGCTGAAAAAGTCCCCCTTCCGTACATTGGGCAAGGATGCATCCCACGGCTGCATAAGGCTGTATGTTGAGGATGCCAAGTGGCTGTATTACAATGCCTGCTTCGGCACCACTGTAAACGTGGTTTCCCGCAGCAAAAAGAAAAACCTTGCTTCCTCCCTCAAGACGGATATGGAATTTGAGGAATACAGGGACTTTCAGGCCAATATATACGATAACGAGCCCCTTGAAAACAGGAGCGCATGGATATCTGTGGACAGGGCAGAACTCCGCACCGGCAACGGCACCAACGACAAACTGATCAAAAAACTGGATAAGGATATCGAAGTAAAGGTCATTCAGGAAGGCGATCCCTGGGTAAAGGTTCTGGTTGGCGAAAGGGAAGGCTATGTCCGCCGCTGCTATATCACCTATGAGCAGGGCGTCATGCAGTCCAGAGAGGACGGCTACTTTGTAGCTGGCACACAGTATCTCTACGCAGAGCCGGATACCAAGGCGGAAAAACTTTATAAGGTTGCCCGTCACAGCACCATCAACGTCATCGAGGAAGAGGTGGATGAGGACGGCAAGTGGGTAAAGGTAAACTACTGGGGAACCGAAGGCTATATGCAGCGCAGGCACATCAAGACCGGCTGGGCCACCATATACGAAACCGAGGAGGGGCAGGCATGAAAAAGATAAATACAATCGCTCTTGTTCTT
The DNA here is from genome assembly GCA_045592165.1 of Clostridia bacterium. Lineage (GTDB taxonomy): Bacteria > Bacillota > Clostridia > Christensenellales > CAG-138 > SFEL01. Next base: position 7,146 of record JAZNUG010000100.1, on the reverse strand, counting down.
GCCGCTGTATTGCTTGCGGGATGCACCGCAGCTCCCGCAGCTCAGCCTGATCCCACTCCGATCCCTGTCAAGATGACGGTTATCTCCGCTGATGATGACTTTTCCCAAGAACTGGAACAACAGGCGGGTATAGAGGTGATAATCAGCGCGGCAGATAACGCAGAGGATGCGGATTTTGACGTTGCTCTGATGTATATGCCGGATCCATCCGCCCTCAGCCAGGTTACAGGATGCGAGGTTGTGCTGACCGACGATCCTGCCCTCATCCCGGAGGATGTATCCGCCGTTGCCATAGATAACGACGCCGCCGTACAGGCCGCATGGGATGCCCTGTATACCTACCCATCCCACAGCACCCCCATCCGTCTTCTCACCCTCACAGAGACCGGCGCAGGCCTTTCCAGAGAGCTGTTTGACATAATGCTCGCTGAGGGCAAGCTGCAGGATAAGGGAAACTACATCCGCAGCCGGAGTGAGCAGGGCCCTGAAGAGTGGGTGGCAGAAAAGCTTGCGGATATTCCCGTAGGATTGCTGGATACAATTTATGCGGACAGCGAGGAACTGGCGGTTGCTGCCTACAATGCCCTGAGGGCGGCGGAACGCAATGACTCCGTCGAGGTGATATGCCCTGTATTATCCGAGAATCTCATCGCCCTTATGGCGGAGGATCACTGGAGTATGGGCGTATGCGTTGGCGTAAGCAAAAAGCAGGAAGCCGAAGCCATGCTGGAGCTTGCTGAGCAGCTTGTGGAAACCGGCGAAGCGAAGAAGATCTCCCTTGAGCCAATAGTGGTCTATTCCGATGATGTAAAGGCCATTATGGATTCCGGCGTTACGGATATAACGAAGATAATGCAGAAGCTTTTCAACTGATAATGGCAAAGACGGTGTAAAAAACAACCATAAAGAAATGCCGCGGTGACACCGAGAGGTGACATCGTGGCATTTCTTTATTCCGGACTCATATTTATATAAAAACAGTGTTCTCTATTAAGCCTGTCTTAAAACAGGCTCTTTTACACTATGGTTTACTGATTTCCATGCTGCCATACTGGCGTCCTTCTTTTTGTTATGGTATTTATACAGGTTATAACCGCAGGCAATCAGGGTCGAATCCAAAAGAACATTCTTTTTTCCTTCTAAGGTATTGTACCAGGAAGAACATTATTTCTCAATGGACAAGTGGCAGTGGAAGGCTGTGCTTTTTTGCTGTGAACTGTTTTTTATGGGGATGGCTGGACACATTCGGGGGTGAGGACGGATGGTTTATGGAAAGATCTGGGGAGGCTATAGGACGGAGGAATTTACAGCTTTTTGATTTTTTCTTTGTGTGCGGCAAATTTTGATGGGGGAACATTGAAATAGCGTTTGAATGCGCGGCTGAAGGCGTAAATGGAGGAAAATTCCAGCATTTCCGAAACGGTGGAGACACTGTTGGTTTCAAGCAGTTTTTCGGCAAGCTCCATACGCTTGCTGTTGCGGTAGGAAATGATGCTTACGCCGTATTCTTTTTTAAATTCATGCTCCATATGGTATTTGCTGTAAGAAAACATATTTTCAAGCTCGGTAAGGTCTGTTGAGAGACCCTGCATTGAATCGTAAATGGCCTTTATTTGCTGTGCGATATTGAAGCTTTGCTTCTTGTTAAAAATACACTTGGGGAAGTTGTCGGATATTATCATGTCCAGTATCTGGAGCATTTTTGCTTTTTGCACCAGTTCGGACTCTTTTTCATTGTTTTTTACTATGCTGTAAAAAATGCTGAGAAATTTCTCGCAGTTTGAGATGGTGATAAGCGGGTTTTGCGGATAAGAATGGAAAGAGTCTTCCTGTATGAGCTGATGCTCGTGGGAGGACAAATCGCACAGGTCCTTGTAGCAAACGGGGGTTTGTGTGGATCTGGGAGAATAAAACAAATCAAAATGAATATGCGGCTGCGAAACATCGTATATAAGGTTCTTGAAGCAGTGAGGTATCCCCGGACGCAAAAGAAGAAGCGACCCGGGGAGCACATTATAATCTGCTTCATTGTAGTTTATGGTGAACTCGCCCCGCTCTATGTAGATCAGTTCATAATCAAATATGACCCGCCGCTTTACTACGGTTCCTTTTAATAAAACAGAGGGCCTTGCGGCGCGAATGTATGGGTTGATAGCGTTAGAATTTATAGGCATAAGCATCCTCCGCAAGAAAGGTTAAATGGGTGTCAATAAATGCAATTGTCATTATAGCACTGAGTTCGCTAAAATACAACACACAGAGAGTTGACTGACCTTTTGGGAAAAACTGCTAAATATCAGAGTTATTTTCTGACATTATTTACAATGTTGCTTTTTTAAAGCATATCACAAATCGAAAGTAAAATAAACAAATAAAATGTACAAATTGCCCTGATTAGAAAATAGACAGGGGGCTTAATAGTATTGCGCACAAAATGATAAATGAGGGGTAGGATCAATGTCGAAATTTTACAAAAAAAGACACTTTTATCTTTTAGTGTTGCCGTTGGCTGTATTTTTTACAGCGTTTATGATCTACCCGCTTTTAGCGAACGTTGCATATAGCTTTACCAATGCACACGGAGCCTTTGCGCCGGAATTCAACGGCATTGCAAACTACGAGAGGCTCTTTAACGATCCGTATTTCGGCAGAGCCGTGCTGAATACCTTTACGGTGGTGGCGGTGCTTATCGTTACCATAGTGCCCATGTCTTTTTTTCTGGCCTATGTGCTCAATCGCCAGACAAAGCTGAATAATGCCTGCAAGACCATTATTTTTCTGCCGTACGTACTGTCGGGTGCGCTGATAGCGCTTATCTGGTACTTCCTGCTGAATCCCTCCACGGGTCTTATCAATAACTTCCTCGGCATGATAGGCCTTGAGTCCTGGAAGCAGCAGTGGATAAACGGTCCGGTGCTGAGCCCATATTCATTTGCAATAATCGGCGCCTGGGCGGGAATGGGCTATTACATAATGCTGTGGCAGATAGGTCTGCGCAGCATACCTACGGAAATTCTTGAGGCGGGTATTATAGACGGTACCAGCAAGTGGCAGCAGATAAGATACATCATCATCCCAATGTGCAAGGATATAATAGGCACGATATTTATCTTTATTGTGACCGGCGGACTTAAAACCTTTGAATACGTAGATATGCTGACGGGCGGCGGGCCGCTGTATCAATCCGAAACCATAGTTTCCTATATGTACAACAAAATGTTTACCGATACCCAGCACGGCTATGCCATGACGATAGCAGTTGTATTGTTCTTCATCTGCGTGATACCCACGCTGATAATCCGTCGGGTCAGCAGAGGCGAAAAGAACTAAGGAGGGGGGAAAAGGTATGTTTGCAAATAAGAAGCTGCACAAAACCGGAGTTGTCGCCAAGATCATAGTGCTCCTGTACATCATAGCTACGCTAATCCCCCTTGTTTGGATATTCCTTATGTCCTTCAAGTCCCAGAGCGAGATAATGCTTGAACCCATCAAGCTGCCGGAGGCCTTCAGGACCGCAAACTTTGAGAAGGTGCTGGATGCGGTGCCCTTTGCAACGCTGTATGCCAACTCTGCTAAGGTGCTGTTGGTGGCTATTCCTGCAATAATGCTGCTGTCCACTCTGGCGGCCTTCGCCATAAGCCGCATCACATCGGTAAACCTGAAGATACGCGAAAGGTATCATTCCTTCTTTTCCCTGGGCTTTATCATCCCTATGGGATGTCTGCTGTTCCCGGTCTACAAGCTGGTGCTGGGTATGGGAGTGTGGGACAATATCTGGGGCGTGATACTGCCCCATATAGGCTGGGCGGCGCCCTTTTCGGTAATGATGCTAATAACGGCGTTCAACAAGATTCCCTCCAGTCTGGAAGAAGCGGCTGTGCTGGACGGATGCAATCTGTGGCAGCTGCTTGGGAAAGTCATGGTGCCAATGATAAGGCCCACCCTTGTTACAATACTGATAATCAACTTCATCAGTATCTGGAATGACTATATTTACAGCCGCCTTATACTCAGCTCCAATGAAAACTTCACCGTTGCGCTGGCATCCATGTTCTTCAAGTCCAGATACGGCTCGGACTACGGTTTGCTGGCGGCGGGCATCGTGGTAATGCTGATACCCCAGGTGATTATTTTCGTAGCCCTTCAGAAGCAGATAATGGCGGGTGTGACCGCAGGCGCGGTAAAAGAGTAAGTCCTATCTGAGAGATATGACTATAAAACAAAATTTTTATGGAGGAACATGGCATGAAAAAAATCATAGCACTCATCCTTACCCTTGTAATGGCGCTGTCCCTTGGCGCGTGTGCTCCTGCAGCTGAAGAAAGCGCAGTCAGCAGCGGCGAGAGCGAAGGTGGAGATGATATCGTAATCAGCGTATGGCTGAACGCCAGCGATGACACCAGGCTTAAGAGCTTTACCTGGGCCATGGAAGAGTTCATGAAGACCCATGACAACGTCACTTTCGACGTGGACTATTTGGGCGAAAATTCCGACGATTATCAGGCAAAGTGGACTGCGGCCGCTCAGGCTGACAACTTCCCCGACATCTTCCGCACCGGTTCCGGTATGGTGGCTCAGTGGGCCAAAGCAGGTTTGCTGGCTGACTTGGGCGCGGAAATCTATGCAGATGAAGAATATCTGAGCTGGCTTCAGGGCGGCTCCCTTGAATTCTGCAACGCTTATACTCCCGAAGGCACCGTATACTGTGTTCCAGACCTTGTTGAAACTCAGGGCTGGGTATACAATACCAAGCTGTTTGATCAGTGCGGTCTGGAAATTCCCGAAACCTGGGAAGAACTGGTACACTGCATTGAGGTGTTCAATCAGAACGGCATTACCCCTGTTCTCCACGGCGGTACTGATAAGTGGGCCATCTGGGGCTACCATTCCTTCTTTACCCGCTATGGCCTGACCTATGATGAGTGCGTTGAGATCGCAGCCGGCGAAAAGAAGTTTGCCGAAAGCGAAGGCATCACAAAGGCTCTGGGCCGTATGCAGGAGCTTGCCGAAATGGGCGCTTATAATGAAGATGCTTACACCATCAGCCACACCGACGCATGGGAGCGCTTCAAGGCCGGTCAGGGCGCCATGTACACCGTATACTCCAACATTGCCAACGGTGTACTGGAAGATCCTGAGATCACCCAGGAGCAGATTGACGCTTATGCACAGATGGAGTTCAACTTCGGACCCGAATTCCCCGATGGCGCCCTTGAAAGGCATTCCGGTCTCCGCTACTACGGCTGGGCATATGCCTTCGGTAAGTCCGCTGCCGCAACTCCCGAAAAGAAAGCCCTCGTAGTAGAGTTCACCAAGCTGCTGTCCTCCAAGGAGGCTGCTCAGATTCAGGCTGACAGTGGCTCCAACCATGCCACCGTTCACGAAGTAAGCTACCCCGAGAAGAGCGGTATCGAGAATTCCTTCATCAAGTCCTTCACTCAGCCCTCTGATTTGATCCCCACCACCGACCCCTTCGTATACTGGTTCGATCAGGCTTATCTTGACACCTACTACAATGTGGTTACCGCCGTCATCCTGGGACAGGCTACCGCAGAGCAGGGTGTTCAGATGCTGCAGGATCTCCACGATTCTCTCCAATAAAACCAGTATCCGGGTAACCTTATACCAGTTAGCGGACAAAAGCTTATAGAACCATCTGACTTAAACGGCGTGGGGCTGCCGTGATGAAACCTCGCGGCAGCTCCCTTCCACAATATCTCCCATAGATGACACCGAAACGATTTGAGTTTTTATATACTCTATAATAAAATTTTGCTGTATATCTTTGTTTCGCTTGGCAGGCTGTTTGCGGAAAATAAAAAGGGCAGACCGCTGAACCGGCAAAAAAATTTCCAGAGCAGCGGAAATACCCGATCCAAAGGCCTGTCACAAATGTATACCGGGAACCTTTTTGATGAGTATGGACGTGACCAATGCAGAAGCGGGCGAAATGCGATCTGCCAAGGAGATTTGGTTTGAGGCGGACAGAAGCTGCTGCGGTTTTGATAAAGAAGCAAGGAACAATACGGAAGTTCCATAAAGATATTGGCGGGTGCAGTATACTTTTTCATGTATACTTTAAGAACATAGACGTGAGCACTGGTTGCTTATGTCTATGTTCTTAAAATAGACACATACTTTGAGTGGGATTATTGTAAAACTCCCTGAAATGGAGGACTTTTTGTGAAACAGATTTCTGTGGCGCTGATTGGCGCCGGTGATCGCGGCACCACATATTCCAGAATAATGCATGATAATTCGGAAAAGTTCAAAATAGTTGCGGTGGCTGAGCCTATAACCGCCCGCCGTGAAAGTATAAAAAATTTATGGAATATTCCGGAGAGCGAATGCTATGAAAGCTGGAAGGAGCTTTTGAATAAGCCCCGACTGGCTGATATGGTGATAGTTTCCGTATTGGATCAGCTGCACAAGGAAGCTGCTTTTGCTGCTATTGAAAAGGGTTATCAGTTGCTGCTGGAGAAGCCTGTGGCACAGACCCCCGAAGAGTGCGCCGATATTGCCCGGGCAGCACGTGAAAAGGGCGTTCATGTGCTGGTATGCCATGTGTTGCGGTATAATCATTACTTCAGAACAGTCAAAAAGCTGCTCATGGAGGGCGTCGTGGGAGATATTGTTTCCATAGAGCACGTGGAGGCGGTTGGAAACCGGCACCAGAGCCACAGCTATGTGCGTGGAAACTGGCATAGCGAAAAAGAAACTACCCCTATGCTGTTGGCGAAGAGCTGCCACGATATAGATATGATACAGTGGCTTATGGGAAAGGCCTGCAAAAAGGTTCAGTCCTTTGGCAGCCTTACATACTTCACAGCGAAAAATGCGCCGGCAGGCGCGCCTGAGCGCTGTATTGACGGTTGTCCCATAGAAAAGGAGTGCCCTTATAGCGCCCTTAAACTTTATTACGAGGACAAGGATAACCTGTGGTTCCGCACCGCCTGCACAAAGGGCATAGCAAAAAGCGATGTGCCTACGGACGAAGAGGTTATGGAGGCGCTGAAAACCACGGATTTCGGACGCTGTGTTTTCCGTTGCGACAACGATGTGGTGGATCATCAGATCGTAAACATGGAATTTGAGGGCGGCAGTACCGTCAGCATGACCATGTGCGCCTTTAATGCCGGCGGCAGA
>JAZNUG010000099.1:0-9421 GCA_045592165.1 Clostridia bacterium | reverse complement strand
CATGGCTACGATCCGACTTGAGGGTGCAGGGGCAATGCCGTGGCTTATAAGCCTTGTGTGCGACGGCATAATCACCGGTGTTGGCGGCGTGCTCACCTTCCTGCCACAGATAGCCATACTGTTCTTCTTCCTTTCCATACTGGAGGACAGCGGCTATATGAGCCGTATAGCCTTCATCATGGATAAGCCCATGCGGCGATTCGGCCTTTCCGGTAAGAGCTTTATACCTTTGCTGATGGGCTTTGGCTGCACCGTGCCCGCCACGATGGGCGCGCGCGCCATGGAAAACGATAAGGATAAGCGTATGACCATACTGCTGCTGCCCTTTATGAGCTGCTCTGCAAAGCTGCCGGTATACGGACTTATCGCGGGTGCCTTCTTTGCAAAGGGCAGGATGCTGGTGATACTGAGCCTGTATGTGCTGGGCATAGCGGTTGGAATACTGTCCGGATATCTTTTCAGAAAGACGCTGTTTACGGATAACGATGCTCCCTTCATGATAGAGCTGCCTGCATATCGTATGCCTGCGGCAAAGAACGTGTTCACCCATGTTTGGGAACGGGTAAGCCACTTTATGGAAAAGGCAGGCACCATCATTTTCGCCATGAGCGTGCTGCTGTGGTTCCTGCAGAGCTTTGATATGTCCCTTGCAATGACGGCTGACCCACAGCACAGCATTCTGGGCATCATCGGCGGAGCCATTGCGCCAATATTCACTCCCATGGGATTCGGAAGCTGGCAGGCGGCGGTGGCGCTGCTGACAGGTTTCGTTGCAAAGGAAGTGGTGGTATCCAGCCTTGCAATGTTCTGCGGCTTTTCGCTGAGCGCAGGCGGCGGCGCGGTGCAGGGTGCATTGTCCGGTATATTTACCGCACGGTCTGCGTATGCATTTCTGGTATTTGTGCTGCTGTATACCCCCTGCATGGCGGCTGTTGCCACTATGCGAAGAGAGCTTGGCAGCCGCAAGTGGACTGCCTTTGCCATATGCTATCAGCTGATAACAGCTTATGCGGTATCTCTTGCAGTATATCTGATAGGCGGATTGTTCTGCTGAAGAAGGAGGGCGTGCTATGAGTCAGAGTTTCTGGTATATTCTTGCGGTTCTTATACTGGGCTGGACGGTATTCTGCGGAATCCGGTGGTACAGGCAGCGCAAAAAGGGCGGCTGCGGCAGCTGCGGCTCCTGTCCTTACAGCGGAAACTGTCACCGTGAGGACAAAAAGTAATATTGAGGCACTTCGATAAAAATTCGGAGTGCCTGATTTTTTCCTGTTTTGCTGGGAATTTATGCAAAACTTTGTTAGTTCACAAAAATATCCATTTTGTTTTGGCAAATATATGATATAATTAAAAAAAGTGAAGGCGCCCCATGCATCGGGAGCCTCTCCCGAAGAGCGGGCGGCGCGGAAAGGGGAACCATCATGCGCATTTCTATTAACGGAAAAAACATCGAGGTCTCGGATTATCTCAGAGATTTGGTAACCAAAAAGGTATCCAAACTGGATAAATACTTCCCCGAAGACACAGAAGCCCACGTACTGCTGGCCGTAGAGCGCAACAGACACATCGTTGAAGTGACCATTCCTTACTCCGGCGGCATAATCCGCGGCGAGGAAGTCAGCGGCGATATGTATGCCTCCATCGACACCGTTCTCGCAAAGGTTGAAAAACAGATCACCCGCCATCGCACCAAGCTGGAGAAAACTCTCCGTGCCGATGCATTTGCCGAGGCTGACTTTGTGGATTACGATGATGAAGAAGACGATGCCGGCAGCGTAGTAAGGGTAAAGCGTTTCTCAATCAAGCCTATGGACGTTGAAGAGGCTGTGCTCCAGATGGAGCTGCTGGGCCATTCCTTCTATGTGTTTGAAAATGCCGATGACGGTCAGGTAAATGTTGTCTATAAGCGCAAGGACGGCAACTACGGCCTCATTGAGCCTGAAAGATAAATATCATAAATAATGGGAAAACGCCCTTATAATAAAGCGGCCGGATTCAGTTCCGGCCGCTTTTTCGCCCTTGCTAAGGGAGTTTTAGTTGGATTATAATATCCACATACCCCCATGCAGCCGGCATGAGGGCATGTTTGCGTGGATTTTTTAAATCTTTCTTTGGAGGAATTTATGTATATCATCGTAGGTCTCGGCAATCCCGGCAGGGAATATCAGAATACCCGCCATAACGTGGGATTTATGACTCTGGACATACTGGCAGACAGGCTGAACATAGAAATAAAAAGGCACAATTTCCGCGCCGTATTCGGCGAGGGTTATATCGGCGGCACAAAGGTTGTGCTGGCAAAGCCGGAAACCTATATGAATCTTTCCGGATGGAGCGTTATGGACCTGTGCAACTGGTATAAGCCGGAGCATGACCAGCTCATAGTAATATACGACGATATCGATATTCCCCTCGGCACAATACGCATCCGGGGCAACGGCTCTGCCGGCACTCATAACGGCATGAGAAACATAGTGTATCAGCTGGGCTATGATGATTTCCCCCGTATAAGGGTAGGTATAGGCCGTACCGATGGGGAAAGAACCCTTGTGTCCCATGTGCTGGGCGCCCCCGAGGGGGAGGAGCGGGAACTTCTCATCAAGGCTATGAAGGACGCGGCAGATGCTGCGGAGCTTATAGTCAGGGGAGATCTGAAGGAAGCGCAGGCCCGCTACAATAAGAAACCCAAAAAGGAAAAGAAGCCCAAGGAACAACCGGGAGACAGCCAGGAAAAGACCCAACCCGAAACCACGTCCGCACCTGAGGAAGCATAAAAAGTGACAGATCCACTTCTTTCCATACTGAATAAGCATCCTGAATACAGCCGCCTTCTTCAGGCCCTGCAAAAGGGCGAAGGCCCGGCGGGTGTATTCGGGCTTGGCGATGCCCATAAGGGACATGTTGCTGCAGCACTGGCTGTAGAGTGCGATATGCCCCTTCTTTTGGTTGCACCAAATGAGCTTGCGGCAGGCAAGCTGTGCGATGACATTTCCGCATTTGTGCCTTGCGTGCATTTTCCTGCCCGCGAAATACCTCTTGCAGGCAAGGGCTATGTCGCCAGCACCAGCATAGAGGCCCGCAGAATATCCATCCTTTCCGCTTTGGCCGAAGGGGCAAAAATCACCGTTACCGTATCCATTCAGGCTCTTATGCAGCGGGTGGCGGAGCCGGGGGTGATATGTTCCTCTGTAAACAGCTATTCTGCAGGTCAGGTGATAGACCCCAGGGATATGCTTACTGCCCTTGTGGAGGCAGGATATGAGCGGGTGGATGTATGTGAAAACAGGGGCCAGGTGTGCCGAAGGGGCGGCTATGTGGATGTTTTCCCCATGACCGGGGATACCCCTGTCCGCATTGAATTCTTTGATGACGAAATAGACACCCTGCGTACCTATGATCCTGTTACACAGCGCTCAATAGACAGCATAGAGAGCGTAATGATTCCCCCTGCAACCGAGATGCCCCTAACCGCAGAAGCAAGAAACCATGCAATAAAGCTGCTGAAAAAGCATGGCGCTTCCGAGCTGCTGGACCGACTTGAGCAGGGCGGCAGGCCGGATAATGCCGTGGCGTTGCTGCCGCTGTTTTATCCCGGCAGCAGCACGCTGCTTGATTATTTCAATGACGGCTGTATACTCATTGACGAGCCTGCCCGGGTAGAGGAAAGCGGCAAGATAGCCTGGCAGGAGTTTTTGGATGGGGTATCCTCCCTGATAAGCTCAGGCGAGGCGCAGCCCGAACAGGCAGATATTACCGTATCTCCCCTTGATACGATAAAGCGGCTGGATACCCGCCGCACCGCCATGTTCTTTGCCCTCACCCGCACATATGGGCTGATAGGGCCGAAATGCATATTCAAATTCGAAACCCGGCCCATATCAAAATACATCGGCCGGGAGGAATTGCTGTGCGAGGATATTGCCGCATGGAAAAAGGCAAAAACCACAGTATTGATATATGCCGGCAGCCATGCAAAGAGATTGCAGGACAGACTGCTGGACCTTAACGTGATACTTCCGGTAAAGGAGGATCTGGACAGAGAAATCATACCGGGCGAGGCGCTGATAATAGAGAGGCAGATAAGCCGCGGCTTTGAATATCCGGAGCTTTCCCTTGCAGTAGTAAGTGAAAGCGAGCTGTACGGCTCAGACAGCCGCAAATCCCAGCAGAAAAAGCGCCGCAAGCCGCAGCTTGCCTTCAGCGAGCTTTCGGTTGGAGATCTGGTTGTTCACGAGCTCCACGGAATCGGCCGCTTTATAGGTGTGGAAACACTTACAGTGGGCGGTGTGCAGAAGGACTATCTGCATCTTGTATACTCCGGCGGCGATAAGCTGTATATCCCCACGGATCAGCTGGACAGGGTTCAGAAGTATATCGGCGGCGAGGAGGAAACCCAGCGTCTTTCAAAGCTGGGCAGCGGCGAGTGGCAAAAGACCGTATCCCGTACCCGCGAAAGCGTAAAGCGCCTTGCCTTTGACCTGGTGCGGCTGTACGGCGAACGGCAGAAGCGTAAGGGCTTCAGATTTTCGCCGGATACATCCTGGCAAAAAAAGCTGGAAGACAGCTTCCCGTATGACGAAACTCCGGATCAGCTTACCAGCATAGAAGAGATAAAAGCTGATATGGAGAGCGACAAGGTTATGGACCGCCTGCTCTGCGGAGACGTTGGCTACGGCAAAACAGAAGTTGCCCTGCGCGCCGCATTCAAGGCGGTAATGGACAGCAAGCAGGTGGCAATACTTGTACCCACCACAATACTTGCCCAGCAGCATTACGGCACCATAGCCGCCCGCTTTGACGGCTTCCCGGTAAAGGTGGAATTGCTGTCCCGCTTCAAGACACCCAAGGAAGAGGCTGCCATACTGGAGGGCCTTGAAAAGGGCAGCGTGGACGTGGTGGTAGGCACCCACAAGCTGCTCAGCAAAAACGTAAAATTCAAGGACCTTGGCCTTCTGATAGTGGATGAAGAACAGCGCTTCGGCGTGGGTCATAAGGAGCAGATAAAGAATATCCGCCAGTCTGTGGATGTACTTACTCTGTCTGCAACGCCTATACCGAGGACACTGCATATGTCCATGACAGGAATAAGGGATATGTCCGTTATGGAGACGCCGCCATCTCAGCGGTATCCTGTGCAGACCTATGTAATGGAGTACAGCGAGGCCGTGGTGCGCGAGGCCATACTGAAAGAAGTGGGTCGCGGCGGTCAGGTGTATTTTGTGTACAATAACGTACGCAATATGGAGCGGTTTGCCGCCCAGCTCAAGGAGCTTGTGCCGGAGGCGGAGATTGCCTTTGCCCATGGACAGATGAATGAAAGGGTGCTGGAGAAAACCATGCTGGAATTCATGGAGCACAAGTATGATTTGCTCCTTTGCAGCACCATAATAGAAAGCGGGCTGGATATTCAGAATGTAAACACCATAATCATTTACGATGCGGATTGCATGGGCCTGTCCCAGCTGTATCAGCTCAGGGGAAGAGTGGGCCGCGGCGTACGTCTTGGCTATGCCTATATGATGTATAAGCGCAACAAAGTGATGAACGAAACCGCGGAAAAGCGTCTTGTGGCAATAAGGGATCTTACCCAGTTCGGCTCAGGCTTCAAGGTGGCTTTAAGGGACCTTGAAATCCGCGGCGCAGGCAATCTTCTTGGACCGGAACAGCATGGCCATATGGAAGCCATAGGCTATGACCTTTACTGCAAGATTGTAGACAGCGCAGTAAGGGAAGCAAAGGGCGAGCCTGTACCCAAGGATATTGATACCGTAATGGAAATACCCATCCCTGCCAATATCCCGCATTCCTACATACCCAGAGAGACAGAGCGGCTGTCGATGTACAAGCGAATTGCCCAGATAACCGCTCAGCCGGATGTTTACGATGTGCAGGATGAGCTTATCGACCGCTACGGAGAGATACCCAAAGAGGTGCAGAATCTGGTATTTGTTGCGCTGCTTAAGGCGGATGCAAAGCGGGCGCACATTCAGCGCCTTGCGGTAAAGCCCGGCGAGGTAAGGATAATATTTGACCCGGAAGCCCCCATAGACGGCATAAAGCTGTATTCAACGGCACTGAATATCTTTGGCGCGGCAATGGTTGTGGATGAAGTTCCCACCATGGTGATACGCCGGCCCCGCACCTCGGTGGAAGAGCTTTGCGGAGAATTGACACAGATTGTTTACATGCTGTTTGATTGCATTGAAAAGTAACTGCGGTTATAATTATCCCTGTGAAATTTGGGCCGTTTTTTACCCCTGAGGCCCGGAAACGGAGAATACCATGAAGAAGACTTTTGCTTTGATTTTTGCTCTTGTAATGGCGCTGTCCTTGGTTGGCTGCAGTTCAACTCCCGCAGCAGAAGGCCCTGCCGATACCGAGGTTGTGGTCTTTGACCCCGAAGCAGCCGTGGCTACCGTTGGCGATGAGGTTGTAACCTTCGCCGAGTATGAAGAGCTTTTCAATACCTATGCGGAATATTACGTCATGATGGGCTACGATATGGAAAACGATATGGAGGCTGTTGAGAGCCTTCAGGATTTCATCGTGGATACCATGGTTGAGGAAAAGGTAATTGTTTATCAGGCAAAGGAAAACGGCTACAGCGAGCTCAGCGCTGAAAAGCTGGCCGAGATAGAAGCCACCGCCGCTGCGGAGCTTGCGGATATGGTTGCGATGCTGCGCGAGCAGGCGGAAGCCGAAGCCGGGGAGGACAGCTCTGTAAACGTTGATGAGCGTATTGCCGAACTTTTTGCAGATGAGTCCGAATATTATACCGGCATCCGCATGACCCAGGAGGAAATGGGCCAGTGGATAGAGGATTATCACAAGGATATCGCCGTTAATGATGTATTCCGGGAGGCTATGCTTGCCGATGTTGCCGTATCCGATGAAAAGGTAAAGGAATGGTACGATGCTGCCATTGCAGAGGATACCGAGGTTTATTCCCAGAATCCCGAGTACTATAAGGACGATAAGGAAAGCGAAGAAAACTACGGCGATTATCCCGTTGTGTATGCTCCCGAGGGATACAAGCGTATGCTGCATATACTGGTAGTGCCCGAGGATAATCTGCCCGATGAATACTTTGATAAGGAAGATTCCATTGATCTTCTCAGGGCAGAATACGGCGAGCTGGCTTTTTCTGTGAATGTAGAGGGCGGCGAGGGCAAGGAACGTCTGGAAGAGATTGAAAAGGAATACAAGCAGCTTAAGGCGGATATGGATAGGATTATGGATGAATACAATGCTCCTGCCATAGCCAAGGCAAAGGAAGCCTATGCAAAGCTGGAAGCAGGCGAAAGCTTTGAGTCCGTTATGGCGGAATACAGCTTTGACATCCTCGCAAATGAAAAGGGCCGCCTGATCAGCAATCAGTACGTTTCTGATTACGATTGGTCCAATGAGGTAAAGGCAGAGTTTGCTACTCTCAAGATGGGCGAATATTCCAAGGTTATTCAGGATGACGAAGGCTGCCATATACTCTATTACCTTGCAGATGAGCCTGCAGGCAATGCAGACTATGAAACCGTTAAGGAAGCCATCCGTCAGCATCTGCTCATCGAGGCAAAGGATGAAGAATGGCTGGCCCTTGTGGAAGCATGGAAGAATGACGGCAGTGTAGTTCTGAATCATGATCTTATCCACAGCCTGTCCTATCAGCCTGTTGCAGTGGGCTAAAACAGCAATGTAATCAATAAGCCGCCTTCGGGCGGCTTTTGCTTTTTAGCGGATAGTATGTTAATCTGTATGCATAAAAGTATATGGGAGGAAAAAATGAGACTGGACAAATACCTTAAGGTATCCCGTATAATCAAGCGGCGCACTGTGGCCAATGAGGCTGCATCTCTGGGCCGCATAGAAATAAACGGCAAGGTTGCCAAGGCTTCCACCGAGGTAAAGGTAGGGGACACTTTGGATATACTCATGGGCGGCAAGCATACCGTCGTAAAGGTGGTAAGCATAAATGAGCATGCTTCCAAGGCGGATGCCGCAGAAATGTATCAGCTGATTTCCAGAGGTGAGTAGCATGAAGGTCGCGGCGGTAATACTCTGCGCAGGGTCTTCACGGCGCATGGGAAGGGATAAGCTTATCATAGAGCTGGGGGGCAAAACTGTGCTTCGCCGTTCTGTTGAGGCGTTTTTGTCGGCAGGTGTACGCAATATCGTGCTGGCCTGTTCTGATGCCACCCGCGAAGAAGCGAAGAGACTTGCGGATGAATACGGCCTTGGCATGGTGGAAGGCGGAGCAACAAGAGGTGAATCCGTATATAACGCACTGCAAACCATGGACTGCGACATTGTGGCAATACACGACGGGGCCCGCTGCCTGGTAACTTCCGAGATAATTATGGACAGCATTGCCTCCGCCGTAAAGTACGGCAGCGGCGTTGCCGCTGTGCCTGCAAGGGATACCATGTGGAAGGATGGGGAAATAGTGGACAGAACCGCCGTAATGGCCGCCCAGACCCCTCAGACCTTCGCCTTTGACAGAATACTCGCCGCCTACAAAAAGGCCGCAGAAGAAGGATATGAGGCCACAGATGACTGTGCCCTGTATCAGCGAATGTGGGGCGATGCTCATTTTTCCATGGGCAGCATAGTGAATCAAAAGCTCACCATGGAATCCGATATGGAGCTGTTTGCAGGGATGTGTGCTGAACGGCGCACGGGCTACGGCGAGGATACCCACAGATTCCAGCAGGGCCGCAGGCTTATACTGGGGGGGGTGGATGTACCCTATGATATGGGACTTCTGGGCCATTCCGATGCGGACGTGCTGACCCATGCGATAATAGATGCAATGCTGGGAGCGGCAGCCATGGGAGATATAGGCAGGCTGTTTCCCGATTCCTCCGCAGAGTATAAGGACATATGCTCCCTCATACTGCTGGAGCGGGCATGGGATAAGATAAAGTCAGGGGGATTTTCTCTTGTAAATATAGATGCCACCGTAGTGGCTCAGCAGCCAAAGCTTGCTCCCTATATCGATTCCATGCGGGAGAATATTGCAAGGGTGCTGTGCTGCGGAGCGGAGCGCATAAGCGTAAAAGCCACTACTCCTGAGCATACCGGCCCTGAGGGTAATCTTGAATGCATCACCGCAAGGTGCGTATGCACATTAAAACTGTAAAAATACACTCGCAAACAAAAAGCAGGCTGCATGCACAGCCTGCTTTTAAGTTGTGTTTGGCTATTAGTTGAGGGCTTCCTTGAGAGCCTTGCCTGCCTTGAAGGCGGGGGACTTGCTGGCAGCGATCTCGATCTCTTCGCCGGTCATGGGGTTGTGGCCCTTGTGAGCGGGACGCTCGCGTACTTCGAAGCCGCCGAAGCCAACGATCTGAACCTTTTCGCCCTTTACGAGAGCGTCGGTGATGCTTTCAAAGGTAGCGAGAACAACAGCTTCTGCGTCCTTCTTGGA
>JAZNUG010000098.1:0-2489 GCA_045592165.1 Clostridia bacterium | reverse complement strand
GCGAAGCGAAGAAGATCTCCCTTGAGCCAATAGTGGTCTATTCCGATGATGTAAAGGCCATTATGGATTCCGGCGTTACCGACATTGCCGAAATCATGCAGATACTTTTCAGCTGATAAGCTAAAGACCGTCCTTTCTGGGGCGGTCTTTTTGTATAAAAATAAAGGCGGGTTTGTCCTTCACAAACCAATTTGATAAGGGTATAATACAATCAGATACATATGGAACCCATTCTCAATCATATCAAAACCGTAACATAACTTACATTACATGGGCTAAAGAAAGGATCGCAAACATGAATACTATCGACACCATGGCTGTAAAAAGCATAAGGTTCCTGGCGGCGGATGCCATTGAAAAGTCCAAGAGCGGACATCCCGGTTTGCCCATAGGCTCTGCACCTATGGCCTATACTCTCTGGAAGCAGATGAAGCACAATCCCGCCAATCCCGCCTGGCAGGGCAGGGACAGGTTTATCCTCAGCGCAGGCCACGCTTCCATGCTGGAATATGCGCTGCTGCATCTTTTCGGTTATGGGGTCACCATTGATGATATAAAGAACTTCCGCCAGTGGGGCAGCCTTACCCCCGGCCATCCCGAGTATCGCCACACCGCCGGCGTGGAGGCCACCAGCGGCCCTCTGGGTCAGGGCATTGCAATGGCAGTGGGTATGGCAATGGCAGAAGCCCGCATGGCCGCCCATTTCAACCGTGAAGGCTATGCCGTGGTAGATAACTACACCTATGCCCTCTGCGGCGATGGCTGCCTGCAGGAAGGCGTAGCCGCAGAAGCTGCCTCTCTTGCCGGCACCCAGAAGCTGGGCAAACTGATTCTGTTCTATGACCGCAACTATATCACTATCGAGGGCCGCATTGAGACAGCCTTTGATGAGGATGTAAACGGCCGCTTTGCCGCCTATGGCTGGCATGTGCAGGAACTGCCCTGCGGCGAGGATATGGATGCGGTAGCCAAGGCCATCGAGGCCGCAAAGGCTGAAACAGACAAGCCCTCCATCATAATCGTAAACACCGAAATAGCCTACGGCACACCCAAGCAGGGCAAGGCCAGCGCCCATGGCGAGCCTCTGGGCGAGGAAAACGTAAAGGCTATGCGTGAATTTTACGGCTGGGATTATGCTCCCTTTGAGGTTCCTGCCGAGGTATATGCCCACTTTGATGAGCTTAAGAAGGGCTATGCCGCAGAGGAAGCCAAGTATAATGAAATGTTTGAAGGCTACAAGGCCGCATACCCCGAGCTGTATGCAGAATGGCAGCAGTGGCACAGCGATGTGCTTCCTGAGGCTCTGCTGAAGGATGAGCGCCTGACCGCCGCAGAAAAGCCCGCCGCAACCCGTGCTACCGGCGGCAGCGTACTCAATGTAATTGCCGAGTATATGCCCAATCTCTTTGGCGGCAGCGCAGACCTTGCCCCCTCAAACAAGAGCGAACTCAAGGGCAAGGCATACTTCTCCCCTGAAGAAAGGGACGGCGCAAATGTACATTTCGGTATCCGTGAATTTGCCATGGCAGCCATCTGCAACGGTATTATGCTTTACGGCGGCCTCAGGGCATACTGCGCCACCTTCATGGTATTCTCTGATTACCTTAAGCCTGCAATGCGAATGGCAGCGCTGATGAAGCTGCCTGTCATCTATATCCTTACCCATGACAGCATCGGCGTAGGCGAAGACGGCCCCACCCATCAGCCCATCGAGCACCTTGCCAGCATCAGGGCAATACCCGATGCAACCCTGTTCCGTCCTGCGGATATGAAGGAAACCGCCGGCTGCTATATTGCCGCAATGCAGGGCGATAAGCCTGCCGCAATGGCTCTTACCCGCCAGAATCTGCCCCAGTATGCCGAAACCTCCGTTGAGGGTACTCTTAAGGGCGGCTATGTGCTGAAGGATTGCGCAGCTCCCGATGTAATTCTCATTGCTACCGGCTCCGAAGTTGAGCTTGCAGTAAAGGCTGCAGAAGTGCTGGGCGAAAAGGGTAAGGCCGTTCGCGTGGTGTCCATGCCCTGCGCAGAGCTGTATGATGAGCAGAGCGCAGAATACAAGGAAAGCGTACTGCCCGCAGCAGTCCGCGCCCGCGTAGCCGTGGAAGCCGGCAGCGCCATGAGTTGGTATAAGTACGTTGGCCTTGACGGCGAAGTTGTGGGCATAGATCACTTCGGTGCATCCGCACCCGCCGGCGTGCTGTTTAAGGAATTCGGCTTCACCGTGGAAAACGTTGTTGCCGCTGCAGAAAGGGTTATGAAGTAACATAAACAAATATGGGCGCCGTCATTCATGGACGGCTACTTAGGGTAACCAATGTAATCCTAACCCGCCAAAAGTAGTGTAATTGGCGAGCTTCTGCGTTGCCGTCGCTTGAAATAGCACCACTATTCCTGCACTCCGTCGCCTTGAATCTCATTCAATTACACCGCTTTTGGTTCTTTGGAGTTTTAACGGCCATAGGGCATGGCAGAGCAAGGAAGATCGA
>JAZNUG010000097.1:0-11127 GCA_045592165.1 Clostridia bacterium | reverse complement strand
TGTTTGCGCAGGTGATAGTTGACATAGCCCATAGCAGCGTAGACAGGCTGTTTACTTACAGGGCGGATGAAAATATCGCAGTGGGCCAGCGTGTGCTGGTTCCATTTGGCGCGGGCAATAAAGCTATCGAAGGATTTGTATTGGGCATAAGTGACAGCTACGAGGGTAATATTGCCCTCAAGTCAATCATTCGCCCTATGGAACCGTACACTGTGCTAACTCCTGAGCAGATCCGTCTTGCGCATTGGATAAAGCAAAGCTACAACTGCATACTTGTGGATGCTCTGCGGCTTATGATTCCTGCCCAGCTCAGGGGCGGCCGTGTAAAAGAAAAAACGATACGCACCGTAAAAGTAAACAGCAGCATGGATCAGGAACAAGTGTTTGCTGCCATGCTGAAAAAAGACGGAGCGCCCAAGTCCCCAAGGCAGCATGAGGTATATACCATTCTTGCGGAATCCGGTATGGAAATGAGTACAGGCGACATATGCGCCTTTATACCGGGCGCAGCTGCCGCAATAAGGGCGCTGCTGCAGAAGGGATATATTGTAGAGATAGGCCGTGAGGAATACCGTAATCCCTATGCAAAGAGAGATATACCAAAGACAATGCCGCTGCCGCTGTCTGCTCAGCAGCAGGAAACATTGAATGCGGTTTCAGCTGCTATGGAACAGGGCAGCGGAGAGTTTTTACTCCATGGCGTAACCGGCTCAGGCAAAACCGAAGTGTATATGCAGGCAATTGCAAATGCGCTGGATATGGGCGGAACCGCAATAGTGCTTGTGCCGGAAATATCCCTTACCCCTCAGGCAATGGACAGGTTCCGCGGCAGATTCGGCAACAATGTTGCAGTGCTTCACAGTCGGCTTTCTCCCGGCGAACGATATGACGAATGGCGAAGGATACGCCTTGGAAAGGCAAAGGTGGTGCTTGGGGCGAGAAGTGCCGTATTTGCGCCGCTGGAAAATATAAAGCTTATCGTTGTCGACGAAGAGCATGAGCAGTCATATTCTTCTGAAATGACACCCAGATACAGTGCCATTGAGGTGGCAAGGCAGAGATGCAGGCTGAATGGAGGCACGTTGCTTCTGGGCAGCGCAACCCCTTCCATAGCAAGCTATCTGAGGGCAACCAAGGGCAAGTATACTCTGCTGGAAATGCCGGACAGAGTGAATAATCTGCCCATGCCAAAAGTTGAAATAGCGGATATGCGCACGGAATTTGCTGCAGGCAATACCGGCATTTTCAGCGCGCCGCTGTATGATGCCCTCAAAACATGCTTTGATAAGGGTGAACAGGCTATCCTTTTTATGAATCGGCGGGGATATTCCACTTTTGTTTCCTGCCGCGGCTGCGGATATGTGTTCAAGTGTGACAATTGCGATGTTTCCATGACATATCACAAGCTGGAAAACACCATGAAGTGTCACTATTGCGGCAATATAAGGCCAATTCCAAAAGTGTGTCCGGAATGCGGCAAGCCATATATAAAGTTTTTCGGCATAGGCACTCAGCAGGTGGAGGAACAGCTGAATCAAAGTTTTCCTGGCGTGGCGTGTCTTAGAATGGATGCAGATACCACCCGCACAAAGGATGCCCATTATAATATTCTTTCCCGCTTTGCAAAGGGCGAAGCCCAGGTGCTTATAGGTACCCAGATGGTGGCAAAGGGATTGGATATGCCGCGTGTATCGGTGGTGGGAGTAATTGCGGCGGATGCATCGCTGCACATACCGGATTACAGAAGCTGCGAAAGGTCTTTCCAGCTGCTTACTCAGGTAGCGGGCAGGGCAGGCAGAGCCGCAGGTAACGGACGCGTAATTGTTCAAACCTACAATCCCGACCATCCTGCCATAGTACTTGCGTCAAGGCATGACTACAAAGGATTTTTCGATTATGAGATAGCCATGCGAAGAGCGGCGCTGTTCCCACCGTATTCGCTGTTTGTAAGGGTGCTGTTCATGCATGGTGACAAGGCACCTCTTGCAGAAGCGGCGGACAGCTTTGCACAAGGGCTTCACAAGACTATTACAGATGCATTAAAGCAGCAGGGAGCGGATAACAGAGAGCTGTTGTTTATGACCTGCGGCGATGCGCCAATCAAGCGCAAACAGGGACAATACCGTATGCAGATACTGCTTAAGCTTGCCCGAACAAAGCACACGCCCAGGGTGATTGAAGACATATATACATATGCAAATGATCACCGATCGGAATACTTCTGTTCATTGGAGCTGAATCCCGGAGATATGTTATAAATTCGTACGGACGTACGATGAGCGGCAGATATTGCTTGCCTTAAAGGACTGCGGATTGATATAATAAACTGATAAACTCTTAAAGGAGTAAAATAAAAATTATGGCAATAAGACAGATATTCAGGGAAGATGCGGCATGCCTTTATAAAAAGTGCCGTCCGGTGGAAAAGTTTGATCGCAAGCTTTGGGAGCTGCTTGATGACATGGCGGATACAATGTATCAGGCAGAAGGCGTTGGCCTTGCTGCCCCACAAATAGGCATACTTCGCCGCGCATTTGTAATTGACTGCGGTGAGGGCCTTGTTGAAATGATCAACCCCGAGCTGGTGGAAACCTCCGGCGAGCAGGGCTGCTTTGAGGGCTGCCTTTCCTTCCCAGGAAAGAGCGGCTATGTTGTGCGCCCCAATTATGTAAAGATGCGGGCATACGACAGACATGGCGAGCTGTATGAATACGAGGGTGAGGGACTGTTTGCCCGCGCCATGCTCCATGAAAACGATCATCTGGACGGGCTTGTTTACGGCCGTCTTGTTACCGAGCCGCCTGAGGGATATACCGAGGAGATGGAAGGTGAGGAGGAAGAGGAATAATGCGTATAGCTTTCCTTGGCACTCCGGATTTTGCCGTCCCCTCATTTCAGATGCTCATTGACAAAGGGCATGAGCTTGCTTTGTTTACCAATCCCGACAGGCCCAAGGGACGCAAGGGCGAGCTGACTCCTCCGCCTACCAAGGTGCTGGCACAAAAGTATGACATTCCCGTATATCAGTTTGAAAAGATACGCTGCGAAGAAGGCGTTGCTGCGCTGAAGGAATTTGCCCCTGAACTTATGGT
Organism: Clostridia bacterium; assembly: GCA_045592165.1. GTDB lineage: Bacteria > Bacillota > Clostridia > Christensenellales > CAG-138 > SFEL01. The sequence goes on along the minus strand of JAZNUG010000097.1, from coordinate 8,035 downwards.
TACAGCCGCATTCGGCCAGATACTTTCCGCAGAGAATCTAGCTATACCCAAATATGGCTGCATAAACGTCCATGGAAGCCTTCTGCCAAAACTCAGAGGTGCAGCCCCCATACAGTGGAGCATTATCAACGGTGAAAAAGTAACCGGTGTTACCACGATGCTTACTGATATCGGTCTGGATACCGGCGATATGCTTCTTAAGCGTGAAACCCAAATCGGTGAAAACGAGACCGCAGGCGAACTGTTTGACAGGCTTGCGTTTATTGGCGCAGAATTGCTGGATGAAACTATACAGGCTCTGCTTGAGGGAACTCTTACTCCTGTGCCGCAGGATCACGATGCTGCAACAAGATGCGGCATGATAAAAAAAGAAATGGGCAGGCTGGATTTCTCCATGACGGCCCAGCAGCTGCATGATAAGGTCAGGGGTATGAATCCGTGGCCAGTTGCTTTTACCTCTGTGGATGGGGCAGATGTAAAAATATGGGAAACCCGCAAAACCGGCGAAAAATGCAGCGGTACTCCCGGTTTATGTGTAATTGCAGACCCAAAGAAGGGTGTTTTCGTACAAACGGCTGATGAGTTGATCGAAATCACAGAGCTTCAGTTTTCCGGCGCAAAGCGCATGAGCGCAAAGGCGGCGGTATTGGGACATCCCCTTGAAGGAAAGGTCTTTGGCGTATGACCGTCAGAAGAAAAGCTCTTGAAACCCTGATGGATATAACCGATAAAGGGGCTTACGCAAACCTTGCCCTTAAGGCGTCTCTCGTTGGTTTGGAAGAAAGAGATGCAAAATGGGTCAGCGCTGCGGTATACACCACTCTTGATCACCTGCTGTATATTGATCATGTTATAGCGGCCTATGCAAAGGGGCGGCTCAAGCCTGAGATACGGGGCATACTTCGCCTTGGCGTTTGTCAGGCGCTGTATATGGACGTTCCGGACAGCGCTGCCTGCAACGAAAGCGTAAAGCTTGCAAAAGAAGTGGGCAAGGGCGCCTTGTCCGGCTTTGTGAATGGCGTTATGCGTAATATCTGCCGCAACAGGGAGAACCTGCCCCCGCTGCCCACAGAGCCACTTCAGAGGCTTTCTGTGCAGTACAGTTATCCTGAATATATGGTAAAAGAATATGTTTCCCTGTATGGGGAAACCTTTACCGAGGCTATGCTCTCTGCTGCGGAAGGCAGGGAGATGACAATAAGGGCGCAGTACCCTTATACCCAGGAGCTGCTGGAAAAAGAACTTTGCGAACGCGAAGCAGAATATGTCCGTGGACATTTGTGTTCTGATGCATTCCGTCTAGCAAAGGGTATGGATGTCAGCAAGGAGTCCCTTTTTGCTGAAGGTAAAATAACTGTGCAGAGCGAAAGCGCGATGCTGGTTTGCAGGGCATTGGAGGTACAGGCCGGCATGAAGGTGCTGGATACCTGCGCCGCTCCCGGCGGAAAGAGCGCCTATATTGCCCACATTACCCAGAATAATGCTGAAATTGATGCATGGGAGCTTCATACTCACAGGGCAGAACTTATGGAGCGCACCTTTGAGCGGCTGGGCATAAAGGGAAATGTTCAGGTAAAGGATGCTTCTGTACATTATCCCGAACTGGACGGCATGTATGACAGGGTGCTGATAGATGCACCGTGTTCGGGGTTGGGCGTACCCGGAAAGCCGGATGCCAGATATGCAAAAAATGACGAAATAATCGAAAATATCGCCGCTGAGCAGGAAAGGATACTGGATGCCTGTGCAGGATATGTAAAGGTTGGCGGCGTGCTGCTGTATGCAACCTGCACCATATCCGAGCGGGAAAATCAGCGGCAGATAAATGCATTCCTTGATAAACATCCGGAGTTTGAGCCGGGAAGCCTTGAAAACGCAATACCAAAGGTTATGTGGCGCAGGGTGGAGGGAGGCTGTATGCTTCAGCTGTTCCCCCACATGGATGGCACAGAAGGATTTTTCATTGCAAAGCTTGTAAGGAGAGCCTGATAACACATGAGCGGACTTACTTCCATGTCCATAGCAGAGCTTACTGAGCTTATGGCAGAACTTGGCGAGCCCAAATTCAGGGCCCGTCAGGTTTTTGAGTGGCTCAGCAAGGGCGCAAGGCCGGAGGAGATGACCAATCTTTCCAAGAGTCTTCGCGAAAAACTGGGTCAGCTGAAATACGGCGGTGCAGAGATATACGATAAGCGCATATCCCAGAAGGACGGCACCATAAAATATCTGTTCCGCCTTGAGGACGGAAATATCGTGGAAGGCGTATTGATGAGCTATCACTACGGCAATACCATGTGCATTTCCACTCAGGTGGGATGCAGAATGGGCTGCGCTTTCTGCGCATCCACTCTTGAAGGCTGTGTGCGGAATATCGAAGCCGGCGAAATGCTCAGCTTTATTGCCTGCGCGGAAAAGGATGTGCCCCATGGAGAAGACAGAAAACGCACCGTAACCAATATAGTGCTCATGGGCAGCGGAGAGCCGCTGGATAATTACGAAGAAGTTGTCAAGTTCCTCAGGCTGGTCTCAGCTCCCGAGGGAATGAATATCAGTCCCCGCAATATATCCATATCCACCTGCGGATTGGTGCCGGAGCTGCTGCGTTTTACCAAGGAAGCGCCTCATGTTACGCTGTCGGTATCTCTCCATGCGCCAAATGATGAAACCCGCAACAAAATCATGCCCATAAACCGCCGCTATCCCATGGGAGAGCTGCTGAATGCAGCAAAGCTGTATGCGGAGGAAACAGGCCGCAGGGTAATATTCGAATATGCTCTTATAAAGGACGTTAACTCTTCCCGACAGGATGCAAAGGAACTTGCTTCAAGGCTGAAGGGAATGAATTGCCATGTAAATCTTATCCCCCTTAATCATGTCAAGGAGCGCAACCTTATGGGCGTTACCCGTAAGGATGCGGAGCAGTTTGTAGCCTGGCTTGATGGATACGGCATATCCGCAACGGTGCGCAGGGAGATGGGCTCTGATATAGAGGGCGCATGCGGTCAGCTCAGACGTAAAACACTGCAAGGGATTACGGAGGAAAACTGATGAAGTACTTTGCCCTGAGTGAAAAGGGAAAACGCCAGCATAACGAGGACAACGTGTTTGTGCCTATGCACAGCGAAGTTGCCCTGGCTGTTGTTGCCGACGGCATGGGCGGCCATAAGGCAGGAGACACTGCCAGCGCAATGGCCGTGGAAGTAATGGTATCAGAAATAAAAAAGGGCGGAGCTTCGCCGGAAAAGCTGATAGAGCGGGCGGTGGATGCAGCAAACGCTGCGGTCTATGCCGCATCATTGAAGAACAGCGAATGCAGGGGAATGGGAACCACTGCTGTAATTGCAATGCCTTTTAAGAGCCATTATGTTGCCGCCAATATCGGCGACAGCCGGATTTATCATTACCATGAGGGCGTTCTCACTCAGGTAAGCCGCGATCACTCCTATGTTCAGGAGCTGATTGAGGCGGGGTACATAACCCCTGCTCAGGCAGCGGTCCATCCCAGACGCAATGTGATAACCCGTGCCATAGGCACATCAAATAAAGAAATTGCCGATATATTTACCAAGGAATGGCAGCCGGGTGATATGCTGCTGCTGTGCACTGACGGTCTGACTTCAGGATTGTGCGATATGGATATCGCCCGTATTCTTTCAGAAGAATCAGACCTTAAGGAAGCGTGCGAAAGGCTGATAAGCGAGGCTCTTTACGGCGGATCCACAGACAATGTCAGTGTTGCGTTGATACTTAACGAGGTATGACCATGAATCATCAGGAACTTTTTGCCGGAAGGTATCGTCTGGATGGGCTTATCGGTTCCGGCGGAATGGCAAATGTATATAAAGCCTATGATGAAAAGGCAAATATGGTGGTTGCCATCAAGATGCTCAAGGATGAGCATAAGGATGACGTGGAGTTTCTGCGCCGTTTTGAGCGGGAGGCAAATGCAGTAATCTCGCTGTCCCATCCGAATATCGTACAATCCTACGATGCGGGTACAGATGAAAATGGTGTAAGTTACATAGTTCTGGAATATGTTGAGGGTTTAACCCTTAAGGAGCATATAAAGTTCCGTGGGTGTCTCTCTTCGAGAGATGCCGTAACAATAGTAAATCAGGTATTGGATGCACTTGCGCATGCCCATGAAAACGGAATAATCCATCGTGACGTAAAGCCCCAGAATGTTATGATTTCCGGCAGCAATGTAAAGCTTACCGATTTCGGCATTGCCCGGGATGCGTCTGCCACTACCCGTACCTTTGCGGGAACCAATGTAATTGGCTCGGTACATTATATCTCGCCCGAACAGGCGCGGGGAGATGATGTTGCCGCTGAAAGCGACATATATTCCTGCTCTGTTATGCTTTATGAGATGCTGACAGGAACTGTGCCTTTTGGCGGGGATAATACCGTTACGGTGGCGCTGAAGCATTTGCAGGAGGATATGATACCTCCCATAGAGATTAATCAAAAGATCCCACAATCCTTGTCTGACGTGGTAATGAAGGGCGCGGCAAAAGATTCTGCTGACCGTTATCACAGCGCAGAGGATATGAAAAAGGACCTTTTAAGAGCCTTGAGGGAGCCCAGAGGCCGCTTCGCAAGGATTGCGCCCAAGCGTAAGCCGGTTCCTTCAAAAACAAACAGCAAGGCTATAGTGTTGATTTCAGCGGCGATTGTAAGCCTTGCCCTCATAGTTACCGGTATTGCCTTAATAGGCAACATGCTGGACAGAAGGGGAAAGGGTGATGAGTTCCTTGTTCCCGCCCTGGAAGGCAAAACCTTGGAAGAAGCCCGCAGCCTTGCGGAATTGAGGGGCTTTGTGCTTACCGTATCCGATTACGTAATAAGCACGGAATATCCAGCAGGCCAGGTAACAAAGCAGAATCCCCTTGACGGAGCCCGGGGCAAGGAAGGGGATACCATAACAGTAGAGGTAAGCTCAGGCAGCGGCTATGCCATTGTGCCCAATATGGTGGGCTGTACCATAACCGAAGCATCTCTTATGCTTGCCGAGGAAAACCTCAACATGGGCAGCGTGGGATACGATCCAACGTCCGACCTGCCGGCAGGTCAGATAGTGCGCCATGTGCCTGAAGGGGACAGCCGTGTCTCCGAGTTTGAGTATGTGGACGTATGGATCAGCGGCAGTGAAACCCCTCAGAGCGAGATGCCGTCCGTAGTTGGCAAGGATACCTCTACGGCATTGCATATGCTTGAAGAAAGCATGGTAAATCAGGTATGGGTGCACTTTGTGGAACCTATTGAGGGAATGTCTGATGAAACCGTACAGCAGCAGTCTCCCGCCGCAAATATGAGCGTTGGCGATGGCACTATGGCCGAAATATGGGTCAGCAGAGCAAACCGCGGCAATTACTGTGCGGATATAGCGGTAAATCTTGATATAGAGGCCGAGGAATCCGCAGTAGTTGTGACCGTATTGCAGGATAATGGCGTTGAGTTTGTGCTGTATGAGGGAAAGGTAAAGAACGGAACTCAGATACCGGTGGCCTTTACAGCCAATACCCGTATCGGCGGTCAGCATGAGTGCATAGTGTATGTGGATGGCGCCGAAGCCAAGCGAATGAATATAAACTTTTCCCTGAGGTGATGATGGAGCACATCGGCAGAATAATTAAAGGCATAGGAAGCTTTTATACTGTTCTTACAGACGAAGGTGAATTCGTCTGCAAGGCCAGAGGAAAGTTCAGAAAGATCGGCACGTCTCCTGTACCCGGCGACACGGTTACCTTTGAGGTGGTGGAGGAAGGCAAGGGTTACCTTTCAGAGATTCTTCCCCGCAAAAATATAATGATCCGTCCTGCCGTATCAAACGTTGATAAGCTGATGATAGTTATGGCGGCATCATTGCCGAAGCCTGATTTATCCCTCACAGATAAGCTGTTGGTTCAATGTGAAATGGCAGACATTACCCCTGTGATAATACTGAACAAGTGCGATGAGCAGGATGAGGAAATAAAAGAAGCTGTACTCTCCCAATACGGGCCCTGCGGATATACCATACTTTCCCTTTCCGCTGAAACAGGAGAAGGAATGGATGCACTGAAAGCGGAGATAAAGGACAACATATGCTGCTTTGCTGGTCAGTCTGCCGTTGGAAAATCCTCCCTTATGAACGCCCTTGCTCCCGAATTATGCCTTGCTGTAGGCGAACTTTCCGAAAAGACAGACAGAGGACGGCATACCACCCGTCATGCTCAGCTGTGGCAGGTGTGCGGCGGTGCAATGCTGGATACTCCCGGCTTCAGCCTGCTGGATACAGCAGAACTTGAGCCTGCTGATCTTTGCAAGTATTATCCCGAAATGCGGGAGCATCTGAGCGAATGCCGCTTTCCGGAATGTGTTCATATCACGGAACCTGACTGCGGTGTCAAGCCTCTGATAGGCAGCGAAATACACCCTGAGCGATATTTGAGATATTGCAAATTTGTTGAAGAACTGAAGGAAAAAAGGAGGCACAGGTATGATTAAGGTTGCGCCGTCTATTCTTGCGGCAGATTTTGCCAATATGGGCAAAGCGGTGGAGGATTGCGAAAAATGGGGAGCGGACTACATTCACTTTGATGTGATGGACGGCACTTTTGTGCCCCAGATAACCTTTGGCCATGAAATGTGCAGGGCACTTCGTAAGCATACTTCTCTGCCCATAGATGTGCATCTGATGGTGGAGCATCCCGAAACCTGTATCAGCCAGTTCAGAGATGCGGGGGCCGATATTGTTACTTTCCACATTGAAGCGGACAGACATGCTCATCGTACCCTCCAGCGTATACACGCAGCAGGTATGAAGGGCGGTATTGTGCTGAATCCGTCCACCCCTGCAGAGGCTGTGCGCTATGTGCTGCCCGAATGTGATATGGTTCTTCTGATGAGCGTAAATCCCGGCGCAGGCGGACAGGCATTTATCCAGTCTGTGCTGCATAAAATCCGCGCCATAAAGGAAATGGCCCGCGAAATGGGCGTTGATCCTGATATAGAGATTGACGGCGGTATAAATCCCGAAACAGGCCGCCTGTGCGTGGATGCTGGAGCCAATGTTCTGGTGGCAGGCAGCAGTGTATTTAAGGCCGCATCGCCCATGGACATGGTACAATCGCTCAGAAACTTATAAATCAAAACAACGGAGGGACACATATTGTGTCTCTCTTTGATATTTTGGATATAAGCGGAAGACGGGCCGTATGGCTGCGTTAAAGAGATTGCTGATATCGTCTTGTTGGCCGGATGAATCTGTGGTATACTGCATGCTGTTGATTTTTTGGAGGACATCAGTATATGGTAAGCAATATTATTCTCATAATAATGGAGTGGATTGGAACTATCGCCTTTGCTGTTTCCGGCTCACTTGTTGCAATAAGCTGCGGACTGGATTTGTTCGGCGTATTGACAGTTGGCTGCATTACAGCCATAGGCGGCGGAATGATGAGGGATGTTATTATCGGCCATGTACCGCCATTGATATTTTCAAATACTGAAATACTGCTGGCGGCGTTTTTGACCTCACTCATTGTTTTTGTAATCGCTTATGTTAATTCAAAGCGATTTACCGGCCTCAGGGAGCGGATAGATACCATCAATAATTTCTTTGATGCGCTGGGTCTTGCGGTTTTTTCTCTTACAGGCGTGGAAAATGCTGCAGCTGCTGGTTTTTCTGAACATATAGTGCTTTCTCTTGTTGCCGGCATGCTTTCCGGCGTGGGAGGCGGTGTTCTTCGTGACGTGCTGGTAAACGAAAAGCCTTACGTACTTACAAAACATATTTACGCCGTTGCATCTGCACTGGGCAGCAGCGTGTATTATGTGATGAGCGTTTGCATGGATCATAAAATTCTTGGCACGTTTGCATCCGTTGCGCTTGTTCTGACTATCAGGATGATGGCTGCGAAATATCACTGGGAACTTCCAAAAATAAAATTCAGCGAAGAAAAAAGCATATAATATAAAAATGGCAGAGGGGAGCATCCTCTGCCATTAATTAAATAGAGAAAAGCAAAAGACCGTCATTATGACGGTC
>JAZNUG010000096.1:0-20622 GCA_045592165.1 Clostridia bacterium | reverse complement strand
CAGGGTGCCGTTGGCGGCATCGATATGCCCCGCGAAGTCAACGAGGGCAAGATCCCCGAGTTGGGCAAGAATGTGGCTGTCGTCGGCGGCGGTAATGTTGCTATGGACGCCTGCCGTACCTCTGTCCGCTGCGGCGCTGAGAACGTTTACGTCATCTATCGCCGTACCCGCGCCGAAGCTCCCGCTGAGGATCTGGAGATCGAAGAGGCTCTGGAAGAGGGCGTGGAGTTCAAGTGGCTGACCAATCCTGCCGAGATCATTGGCAAGGACGGCAAGGTCACCGAGATCAAACTGCAGGTCATGGAGTTGGGCGAGCCTGATGCTTCCGGCCGCCGCAGGCCGGTGCCCAAGGAGGGCAGCGAATTTACCCTTGAGGTGGATACCGTAATCGTTGCAATCGGCAACAGCCCCAATCCCCTTATCAAGAACACCACCCCCGGCCTTGCAGTTGGCCGTAAGGGCGAGATCACCGCTGATCCCGAAACCGGAGCAACTTCCAAGCCCGGCGTATTCGCCGGCGGCGATGCTGTAACCGGTGCTGCTACCGTAATACTTGCAATGGGAGCAGGCAAGAAGGCCGCTGCGGCTATTGATGAGTATCTGAAGAACAAGTAAATATAACAACAAACCGCCGCACATCATGTGCGGCGGTTTTTGCGTTTTTGGAATAATGCAAGGGCCTTCCTTTGTTTTAAAGAGAAAAGAAGCAAAAGAAAAAGAAAAGCGAGGGTCAGGGATAATTGGGGAAAATAGTCCGACTTTTGCATTACTGTCGTGGGTGCACTTTTTATGGGTGCAGTATTATTATTTCTATTTGCACTTTTCTTTCTCTTTTTGCTGCTTTTTCTTCTTGCTTATCTTGTGAAAAGAAAGAGAAAAAGCAGAGAAAAAATCTTACCTCACCGCATGATCCCGCACATAGCGGTAATCGTATTTGTAATCCACTTCTATATCCACGCCGAAAATGTCCTTCATGAGGGCCTTGAGAGCGGAGGTATCCAGCACATAAAAGGATGCGCCGTTGTAAACCGTACCGTTGATATAGCGGCCCTCAAGGGTATGACGGAACAGATTTACATCAGGCTCCAGTTCCATGGCAAATACCGCAAGGGCGGCGATCTGCTCCACGGAAAGATTGGTATGGATATAATCCTTTACCGATAGATATGCCTTTGGCAGGGTGGTAAGGCCGTTTGCCTGCTTCAGCTGATCAAATATGGCAAAAAGCATCCGCTGCTGCCGGTCTGCTCTGTCCACATCCGTGCCGTAGCCCTTGCGTGCCCGGCAGTAATCCAGCACCTTCTGGCCGTCCATCAGCTGCAGGCCGGGCGAAAGGGTGCGTCCATTGAGGATTATTTCCTGATCCACATCAAATTCCACCCCGCCCATGGCATCCACTACGGCTTTCAGCCCTTCCATGTTTACCCCTGCATAATAACCGATAGGTACGCCCATAAGATTTTCTACGGTCTTTATGGCATACTCGAAACCGTCCCCCTCTATGCTGCCTCCTTTGGCAAAGGCGGCGTTTATCTTCCAATGGCCCTTGGTGTTGTATATCTTTGCCATGGTATCCCGGGGGATGGAGATAAGATGGGCGGTAGAATCCTCAAAATTCACCGTAAGCAGCATCAGCACGTCGCTGCGGAAGTTGTTGTTTTCATCCCGATACAGCACGCTGTCCCTGTCATTCCGCTCCGGGCTCTGGTCCCAGCCCAGAAGCAGTATGTTTACACGATTCTGCATAAAATCCCTGTCTGCCTGCTCTATCAGTCTTTCTTCGGGAGAAAGGGTGGGCTGCGGCGCAGGGGAGGTTGAGGGAGCGGGAGCAGGGGAAGGCGGCGGCGTCTGGAATGCGCTCATGGGGTCATGGGTGACGGTACGGTAAAATCTGCCCCCGGCCAGCAGAAGGGCAGCAAGTATAGACAGGGCAAAGCCGGTTATGATGTATTTCAGGTGTCTGTTCTTCATGATGTATAGCATATCCAGACGCAGGATTTTTACCCGGGGAAAGAAAAGGGATACAAAAATACATAAAAAACTTGAAATAAATGATGAATTATTGAAAAAACCACTGCACAATCCGCAGGGTTTCTGGTAAAATCAAATTAATATATTATGCATTATCCCGTCTATTCACATCATCAGTTCCGAAAATCACAGGAGGTCCTATGAACAGCGAATTTAAAAAGTCATTTTTTATTTCCACTGCCCTGTTTATACTGCTTGGTGCGGTAATGGCCGGCTGGCCTGACATTGCCCCTGTAATAGCAACAAGTGTGCTGGGCTGGACATTGGCTGTATACGGCGCAATAAGGGTATTCATGTGCTGCAAAAAGGACGGACTTAGCTTGGGCAACGGCATAATCAGGGCGCTGACGGTGCTGCTGCTTGGCGTACTTGTGCTCAGATGGAACCAAAACGTGACAGCCGCCATGATCACGCTGGGCGGCGCAGCACTGATTGCGGACGGCGTTATCAAGCTGCAGATTGCATTGGATCTTAAAAAGCACGCCTACTTGGGCTGGAAGAGGGATATCATCGGCGCAGCGGTATTTATGGCAATAGGCGTGTTCATGATGGTGGATCCCTTTGCAGGAGAGCGTGCCATGACCATCGCTGCAGGCATTGTATTGATACTCAGCGGCCTGGGCAATCTCTGGCTTGCCCGGGAGATGAAAAAGACCGAAACCCCTGTGGCCTGATAACAGAATGAAGACCGGGGAAAAAGAACGTCTGGAAGCATTTGAAAAGATGCTTGCCGCTGTGCAGCAGAACTACGCTGCAGCGGAAGGCAAAATGCAGCAGCTTAAGGCTGACGGAAAGGAAAAAACAGTCTCCTTCCGGGAAGCCCTTGGAAACAAGCTGATGTACGGCAATATGCTTTCAATGTACAGGCTGTATGACCTGACAGAAAGAGAATAGCAAACATAAAAAGACAAGGCGATTTGCCTTGTCTTTTTTAATGGGGAAAATCATTTTGATTTGGTGCGGGGAAGGGACAACTCGCTGAAATGCCATAAGCATTTCAGCGAAATGTTTTACGGTGCGCTCATTTTCAGCAATTCTCTTGCCACATCAAACTTGAGGGACTGGAACTGATCCTCGGTGGGAACCTCCAGCATTACCAGCACAAGGCGGGCATCCTCCGGCTCAACGCCGCAGCGGAAGCCGGCAAACCAGGAAATTTCACGGCTCTTGTCGTTGCCGATTTCCGCAGTACCCGTCTTTGCCGCAATCTGTACGGAGTTTACCTTGAGGGAGCGGCCGGTACCGTTAAGATCCTTGTTTACAACATCCTGAAGATAGGGAACTACTGTATCAATAGAAACCTGATCGATTACCCCCGACTTCCACAGGGTGGGCTGGGTTGAGGAAACTGTATCATAGGTTATGCCCTTGGTTTCGCAGAAGCTTTCTACAATATAGGGCTGCATTATGTTGCCGCCGTTTGCAAAGGCGGAGAACATTACTGCCATCTGCAGAGGGGTGGTAAGCAGCTCGCCCTGACCGTAGCCGCTTTCTGCAAGAAGCATAAGGCTCAGCTCTGTGCCCTCATTGTAAAGCTGAGAGGTGGCAACATTCAGGTCGAAGGGCATATTATCCCCGAAGCCTATGCTGGTCATGTAATTCTGATAATTATCCCAGCCCAGCAGCAGGGAGGCGTTTGCAAAGTAGATATTATCCGAATGGACAATGGCGCTGCGCATATTCAGGGGGGACATTCTGCCGTACTTTACTTCGGTACGCTTGATCCTGCTGCCAAGCCATGTGCCGAATTCGGTGGGGAGCCAGTAATCGTCCTCAATTTCCCCTTCAAAAACATAGCTTGTATCCAGCGTGCCTGTCTGAAGGGCAGCCACGGCGGTGAATGCCTTTAAAACCGAACCGGGGGGATAAAGACCCTGGGTAAGGCGATTGTAAAGGGGGGTATTTGCCATGGAAAGGAGAGCATTATAATCGGCGGAGCTTATGCCCCGGGCAAAGGAATTAAGGTCGTAGCCCGGCCATGAAGTCATGGCTTCTATTGCGCCGGTGGTGGGGTTCATTACCACCACGGCACCCGCGGTGGTTTCTCCGTAAAGCACGCTGTCCATCACAAAATCAAGGCGCTTCTGCAGCTCGTAATTTATGGTGAGCTGCAGATCAAGACCGTCCTGCTGTTCCTTGGTATAGAGGGTGCGGCGGTTTGTGCCCTGGGATGTGCAGATGTATATGCGGTATCCGTCCTTGCCGCGAAGTTCCCTCTCATAACGGGATTCCAGGCCGTTGCGGCCAACCCGGGAGTCTGAATTGTACAGGCCGTCTTCCTCGGTGCGCCCCTCGTTGAGCTGGGCAAGGGTTTCGTTCAAGGCTGCGGCATCCGGTGCGTTTACTATGCCAACATAGCCTATGGTATGGGCCAGCATGTCCTTCTCGGGATAGGAGCGGACAGAGCCGTAATTGCCGTAGTCCACGCCAATGCCTGTAACCTCAAGGAGCTGGGTTTCGAGATAGGCGGGGAAATCGTCCTGATAATACTGCTTGAGTATTGCCACGCCGTCGTATGCCTTGGACATGGCTTTTTCCATATCGTAGCGGTTCATGCCCAGAAGGGCGGATACCTTTATGTAGAAGTTTTCCAGCTCGGTTTCGGGAATTCTGTCCGGCATGGCGTATACGGATATTCTGCCTTCCTTGGTGGCCAGTACGTGGCCGTCGGCAATTATTTCGCCGCGCTGGGCAGGCAGGGTGGCAACGCGGACGGTGTCCCCCCATTCCATTTCGGGGAAGATAAGATTGGGCGCCCATTCGATGCACCATTTGCCGTTTACCTTAAGGGCAACCATGCGGTATTCCCCTGTGATATCTCCCGCAAGGGCAGAGGAGTATGTGCCGGTAAAGTTGGCAATGGTGAATACCTCGCCCTGGTCGATGTCGATATTTTCGTATACCACGGAGTCTATTTCCAGGGCGGCGAATATGTTTGAATATTTGGCAACAAACTGCTTTTCGCTTATTTTGCCACGAAGCTCAAGGTTTTCCTCATCGGAATCCAGCTTGATGCTGTCATCCAGCAGCTGGTATGCGTCAGTATAGTTTTCTTCCGAAATGCAGCTCAAAAAATCCAGACAGGCCTGCCGTCCGCTTGAGGAGGAGGCGCAGCCGGAGAAGCTTGAGGCTGCCATCAGGGCTATGAGAAATATGCAGAGGAATCGTTTCAAGGGATGGATACCGCTCCGTTAAAATAGGATATGATTAATTATATCGTGGCAGGGAAAAGCTGTAAACGGCTGACAGTGAAAGTTTACACAGGTTATGTTATTTACCCCATTTGACAGGGTTTGGCGGCCTTGATAAAATGAAAGCGCATATTACATAAAAAAGCCTGCGGGACAGCGGTTTTTGAGGCATTACACCTCCCCGCGAAAGGGAAAATACATGAGCATTACCTCCATAAAAGCACAGCTTGCACAATACGGTCTCACGCCAAACAAGGCGCTGGGGCAGAATTTTTTGGCGGATGACGCCGCGGCAGAAGAAATAGCTGCCTCCTGCAACGGAGCAGTAATAGAGATAGGCCCCGGTATGGGAGCGCTGACGGAAAAGCTGCTGAACAGGGATGAACAGGTTGCTGCTATCGAGATAGATAAGCGCATGGCTGAGATTCTGAAAGACAGATTCGGCGAGAAGCTGATGCTTGTTGAAGGGGATGTACTGAAGACCGACATCAGGTTGGTTGCAGACAGCATTGGCGGCAGGGTAAGCATTGCAGGCAATCTGCCATACTATATCACCACCCCCATATGCACCCAGCTTATTACCTGCGGGGCAGATATTTCTTCCATGACCCTGATGATGCAGAAGGAAGCTGCGGAACGATTCTTCGCAAAGCCGGGAGACAGGGTATACGGCCCGCTGACGGTATTGGCTCAGTATTATTATGACGTATCAATATTGCTGAAGCTGTCACGGGAAGCGTATTATCCCCAGCCTGAGGTGGATTCTGTGGTGATAACGCTTAAAAGAAAGGATGCGGAGCAGCATCCCCAGCTTCATTGGCTGCTGGAAAGCGCATTTGCCATGCGGCGCAAGACCCTTGCAAACAACCTTAAGGCGGCCGGGATATCAGACGTTCGCCTGAATGAAATATGCGCCGCCGTGGGAATACAGCCGAATATTCGGGCAGAAAAGCTGACCCCGGCGCAATTTGGCGCTATTTCCGGGGAAATTGAAGCGCACGGGAAATAATGACAAAAATCACACATGGATGAGCGGCTGAAAAACATAATACGCAGGGCGGGCTTTGCACAGTGCTATGCCCTTGCTCCTGCCCACATACCCCATTGGGATCCCGGAATTGCAGAGGGAGCAATGGGGCTTTCCGGCGATCCGGCGGCGGCTTATCCCAGGGCGAAAAGCATACTGCTGATGGTGTATCCGTACAGACCCTTTGAGCCTTCGGAACGGATCCCCGCATATTATCCTGCATCCAACGCGGCGTATTTTGCCGCAAAACAGGTCGTGCAGGAAATACAGGAACTGGGCTTTTATGCCGAGAAGGCGGAAATACCGCTTCGCGCCTTTGCCCTTGCACAGGGCATAGGCGACATGGGCAAAAACGGCCTGCTGAGAATTGAGCCTTACGGCTCCTGCATAGTACTGGAGGCTGTTGCAACGGACGGTACAGGACCGGAGGAAGTGCAGACAGCCCACACCCCATGTCCCGACGATTGCACTGCATGCAGGGATGCCTGCCCGTCAGGCGCTATAGGACAATGCAGAGACACAGGCAAATGTATGCGCTTGTATATGGAGAATGCACTGCATCCTGAGTGGGTGAGGGAGCTGCAAAGGCATCATATCGGCTGCGAGGAATGTTTGCGGGCTTGTCCGTTTAATATTAAGGATGGATATGATGAGCCGTCGGACGAGCTTCGCAGGGCATTTGATATGGGTGCCCTTATAGAAGGAAATACATCTGCCGCAAGAAAGCTTACCGGCAAAAACATGACCGGCGGCGGCAAGCTGACCGCCGAGGCCATAGCGATGGCAGCCCGGCAGGGATTGTACAGGGAAGAGATACAAAAGGCGGCGGAATCTCCCTTTGAAGGGGTGAAAAAGGCTGCAGAGTGGGCATTAAATAAATATTTCAGCAAAACTTAATCAACATTTGATGAGTTTGTAATACTTTTGTGATGAAATAACGCCATGGGCAGGTTATAATATACTTGCAAGTGAGAAACAAGTTCCCTTTCAAAGGCAACATGAGTTTCGCGGCTCCCATGAAAATGGGAGCCGTTTTTCGTTGCAAAGTGAATCCTGTGCAGGGGCTATGGAATATCCCTAAATGCATAAACGGGCGGCAGGTTTATAAATTATGCAAAATAAAAATCAAAACTTAATCAACATTTGATGGGTTTGTAATACTTTTGTGATGAAATACCGCCATGGGCGGGTTATAATATACTTGCAAGTGAGAAACAAGTTCCCTTTCAATCAAGGACAACAAGTTTTAGCGGCTTTGGGAAACCAAAGCCGCTCTTTTGTTTTGGCTTTTCATTGGCCGTTGACTAATTTCATTCTGCTTGTTAAAATATCTTTGCCGCGCTAAGCGGGGAGTCAGCGGTGCCCTGAACCTGCAATCCGCTACAGCAGGGCCGAATCCCCGCCTTGAGGTACGCCTATGTGGGGCAGCCTCTGTTAAGGAGTATTGATACCCGGGTCCCGTGCAACCAGCCTCTGTGAACCATGTCAGGGCCGGAAGGCAGCAGCATTAAGCAGCTGAGCGGGTGTGCCGCGGGGCTGCCCGGGAGTAGCCACCTGACAGAGAAACGCCCATGGAGCGTGTTATCGAGGGGCGGGTGCGCGGCTTTTTCATTGTCAACAAAAGTCCTTCAGGGGACTTTTTTGAGTTTTGCGGGTTTTGCCTGTGGCATTGCTGCTGCCGGGAGGGTTTAGGTAAGAATGAAAAAAGACCGTTCGGATGAAGTTGCGTCCGAACGGTGAGCCGGTTGAAAGGATTATTTTAGAAGTTCGTCATAGGATGTATCCAACACATCACGTATTGCTCGTAGTTGAGATGCATAAAGGTGCTGAGCGCCGCGCTCTATCTTTACCAGTGATTCACGGGTAAGATCTACGCCGAGAAGCTGCACCTGCCCTGCCAGCTTTGTTTGTCCCATACCTTTTGCAAGTCGTATGCGCCGAATGTTTTGCCCTATGAGGATAACGCTATCCTGTTTTATTTTCTGCTCTTCTGCCATGATTGTAATCATTCCCACGTGAACCGATTCTGGTTCTTTTTTTATTGATTATATTTACTAACTGCGATAAAATGGGACTTGTACAAGTCCAGTGAAGGGAGCAGATTCAAAATGGAAAATACTGCGGTTACTTTAGTGATATGCTTGATATTATAGACAGGGAAATGGACTTGGAAGAGGATATGAAGAAGGTGGATTTTAAAGTGTGCTGTGCCGTGAGTATGGGGCAGATAAGGAAAATAATGGCAGATGAAAAATTGTCAGAAGAAGATAAGTTCATGTCGATAAGGCGAGTGGTTTATGGTGAGTTTATCTGAAATATTGATTTCTTAAACAAAGACCGCACAGAATATGTGCGGCCTTTTTGCTTTTTGGCTGTGATTATGCGATACTTACTACTTCGTAGCCTGCCTCGGTTACGGCGGCGGTGAGGATGCCGTCGCTTACTTCTCCTTCAAGGGTAACGATTGCCTTGCCGGTTTCGTGGCTGGCTTCTGCTGCGGAAACGCCTTCTATGGCAGCGAGGGCCTTCTGAACACGGCCGGAGCAATGGGGGCACATCATGCCGGTGATGGTGATGGTTTTGGTCATGGTTGATTTTCCCTCCGTTATTATATTCACTGTATCTGTTATAGTATGGGACTTCTTTGCGTGTTTTGGTTTGAAACGGAGCAGCCTGAGGGCGTTGAGGCACACGCAGACAGAACTCATGCTCATGGCTGCAGCGCCGAACATGGGGGACATCTTCCAGCCGAAGGCGGAATAAAACAGGCCAGCCGCAAGGGGGATGCCGATGGTATTGTAAATGAAGGCCCAGAAGAGGTTTTCCTTGATATTGAGGATAACCGCTTTGGAAAGCTCCACGGCGCCTGCCGCATCCATAAGGTCGCTGCGCATCAGCACCACGTCTGCTGCTTCAATGGCAATATCTGTGCCGGCTCCTATTGCAAGGCCCACGTCCGCCGTTGCAAGGGCGGGTGCGTCGTTTATGCCGTCGCCTATCATGGCGGTAACGCCCTGCTGTTTAAGCTCGGATACTATGCGTGCCTTGTCTGCGGGGAGAACGCCGGCGTAGACCTTTGTCATGCCCAACTGATTCTTTATGGCCTCGGCGGTAACGGGATTGTCGCCGGTGAGCATTACGGTGTCTATGCCCATGGCCTCAAAGGCGCGGAGGGCATCGGCAGAGGTGGGCTTTATAACGTCCGCGCAGGCGATAAGACCCATGAGAGCGCCGTCGCCGGAAACATAGAGCAGAGTTTTGCCATCGGCCATGAGTTTTGCTGCAGCGTCTTTCATGGAAGAAATATCTATGCCGTATTCTTCCATAAGTGCTGCATTGCCTGCAAGATGCTCTGCGCCGTTTATGGTTCCGCCCACGCCCTTGCCGGGGATGGAGCGGAAGTCATCAACAATGAGGTCGCTTTCGCCGAGGGCGGTTACGGCTCCCGCAAGAGGATGCTCGCTGCCCCTTTCAAGGGCAACGGCGGCGGAGATAAGTGCGGATTTATCGCCAACGGGAATAAGGTCGGTAACGGTAGGCTTGCCTACGGTGAGGGTGCCGGTTTTATCCAGAACTATGGTTTTTACTTTGTGGAGGGTCTCAAGGGCTTCGGCAGAGGTAATGAGTATGCCCTGTTCTGCGCCCTTGCCCGTACCTGCCATGATAGCAACGGGAGTAGCTAATCCCAGCGCGCAGGGGCAGGAGATTACCAGCACGGATATGCCTATGGACAGGGCAAATTCAGGGGTCTGTCCCACCATGAGCCATACCGCCGCGGAGATCACCGCGATGGCCATAACCACAGGAACAAACACACCGGCCACCTTGTCCGCAAGGCGGGCAATGGGGGCTTTGCTGGCGGCGGCCTCTTCCACAAGGCGTATCATGCCGGAAAGGGTGGTATCTTCGCCTACGCGCTCAGCGGCAAAGTAAATGCTGCCTGCGCCGTTCATGGTTCCGGAGAACACTCTGTCGCCGGGCTGTTTATATACAGGTATGCTTTCGCCGGTGAGAGCGGATTCATCCACGCTGCTGCCGCCTGCGGTTATGCGGCCGTCCACCGGTATGCGCTGGCCGGGCTTTACGAGGATAATATCCCCGATGGAAAGGTCCTTTACCTGAAGGATGCGCTCCTGACCATCCACTATTACGGTGGCGGTCTTGGGGGCAAGATCCATTAGCTTCTGTATGGAGGCGCCTGTACGGCCCCTTGCCATGCGTTCAAGGTATTTGCCCACCGTGACAAGGGTAAGTATCATGGCGGCGGATTCAAAATAGAGCTGATGGGCAAAGGAATGATCTCCCAGGGCGATCTTGACTATGGCATATACGCCGTAGATCAATGATGCGCCGCTGCCCACCGCAACGAGGGAATCCATATTGGGACCACCCCGAAGGAGGGAGGGTATGCCGCCGGTGAAGTAGGAGCGGTTAAGATACACTATGGGCAGGGTAAGTATCAGCTGGGTTACGGCATTGCCCAGGTGATCCCCGAGAAAGCCGGGCAGGGTATATCCAAACATATGCTGCATGGATACCGCCATCAGCACCATCAGCATGCCTACCGAGAGCCACAGCCGTCTGCGTGTGCGCTTTTCTTCTCCTGCAAGATCAACATTGTTTTCGCCGCCGGAAATGGCAGCTCCGTATCCTGCGGCCTCCACCGCAGAGATGATATCGTTATCCGTTACCTTGTCAGGATCCAGCGCCACGGTAAGGCGATTTTGCATCAGGCTGACCACAGCCTCGCCGACAGGAAGGCTGTTTACAGCTTTTTCCACCCTGGCGGCGCAGGCCGCACAGGACATTCCGGTTATATCGTATTTTCTCTTTTCCATATTCGAATTATAGCATTGTATAAAGCAGAAAATCCATAAGGACAACTGTGTTTTTCAGGCTGTTTCCATTTTTTTCACAATGCGTTCTGCGCCTGAAGGGCGCAGGAATATTGCCCCGATATTGCGCTTTACAGCGGATATACCGTGGGGGTATAATGGCCATGGTGGAAAACCGACGGCAAAAGGCCGCCGGTTTTTTGTATTTGGGCCCTTTTTTGTGCCGGACGGTTTTCCACCTATATATCGGCAGCCTGACCGCATAACAGGCAGAGAAAGAGCGCTTCCGGCTTCGGGGAGCGCTTTTTTTGATGGGAGGAAGAGAATGAAGCAGAGAAAAGACACCGGCCTTGTTACGGATGCTGAAATTCTGGACATGGCCAGAAGCCTTTGCGAGGCAGATCCTGCCTACATCATAGGCAGGCAGCTTATTGAGAGTGTATGCCTTGACACAGGGCTGGATGAGGCGGCGGCAGCATCCATGCTGCTGGATGGCGGCGGTATGCCCAGGGGCGCGGCAGCCATCAGCGCAAGGGCAGCAAACGACATTATGCGTATGGCGGAAGCAGGCGAACTTGAAGAGGACGTGGAGGCTTACCTCGAAGACGAAAGGTTTGCCCGAATGCTCCTTGAGATGCCTGTAAAGGCGGCCATCAGGCTGTACGCCGCAGAGTGCCGCATGGAGGAAAACGCAAAGAAGGAAAGGGAGATGGGCGCAAGGGACATTATGGAAAAGATCGCCGCCCGCCGTGCCCTGCCCACCCCCATCAGGGGGGACGTTCCCGCTGAAGCGCAGACCGACTATGCAAATATGCCCTCTGCCCAGTTCCGCGAGATCAAGGAAAGGCTTATGAGGGCCGCCGCAGAGGGACGCAGGGTAACCCTGTAACGATTGAAAAACGAAAGGAGAACAACACATGGCAATCAACACTACCGCAAGCACCAACACCACCACCAAGCTTAACAAGACCTTTTACGACAGACAGCTCCTTGAGAGCGCAAAGACCCGCTTTGTCCACGCAAAGTACGGCCAGAAGCGTCCCATCCCCCGCAACAGCGGCAAGAGGGTGGAGTTCCGCAAATGGAACCTCTTTGATGCAAACGACGCAGTTGAGGCTCTGCAGGAAGGCGTAACCCCCACCGGCCAGGCTCTTTCCCAGAGCAACGTTGAGGTGGAGGTTGCCCAGTACGGCGCATATGTGGAGGTATCCGACCTGCTGGATATGACCGGCTATGATCAGGTTATTTCCGAAAGTGCAGAACTGCTGGGCGAGCAGCTGGGCACCGTTGTGGAGTGGGTAACCCGCGATGCAATGAACGGCGGCACCAACGTACAGTATGCCAACGGCAAGACCGCCCGCAGCGCCATCACCGCTTCCGATAAGCTGACTGTTGCGGAAATCCGCAAGGCGGTACGCACCCTTAAGAAGGCCAAGGCGCGCCCCTTCGGCGAGGAGGGACGCAAGCCCCACTTTATCTGCATCTGCTCCCCCGAGGCAACCTTTGACTTGCAGAGCGATGCCCTGTGGCAGGATGTTTCCAAGTATTCCTGCGCAGAGGCCATCTATTCCGGCGAAATCGGCCGCCTGTTCGGCGTGGTGTTCGTGGAATCCACCGAGGCTAAGGTATTCACCCAGAGCGTGCACAACAAGGTAAAGGCGGCTACCAGCTCCTCCGCATCCTTCGTGCTGAAGAATACCCCCACCGATGCTGAAATCGCCTACCTTTCCACCGCCGGCAATAAGATCATGATCGGCAGCAACGAGCACACCGTTGCTTCCTTCAACGCCGCAACCAACACCGTTACCCTTGCTGCTTCCGCTTCCCTTACCGCCGATGCAATCGTATACAGCATGGACGCAGGCGAGATGGATAATACCAGCAAGACCGCCGCGGATGTACATTCCACCCTTATCTTCGGCAAGGATGCCTACGGCATGGTGGACGTGGCAGGCAGCGGCGCCCTGCAGATTATTATCAAGCCCCACGGCAGCGCAGGTACCTCTGATCCCCTTGATCAGCGTGCCACCGTGGGCGCAAAGGTTGCTGCCTATGCCGCGAAGATCCTCAACGAGCTGTGGATCATCCGCATTGAGCATGGCGTAAGTGCATAGGCGCTTTGGCTTTCGCTGAAATGGCAAGCCCATTTCAGCGAGTAGCGGCCAAATGCTGACGCATGTGGCCGATTAGAATCCTTACGGGGTTTTTACATGCTTTGCCTATGGCATCTGCGGATGCCACCGGGCGGCAAAGCATGCAATGAACCAAGCCTTGCGGCTTTGTTCCGCATTTGCCGTACATGCCGCCAAATGCGGATTGAAAGCCTGAATGGACGAAGCCGCCGGAGCAGGAATCAAGCCTATAAAAGTATCGGCGGATTCCCATGCGACTGTGGTTCTTCAGCCCCTTCGCCGCAAGGCGAAGGCACATTAAAAGGGTGGAGGGTGGGTTTGGATAATACCGCTTTCTTTCCACAGCGAAATGACAAGCGGATCCCTTTCAGGCGGGCCGAGGCGTATGCTTCGGCCCGTCTAAAAAATAAGCAAAGACAAGATCAGCACAGGAGGAAAAGATATGAATTACATTACCGACAGGGAAATAGACAAGCTGCAGGGGGATATGGGCGCAGAGCTTGCCGCCCAGCCCAGAGTAAAGATGCTTATCAGGGACAACGGCACAGGTGCACCCTGGGAGGGCGGCATCAACGGCTACTTTTTCCGAATACAGAGGGGCGCAGCGGTGGAACTGCCCAAATCCATAGCGGAGCTTATTCAGCTCAGCGAGCAGGTGGAGATAATGGGCGAGCGCAGGGTGAGGGCCTATAAGGGCAATAAGGGCAGGAAAATGTCCGGAGGTGAGGAATGAACCTGAACGATATTATCGTATCTGCCCTTGCCCAGCTGGACAGGGGACATGACGCCCAGACCATGGATATATGGAGGGATAAATTCACCCGTTTTGCCAATGATGCGGTAACTGACATCTGCAGCGTCTATCAGCCCCGCCGCACCGATGTTATCAACAGCATTGACGGCACATTTACCACAGCCATGCTGCAGCGGGGCTGCCGCAAGGTGGTCAGCGTAAAGCGAAACGGACGGGAGGAACAGTTCTTTGACGGGGATTCATCTGAGGTTATCGTTACCGCAGGAGGCCCCGGCGAGATAGAGGTTACATACCGCTGCGTACCTAAGGAGCTTTTCGCTTCCACGGATGAGCCTGATATTCCCGAATGGATGCAGGGCCTTATCGTAAGCTACGTTGTGGGACGGGAAAGGGCAGCGGGCGACGTATCCCTGCAGAGGGGAGGCAATATCTATTTTCAGATGTACGAAGCCGGCAAGGCCGCAATACGCCCCCATCTTGGCGGGGCGGACAGCCAGCGCATAGTGAACAGGTGGTGATACCGTGGCAAGGAAGATATACCGGATAGATGAATTTATCGGAATAGACCAGTCAATCGGCGAAAACGGCATGTCTCCCGCATACAGTCCCGAAGCCTGCAATATGGACACATCAGACGGAGAACTGACCGTTGCAAAGGGATACACCCGCCACATTGCCGCTCCCGTTCCGGGGGAAGGCCCCATGCGCAGGCTGTATCTTTTCCGTTCCGCCAATGGGGAAAGGATAATAGTTCTTGCGGGCAATGAGCTTTATGCCTGCGTCAACGGCCAATGGGGATTGATTTACACCTTTACAGGAGGATTGCCTGAGGGCAGGGTGGATTTTGCCGAGGCCCGCATAAACGGCGTTGATTATCTTCTCATCGGCAGCGGCGAGCAGGCCATAGTGAAGTATGACGGCGCAAAGGCGGAGCTTTTCGGCAGCGCGGACAAGCTGTCCAATGTTCATGTAAGGTATCTTGCAATGTATCGAAGCCGCCTTTTTTCCGCAGGGGATCCTGAAAATCCCAACAGGCTGTATTGGTCAAAGCTGCCCGGCAGCACCCGTTCCATTGAGGACTGGGGAGATGACACAGACTCTGTAAATGTATCCGGCGGCCATGCGGAGATAGGGGAAAGCGCAGGCGATCCCATCGTGGGCATCGTAGCCCTGTCAAATCAGCTGATGATATTCAAAAAGCGCAGCATATACCGCCTTATCGGGGATAAGCCCGGAAATTTCACCGTGGAAAAGGTGGACAGCGACCTTGAAACCGCTGCATTTACTTCCCTGGTGACAAGCGGGGATATGTTGTATTTTATGACAAAGGGCGGGCTTTGCCGCTTTAACGGAGTAACCGCCGCACCTATGCCGGATGCAAGACGCATAAAGAATATCCTCAAAGGTGCTTCCGTGGAGGATACCAAGGGGGCTGTTGCCAGAAGCAAAATGTATTTCACCGTCCGGGAAGATGAAAACAAAGACGCAATAGTGGAATACGATCTGCAGAGACATTCATATATGCTGCGCCGGGGCTTTGCTGCGGCGGATATTGCGGCATGGGACGGAAGACTGTACCTTATCAACTCCGCCCGCTATGTGTATCTGTTTGACGAGGGCACGAGCTACGACGGCGCTCCCATCGAGGCAAAGTGGCGAACTCCCGAAACGGATCTTTTCGACAAGAGCGGCGTAAAGGCCATGCGCTCCCTGTGCTTCCGCGGCCGCTCCCAGAATAAGGAAACCGCACTTATTGCAGAGGTAAGCATAGGCGGAGGAAAAACCAGAAACCGCGTGCTGCTGCCCCTTGAGCACGGCGACGTGGTGGAGGTGCCCCTCAAAAACGAGGGCAGAACTTTTTCCCTTACCATCAGCAACGAGGCGGGAGGCAGCTTCAGCCTGACGGGCGGGGCGGAACTTTCATTTGAAACATGGAGGAGGGTGGAATAAATGGCAATGTACATGCGTGCGCTGTATTACGTTTCTCTTCCTGCGGGAGATGCAGGGGAGGATATGTATCAGGAAACCGTAAAGGCAAACGAAAACAACCTGAATCAGAATTTCACCCTGATAGCGCAAAAGCTTGAGGAAATGGAAGAACGGCTTTCCATGCTGGAATAGCCGGACAAAGAAGGAGGAAAAACACAATGGCATCTTATTACATGAAGGGCTACACCCCTCCCGCGGGAGTGAATTCCGCTTCTGCGGTAAAGGAATATCAGCGGCAGCTGGGAGTAAAGGTGGACGGTATATGGGGTCCTGATACCGATGCGGCATACAGGGCCAGCCTTGCAGCCCAGAGCGGCCCGAACTTTAACTGGGGCAGCAGCTCCAATCAGATATTTGACAGCTACTACAACGCCATAAGGAGCAGCATTTCCGTACCCACTATAAAGGTGAATGTGCCCAGCAGGGACGAGGTAAGCTCCATGTGGAGCGAGGTGCTGCGTCCCGGCACAGACGCCGCCATTGCAAAGCGAAACAAAGCTGCCCAGGAGGATATGGCAGAGCTGGATGCGGATGCGGTATCCAGAGGAATGGGCAGCAGTACTTACGTTACCGCAGTAAAGGCCAGAGAAATGGAAGAAGCGCAGGATGACATCAGCGAGATGGAGGCCCAGTACAGCGCAATGCTTGCAGAGCGCATATACGAAACCATCAGCAAGTATGAGCAGATGAATTTCACCGCCCAGCAGTACAACGCAGAAGCAGCGGCAAACGCAAACAGGACTGCCCTTGCTATGGCATCCGACTGGTACAGCAGCTACCTTGCCCAGCAGAACGCAGCCGCAAAGAGCAGCTCCTCCGGCGGGTCTTCGTCTTCATCCAAAAAGAGCAATCTTTCCGCTGCGGATTATACCGAGTATGTGCGTAATCTTACCCCTGCCCAGCAGAAGCTGCTGTTCTCCAGCTCTGAGCAGTATTGGAGCAGCCGCAGGGATGAGATTTATTCCGCCCTTGGCAGCACCCTCTACGAAAACCTGAAAAAGCAATACGGCGGCAGGTAGGAGGTGACCCATGGCGGGAACGGTAAAAAAGAGATTCAGCATCGGGCTGGATATAGCCGACTCGGGGGCGAACAGGGAATTTACCGTGGTGGAAGGGGACAGCGGTAATGTGCTGTCAATACTGCTCAGCGACGGAGGTGATCCTGTTGACCTGAGCGGCTGCAGAGTGGTTGCGGTATTTTCCCAGAGCGGCGGTACATTCTGCCAGGACAGCGCCATAGAAAACGGCGGCGTTACCCTCTGCGGTGCGCTGAACAATCAGGTGGATATCGAGCTGTTTGCAGGATCGGTTGCCCAGGGCATGGTGGAATGTGAACTGCAGATCTATTCCGATGTGGATTTTTCCACCCTTGTTACCACGGCGAAGTTCAACTTTGCCTGCCGCAGGGCAATTATGGATGAGGACACCATCACGGCCTCCCCTCAGTTTCCCATGCTCAGCGGCCTTATTGAGCGGGTGGAAACGCTGGAAGCTTCCGCGGCGGAGGCCGCAGACAATGCAAATGCCGCCGCATCTCTCTGCCATGATGCCCTCAATGAGAACATCAGCACATGGCGGATAATCTACTACACACAGGAGGAATAACATCATGGCAGTATATTTGGGAAACAGGCTTGTTCTTGCCAACGGAGTGGCAGGCACCAGCCTTGTGAACGGCCATGCCCAGACCCACGCAGCGGGCGGCGGAGACGATATTACCCCCGAAAGCATAGGTGCGGCTCCCGCAGCTCATACCCACGAGGAATACGCCGCAAAGCCCACCGCAATTACCCTTACCCTGAAAAAGGACGACTGGATAGAGTATACCTACACCTGCGTGCAGACGGTAAGCGTCAGCGGTATGCGAAGCAGCAAGTTCGCCATAGTCGGCCCCGAGCCTTTGGATTGGGGCGTGTATACTGCGGCAAATGTGCGCTGCGGTACGCAAGGATATAATTCCCTTACCTTTGCCGCAGATAAGCTTCCCACCAGCGATATTGCTGTAAACGTGCTGATATGGGGGTAGAGCTATGCTGTTTAATCTTTTGAGGGGACATAATCCCGGCCTTGGCGTGGTATCCGGCACAATATCCGGCATAGACAGCCCTACTATAAGCCAGATACCCATCACGGTAATACCCATTGCGGCAATGTTTCGCACCACTGTTGGCGGCAGTTCCGAACTGGCGGTATATTACCGCTCTGAACTGGGCGCAGACCTTACCCTTATCACAGGAGGAAGCGCGCCTGCCAATACAAGGCTGTATTCAGAGCGTGAAACCCGCATGGCAATGCTGACCAGCGGCACAAACATTGCAAACGTGGCAACACTTGAATATTTCATACTGGGGGTGAAAAGGGAATGAATTCCACACAGCGCGAACTTCATCTTATGAAGGTACATGTATTCAACAGCGAGGAAGAGAGGGCTGCGGCTCAGCGTGAGGGCATAATAGGGGAGGATGATCTGGTGATCACTCCCGAATGCGGCCCCATTGACAGCGAAATGAGCGACACCTCGGCAAACCCTGTGGAAAACAGGGTAATCAAGGCATATGTGGATTCCGCCATTGCCGCGGCCATACAGGCCCTTAATCTGTAATAAAGGAGGATACAGTATGACCGTACGTCAGAAGTTTATCCAATACCTTCATTCCCGTGTGGGCTGCATTTACGTATGGGGCGCACAGGGGGAAACGGACATAACCGAGGAATGGATACGCAAAAAGGAAACAAGCAAAACCAACGCAGAGCGGGCCATTGCTCTGTGGAGAAAACGCATTGCCGAGGGAATGAAAACCATCGCTGCCTATGACTGCAGCGGCCTGATAATGAAATTCCTCATGGATGAGGGGCTGTGCAGCAGCGATATGTCCTCACGGGGGCTGTACTCTGCGGCGAAAAAACTGGACGACCCCAAAGAACTTATCCCCGGCGACCTTGTGTTTCGCCATAATGGGGTGAGGATTCACCACGTTGGCGTATTTGTGGGAGACGGCATGGTGATTGAGTCCAAGGGGCGGGATGAGGGCGTGGTGCTTAGACATATTGATGCATCCGGCAAATCCTACTGGAACCGTTACGGCAGGCTGGAGATTATCACGGAAGAGGAAGCTGAGCCTGCAGCGCCAATCTACCCCGCCATGTATAGCTACGGGGGAGCAACCTATGTAAACCTTCGCACTGCGCCGGAGGGAGAAAAGATCGGCAAAGTCAGCAGAGGCGAAAAGGTTCTCGTGCTGGCAGAGCAGGACGGCTGGGCGGAGGTAATAAAGAAAGAGAGCCGGTATCTGAGGGGCTGGTGCGCCTCAGGCCGGCTCAAAAAAGTTTAGGAAAGGAGATTTATCGGAATAATGAACAACGGAATTTTCACCGGCGGCATTTTTGCCGCTGTGGGAGGGGTGCTGACATATATTTTCGGCCCCTGGGATGCCCCCATCATGGTATTGCTGGGAGTGGTGTCCATGGATTATCTTACAGGAGTGGCCTGCGCTGCCGTTGCAAAGGAACTTTGCAGCACTGTGGGCTTCAAGGGCCTTATCAAGAAGGTTTTTATATTTATCCTTGTTGCCCTTGCGGCGATGCTGGATAAGCTGGTGCCCGCCACAAACGGCGCGGTACGCAGCGCCGTTTGCATGTTTTACATTGCAAACGAGGGCATTTCCATACTGGAAAACGCAGGCCGCCTTGGCCTGCCGCTTCCCGAAGCGCTGAAGAATATGCTTGCTAAGCTGCAGAAGCAGGAAGCGGCAGAGTAAAAAACATCCCCGGCAGGAGAGATCCTGTCGGGGGATTTTTTTATTTTTTGGCATATTATTCATGATGGTTGCAGTCACGGGGCGCTGGAAATGGTATTGAATGTGAATGAGGGCTGTGATTCCTGCTTAACGCAAAAAGCCGCTCCTGTTGAGCGGCTTTTTGATATGGAAAACCGATATATTGGCTTAAGCAACCTACGCCTTGCCAAGCCTTTTCTTCATGGTTTTTTCCACGGCGTTCAGAATGTTTTCATAGCCGGTGCAGCGGCAGAGATGGCCGGAGAGCAGCTTGCGGAGCTCATCGCGGGTGTATTCCTTGCCGGTTTCCAGAATTTCCACGGCGGTCATTATGAAACCGGGGGTGCAGAAGCCGCACTGTACGGCGGTTTCGTCGATGAATGCCTGCTGAATATCGGAAAGCTCACCATCAGGGCCAAGGAGGCTCTCAAGGGTACGGATGTTTTTGCCCTCTGCCCATACGGCAAGGTAAATGCAGCTGTTGAAGCATTCGCCGTCAATGAGTACATTGCAGGCGCCGCATTCGCCAACTTCGCAGCCCTTCTTTACAGAGGTAAGGCGGAAGTCATTGCGGAGAAGGTCGGTAAGGGAGGCGCGGACGTCTATCATCTTTTCAACGGGCTTGCCGTTGATGGTGCATCTGAGAAGCTTATACTGAACTTCGTGCATTACAGCTCACCTCCTGAAAGTTTTATGGCCTCAATGAGCGCCTTCATAGCCAGCTCCTTTGCAAGGTGCAGGCGGAATTCCTTGGTGGCCCGCCAGCTGGTGCGGGGGTTAACGTCCTGCAATGCGGCCTCGCCGAATGCCTGTACGGTTTCCATGGACACGGGCTTGCCGGAGGCAGCCGCCTCGGGAGACATGGCCCTCATGGGAACGGGGGCGGC
>JAZNUG010000095.1:0-13391 GCA_045592165.1 Clostridia bacterium | reverse complement strand
GGACAGATTCAGAGATAATAAGAATATTTTAAAAAACAAAAGGCACGGAGTTTCGTGCCTTTTTGTATTTTATTTTACCTTGATGGACTGGATGCCGCTTTTCATCACTAGCTTACGCAGGAACGGATGATACATAAAAGGACATTTCAGTACTTTTAAGCCCAGCTTTAAACGAAGCTTAAAGGTTTTTCGGCGGTATTCTTTGGCGGGATGCGTTTTTAACAGGGCAGATGAAAGTATATCTGCGCTTTCTATTGAATAGCTGATTCCTTCCATTGAACTGGGACTTATAAAGCCTGCCGCCTCGCCAATAAGAAACGCATTATGATTTCCCGTACAGAAATCAAAAAAAGATCTGGGTCTCAGGACCATACAGGCTTCTGTCTTTGATGGAGTATCTAAGGGAAATCCCATATTGATCAGTTTAGTCCTTTGCCTTTCGAAGCGAACGCGCGAATTATCCACAGGAAATGCTCCGCCAAATATAAAGTAACCGCCTTTAGATATTGACCATGAACAGCAGTCGCTGGTTTCCGGATCAAAAATACAGGAATAAAAAGGCGTCTGGTTATCGCAGGCGAACCATTGCTGTATAGCTGTGTAGCAACGGAACTTCTTTTTCGGGAAAAGCCGGCGGCGTACTATGGAATTTGCACCATCTGCACCAACTATGTATTTTGCTGTAAAGGAATACGGCAAACCGTCCTGACAATAAGTGATACAGTAACCGTCATGGATGGGCGATATATCTCTGCAGAGTCCTGTAATTTTGTTAACGTGTGTTGGTATCATACTGCACAGCCATGTATCAAATTTGTGCCGGTCCATATTTATATAGCATCGCTGATAGTGTCTGATAAGGCTGGTACGCAGATCTATGGTCTTAACCGAAAATATCTGTGGATCCACCAATACTTCCTTTGGCAGCGTAATCTCATATCTTGAGAGTGCTTTCTGTGCATCCGGCGCAAGAAGACCGCCGCAGGGCTTTGTAAAGCTATCGGATTTATCGCTTTTTTTGTCTATTATTACTGTGCGTATGCTGCTGTCAACAAGTCTTGCAAGGGTAGCCCCGGCAGGGCCGGAACCGATGATGGCAAGATCATAGTCAAAAACAGTGGGCATGATTCATCTCCTTCTGTCTGTAATTAAACTGTGAAATCATTAGTTTAATTATAGGGTAATTAATCACAGTTTTCAATTTATTATGGCTAAGACCAATCCCGCCATTTTATAAGACGCTTTTCAAAGTATGCCACGCAATAATACATTATGGCGGCCAGGGCACATAGAATCACTATGCTTGCCATAACAAGATCCAGCTTGAATACCTGACTGCCATATACGATAAGGTATCCCAAACCTGCTCGGGACACAAGATATTCGCCCACAATCACACCCACCCAGCTCATGCCCACACTTATCTTAAGGGCACTCATTATTGTTGGGACGGATGCGGGCAGCACTACCATTGTGAGTATCTGCAGGCGGTTTGCGCCGAGGGTACGCATCAGCAGCTGCTTTTCGTCGGTTATTTCATTAAATCCTGCAAGCACTGTCATTACCGTAACTATCAGGGATATTAGCAGCCCCATTATGATTATGCTCTTTACTCCTGCACCAAACCACACTATGAGTATAGGTCCGAGGGCAATCTTGGGCAGTGCATTCAGTACTACAAGATAAGGATCAAGTATTCTTGCAAGGGGGCGGCTCCACCATAATATTATTGCGGCCAGCGTACCAAGGATGGTGCCCAGCACAAAGCCTACTATGGTCTCATACATGGTTACGGCTATATGCTGAAAAAGGTCATTGCTGCTGTGCAACCTTGTTATGGTGTCCCAAACCCTTGAGGGTGAGCTCATAATAAAGGGATCTATCCAGCCGGCATTAGCTGCAATTTCCCACAGTGCAATTACTGCAATAAGAATAAAATATCTGAAAAAACTGACGGTGCGGTTTTTGCGTTTTATAGCTTTCAGATATCCGATATGCTCCTGAGACATGGTATTAGCTGTCATGGTCGATCTCCTTCCATATAATATCAAAGTAATCTTTGAATTCCGGGCTATTGCGCCGTTCAAGAGGCGTTTTGCCCTCGGACAGCATAACCTTATGCTCTGCTTTTATAGTTGCAGGACGGGAGGAGAAGACGAGAATCCTGTCGCTCATAGATATAGCCTCGGATATGTCATGAGTAACAAGTATGGCGGTTTTTCCCTCGCTGCGAATTATGCTGTACATCTCGTCACAGGCCTTCAGACGGGTTTGATAATCAAGAGCGGAAAAGGGTTCATCAAGAAGCAAAAGCTCGGGAGAACAGGCCAGAGTGCGTATCAGGGCAACCTTCTGCCGCATGCCGCCGGACAACTGGCGGGGATAGCTTTTTGAAAAATCCTTTAAGCCATATGTTTCGAGCAGGGCATTTGCAAAGTTTTGGCTTGCGTCATTCAGCGCCCCCTTCACCTGCAGCCCAAGCAGTACATTGCCCTCGACTGTTCGCCAATCCAGCAGATGATCCCGCTGCAGCATATATCCGGGGCGGTGGTTGCTGTGCAGGGTGATTGTTCCGCGGCTGGGGTTTATAAGTCCGGCAATCATGGAAAGTATGCTGGTTTTTCCGCAGCCGGAAGGGCCAACAATGGATAAAAACTCTCCGCTTTTTACGGTGAAGGAAATATTATCCACGGCAAGGGTCTCGCCGTCAGGTTGATGATATATCAGGCCAACTTTGTCTGCTTCAAGCAAAATTTCAGCCATATAAAGCCTCCGTTTACATTTATACATCAATGTATTCTCTGCAACCCTGTGTTGTGCGTGCAACAATGGGCTGACAACAGCGTAGTATATAACAGACAGGGAGGGGAGAGGCATGCAAAAAAGACCGTCTATGGTTTATATAAGAAGACGACCCTGCAAAAGAAGGACATTCAGATGCTGTATATGCTTTATGATAGTTATATTGATGATGCTGTGCCTTAATATAAAGCTGATATGGGCACTGATATGGGCAGGTGTATTCACGGGAATATTCAGATTGTTCGTAATAGGCAGGTATTTGTAGAAAAACCAAAAAAATAAATGAGCCGGTCATTTTGACCGACTCACGCACGATGTCTTAAGAATTAGACGCTGCGCTGAACCTTGCCGGAACGAAGGCAACGAGTGCAGACGTTCATCTTGCAGGGGGTACCATCAACAACAACGCTTACGCGCTGAATATTGGGAGCCCATGCATGCCTGGTTTTCCTATTGGAATGACTTACCCTATTACCGGACATCATACCCTTATTGCAAACCTCACAGAACTTACCCATGTATTTACACCTCCTTACCGACAGTAAGCATATTGCTAAAATCAAACAGTGCTATTCTAACACAAGGTAATGTGTTTTGCAAGGGGAAAATACACAGCAAATGGATATATTTTTTAATAAAGCAGCGCTTCGCTGCCGCTTTTATCCACAATATACCATGAACCGTCCCTCATAGACACTGCAAATCCTTCAGAAAAGCTGCCCGGCTCGGCATAACGGTAGTCGATTTTAAGTGAGCCGGAGCTGTCTATATATCCCCACAGGCCCTGGGAATTCTTGACGGCGGCAAGACCGTTTGAGAAGGAACGGGCTTCCATATACTGGGGAGTGATAGCTGTTGCACCCATGTCATTGATGAAACCCCACAGGCCCTCCTCACGTATTGCAGCTAAGCCGCCAGAGAAAGGAAGGGCTGAGGAATATGTCTTACGGAAAGCACTCTTGCCATAGCGGTTCATAAAGTAACAGCTGCCGTTGTCATCAATAAGGGCAAAGTCCTCGGAATAGCCCTGGCCGGAAGTACCGCTGTTAAGGGTGATGAGGGGCTCGCCAAGCTTATCAATGATGTATCCCTTTGACGAAAGAGTTACAAAGGCCAGATCATTTGCAAAAGGATGTGCGGATGACCATTTTTCCGTGATGGCTATATTGCCTGCAACGTCGATGTATCCAAAGGAAGAAGCAGAACGGACCGCAGCTCTGCCGCAGCTGAAGGGGCCTGCTTCGCGGTATGTATAATTGATCTTTACGCTGCCGTATTGATCGATATAGCCCCATTTGCCGTCCTGCTCAACGGCGGCATAGCCTTCGCTGAATGAGGATACATTTGACCATACGGGCTGAACTATCCATGCGCCGGAGCGGTTTATAAGGCCGTATAAGCCGTTTTGTGCTGCAAAGGCGGTATCGCCCTCGAATTCCTTTGCGGAGGAAAATGCAGGCAGTATTACAATTTCGCCGGAAGTGTTTTTGTATCCCCAGAGATTATTTGATAAATAGGGAATAAGCCGTCCGGATGAGGAAGCAACTGTCATCTGAGGAGTGGGGGTAGGTGCTGCTGCAATAATTGCGGCCGCCTCTTCTTCAGCGGCCTGCCGTTCCGCCTCCATGAGAACATTTGCACCGCCTCCATTGTATAGCAGGCCGTACAGCAGCGTGCACATGACTATTGCAACTATTATGCTGCCGTAAACCGTTAACAATGGCTTGCGCCTTTTTTTGATGTATCTGTATTCCATAAATTACTGGCCCTGGTTTTCCAGCACTATGCTGATAAACCTTTCGGCGGCAGCGGAGAGGGGAACTCCCTCAAGGGAAATGAGGCCGATGCCGCGGGAGGGCATAGGTTCTGCAAGGTCAATTTCAAACAGTTCTCCGCTGTTGATGGCTGCAGTGGCAAATTCGGAGGTAACGCAGGCTATGCCAAGACCGATTTTGGCAAACTCAACCAGCAGACTGTGCGCGCCCAGTTCAATTTCGGGATGCAGTGTAATTCCGCTCATTGCTGCAAAGTCATCAAGATATTTGCGGGAGTTAGACGCCTGCTCCAATAATACAAGGGGCTCACGGGCAAGCTCTGCCATGGTTACCTGACGTCCCTTGAGATGGGAAAACCGGTCAGATGCAACAAAGGAATCATGCACCTTTAAAACATCCCTTACGCAAAGGGCACTGTCGGATACAGGGAGGTTTACAAGAGCAATATCAACTTTGCCGACTTTGAGCAGCTCAATGGTATCCGGGGTGGTGCGGTTGGTTACCTGAAGCTGAACCTCGGGATATTCTGTATGGAACTTTTCAAGATAAGGCAACAGGAAAAACTGACACAGCGTATCGCTTGCGCCAATCATAAGGCCGCCGGACTGCAGAGTACGCATGCGGTTAAGCTTGTCCTCTGCGGCGGAAATAAGGCTGATAGCCTTATCTGCATAGCTGTACAGCATGCGGCCTTCGCTGGTGAGGGTTATGCCGCGGCTGGTGCGGGTGAAGAGGGTGCAGCCCAGCATATACTCCAGCCTGTGCATGGACTGGCTGATGGCAGGCTGGCTTACATACAGCTCCCTTGCTGCATGGGAAAGACTTCCGCAGCGGGCAACGGTACAGAAGATGCTGTAAAGATCCAGATCGGCAGGCATGACAAAACCTCCTAATAAAGTAAATTGAAAATCAATCCGCACAAAAGGGCATATTGCTCATCAGGCAAATATTTGTTAATATTGATTATAGTAAACATAAGAATTTCTTATTATAATTTTTAATTATATAGTATTTATCTTTGCTTTGCAATTATAAATCTGCACAGTATGATTTTTTCAGATAACAAAGGTCAGATATTACAAACATAATAGGTAATATGCAACAAATGATTCATTTTGTCCGGCGGATTGACCAAGGACTTTCATTTATGCTTTGGAGGCATAAGCTAAAACCATCTTTTATACATAGCATAAAACGGGGATGTAATTATGGCAAGATATGACTGGAAAGAACTATACCAAAGCATAGACGGCTGCAAGAAATGCAGGCTGTGTGAAAAGCGCACAAATATAGTGATCGGCGAAGGCAATCCCAATGCTGATATTATGTTTATCGGCGAAGGTCCGGGAAGGGAAGAGGATGAAACCGGACGGCCTTTTGTCGGGCCTGCCGGAAGGCTGCTGGATAAAATGATAATGGCGATAGACCTTAAGCGGGAGGACGTTTATATTGCAAATGTTGTAAAGTGCCGCCCGCCGGGGAACAGAGTGCCTGAGCAGAGCGAGGCTGATGCATGCCTGCCGTATCTCAGGGCGCAGTTTGCGTTGATCAGGCCAAAGATAATCGTATGTCTGGGCGCGACTGCCGCAAGGCATATATATGATCAGAATATACGCATCACCCGCGACAGAGGAACGTGGAAACAAAGCAAGGGAATATGGATTCTTCCCACATATCACCCTGCCGCGTTGCTAAGAGACGAGAGCAAAAAAAGGGAAGCCTGGGAGGATATGAAAAAGCTCAGGCAAAAATACGACGATATATCACAGAATGCTTGAACAAGCTATGATAATAGTGCTATAATTAAGCGTTGATAATTCTCAGGAGGGTATAAACCTATGTCCGGACATTCCAAATGGGCCAATATTAAAAATAAAAAAGAAAAGACCGACTCCCAGCGCGGCAAGATTTTCACCAAGATAGGCCGTGAAATCGCCATAGCCGTTAAAGAGGGCGGCAGTGACCCCGCCAATAACTCCAAACTGAGAGACGTTATCGCCAAGGCAAAGGCAAACAACATGCCCAACGACAACATCACCCGCTCCATCAAAAAGGCTGCAGGTGAACTTGGCAGCGTAAACTACGAAGAGATCACCTACGAAGGCTACGGCCCCGGCGGCACCGCTGTTATCGTTGAGGTTGTTACCGACAACCGCAACCGTACCGCCGCTGAAATCCGCCACATCTTTGATAAGAGCGGCGGCAGCATGGGTGCAAACGGCTGCGTATCCTGGATGTTTGATAAGCGCGGTCTTATGGTTGTAGAGCGCAGCGCATCCATCGATGAGGATGAGCTCATGATGGAAGCTCTGGATGCAGGCGCCGAGGACTTCAATGCCCTTGATGACGTATACGAAATCTATACCGCTCCCGCTGATTTCTCCGCTGTACGCGAGGCTCTTGAAGGCAAATACACCTTCATCTCTGCCGAAATCGGTATGTTCCCCCAGAACACTGTGGATGCCACCAAGGATCCCGAGCTGGTAGAAAAGATCGTAAAGATGCTTGACCGCTTTGACGATGATGATGACGTACAGGAAGTATACCATAACGTCACCCTCCCCGAAGAAGAGGACGAAGACTAATTTTAGAACCGTTACATGGGCCGAAGCTTAGTGCTTCGGCTCTTTTTTATAGAATGATTTCCTTCATGTGAAATATTCGATGCAATTCCTGCATCTTAATGGCATTTTGTTGCCAAAATAATAGGGATTTGATAAAATAATTGCAATTGGCAGGATATGTGCCATCAGATTAAACAGAATCAGGGAGGCGGACTATATGCGAATACTCATTACAAACGATGACGGCATAAATGCAGAAGGAATCAGCGCCCTTGCCCGCCGCCTTGCGGAAAAACATCAGGTTGTGGTTGTTGCGCCTGACAATGAACGAAGCGGAGCATCCCATTCCATAACCCTTACAGCTCCCCTGAGGGTGAGAAAGGCCAGCATACCGGGCGCACCTCATATTGAAGCATATAAAGTTAACGGTGCCCCTGCGGATTGCGTGATAATCGGCTGCAGGGCGTTGGAGATAAAGCCGGATATTATCATTTCCGGCATAAATCACGGATATAATCTTGGCGTGGATGTACATTATTCAGGAACTGTGAATTCAGCCATGGAAGGTGCTCTGGAGGGTATTCCTTCAATGGCAGTATCTATGGAAGGATTTACTTCCAGGGATTTTTCCGTGCCCGCCCGAATTGCCGAAGAACTGATCCCGGAATTCGTGGACAGCGGCTGTATGCTGTTCAATGTTAATGTGCCGGATTTGCCGTACGATCAGCTGAAAGGCATAAAATACACGAAACTTTCCGACAGAACATATTTTGCTCCCTTTGAAAAGCGGCAGGATCCCAGAAATGTGGATTATTACTGGTGGCCTGCAAGAATGGACTACGATGGGGACAGAGGAGCAGATAACGATGAACGGTGGACGGATGACGGCTACGTATCTGTTACCCCGATAATGACAAACAGCACTGATAATGCTGCGCTGGACAGGCTCAAGGGACTGAGCCGCAGCATAAAGGAGTAATATATATGGAAAGCACAGATCTGATTGCAAGAATAAACGCAAATTTCAGTTCGTTCAGCAAGGGACAAAAGCTTCTTGCAAATTATATAGTGGATAATTACGACAGGGCAGCTTTTATAACAGCTTCCCGGATGGGAAGGACTGTGGGCGTAAGCGAATCCACCGTAGTTCGCTTTGCCTATGCACTGGGATACGACGGATATCCGGAGCTGCAGCGTTCATTGCAGGAAATGATACGAAATCGCCTTACTGCCGTTCAGCGCATACAGCTCACCTCCGACATGGAGCAGGACGAGGTACTGTCCACTGTGCTGAAGGCAGATATAAGCAATATCCGTTCCACTGTTGAATCTGTGGATACTGCGGTATTCAATACAGTGATCGACGATATGCTGAAAGCCCGCAGGGTATACCTTGTGGGTATTAAGAGTGCGGCGCCTCTTGCTCAGTTTTTAGGGTATTATCTCAATTTTATACTGGAAGATGTAAACGTTGTAACTTCCATGCAGACCGATGTTTACGAAAGCATGCTGAGAATCGGTCAGCAGGATATGTGCATAGGCATAAGCTTCCCCAGATATTCTTCCCGTACTGTGGATGCTCTTAAGTTTGCAAAGGACAGGGGAGCATCTGTTGCCGCAATTACCGACAGCATGTTTTCCCCCATTGCAGAGCTTGCGGATAATGTTCTTATTGCAAGGAGCGACATGGCTTCTTTTGCAGATTCGCTTGTTGCACCTCTTAGTCTGATAAACGCGATAATCGTAGGCGCGGGCCTGCGAAGAAAAACTGCCGTATCCGAGTGCCTCAGTCAGCTTGAGGGCCTATGGAAAAGCCAGAATGTATATATCGGCATGAAAAACGAGGATATGGAGGACTGATGAGCAAGGTAGCGGTAATAGGCGGAGGGCCTGCCGGCATAATGGCTGCTTCCATGGCAGCACAAAACGGCCACAGCGTAAAGCTGTTCGAAAAAAATGAAAAGATAGGTAAAAAGCTGTACATCACCGGCAAAGGTCGCTGCAATATAACCAATGATTGCGACACTGAGGATTTCTTTGCCAATATACCCAGGAATCATAAATTTCTTTACAGCGCACTTTATGGGTTTACCAATGCGGACATAGTTTCCATAATTAATTCCATGGGTGTTCCGACCAAGGTGGAGCGAGGGAAAAGAGTTTTTCCCGCATCGGATAAATCCAGTGATGTAATAAAAGCTATGTCCCGCTATCTTGATAAAAGCGGCGCGGAGCTTTGCCTGAATTCCAACGTAAAGGCAATAAATAAAACTGCCGATGGATTCGAAGTGGTTGTAAACGGAACCGCACAGCAGTTTGATGCTGTAATACTCTGTACCGGCGGTGCAAGCTATCCAACCACCGGCTCAAACGGCGCAGGTTATTCCCTTGCAAAGGCGCTTGGACATACCGTTACGGATATTCGTCCTTCGCTTATCCCTCTTGCAACAGTGGAAAAATGGCCCACCGAACTTACAGGTCTTTCCCTGAAGAATGTTACATTGCGTGCTTATAATAAAAAAGGAAAGCCAGTGTATGAAGAACTGGGCGAAATGCTGTTTACACACTTCGGGGTATCCGGTCCGCTGGTGCTCAGCGCAAGCAGCCGCATTGCGGATGATCCCGCAGGTGCCGTACTTACCATAGATATGAAGCCTGGCCTTACTCACGAAGAACTGGACAGGCGTTTGCTGAGGGATTTTGAAAAGAATATAAGGCGACAGCTTATAAATTCCCTTTCTGAGCTCTTGCCTTCCCGCATGATTCCTATAGCTGTGGAGCTTTCGGGAGTTCCCGGGGATACTCCGGTAAATTCTGTTACCCGCGGAATGAGGGAAGCATTGGTATCCACACTTAAATGCATGAAGCTGACGGTTGATCATGCCCTGCCTGTGGAAGAAGCGATAATTACCCGCGGCGGAATAAGTGTAAAAGAGATTAATGCATCCACCATGGAATCAAAACTGGTACCCGGACTGTACTTCGCCGGCGAGCTTATAGACGTGGACGGATATACAGGCGGATTTAATCTGCAGATAGCATATTCCACCGGCGCCCTTGCAGGACGCTCAATACAGCAGGAGGTATATTAATTTATGAAGAAGTATCTCAATATCGCAATAGACGGCCCTGCCGGCGCAGGCAAAAGTACCATAGCAAAAGCTGTGGCAAAGGAGCTTGGTATACTTTATCTGGATACCGGCGCAATGTACCGTGCCCTTGCTCTCAAGGCAATAAGAGAAGGAATTGATCCGAACGACAGAGAAAATGTTATTCCTCTGCTTGAACGCACCGAAATATTCGCAAAGAATATCGACGGCGTTCAGCATACATACCTCGATGACGAGGATGTCTCCGGTCTTATCCGTACAAATGAAATCTCAAAGGGTGCATCTGATATCAGCGCAATACCTGCGGTGCGTATAAAGCTTGCCCAGTATCAGCGGGATATAGCCCATGCTTCAGATGTGGTAATGGACGGACGCGAGATAGGCTCATATGTAATACCCGAATGTGAAAACAAGTTCTATGTTACCGCCTCTGTGGATGAGAGGGCCAGGCGCAGACTGAAGGAACTTAAGGAAAAGGGACTGGATCTCAACAAAACCGTTGAGGAAATGGCTGCAGAAATTGCCCAGCGTGACCACAACGACAGCACACGTGAATTTGCCCCTCTGGTTCGCCTGCCCGAGGCAATACTTGTGGATACCACAGATCTTACCATAGAGGAAGCTGTTGCCGCGGTAATGGGCGGCATAAACAGGGAGGACTGCTGATAGGTGCTGTACTACATTCTTAGATATCTTCTTTGGCCTGTTTTTACCTTTATTTTCAAGCCGAAGGTTTATAATAAAAAGAATTACAGGATAAAGGGCAAGGCCATATATGTTGCCAATCATTGCTCATTGCTGGACCCCGTGGCAATAGCATTTACCTGCCCAAGAATCGTTCACTTTATGGCGAAGAAGGAAATTTTTGCAGGTCCTGGCAAATTTTTCTTTAAATCTTTGCTGGCCTTCCCTGTAAACCGTCATACTGCGGATATAGCTTCGTTGAAGCAGGCAATGGAGGTGCTTAATGAGGGCAAGGCCTTCGGCATATTTCCCGAAGGCAAGCGCTCTGTTACCGGCGAGATAGACGAGCTGGAAAAGGGCACGGCATTTATCGCCCTCAAGTCCGGCGCACCTGTTATCCCGCTGTATATTGATCCTGAAAGCTATGCAAGAACACATATACGCATCATAGTCGGCGAGCCCATCAGCCGTGACGGAATGGAAGGACTAAGCCGTTCCGAATGCCTTGATGAGTTTATGAGACGCATCGAGACCGCCCTTAAGAAGCTTCGCAGCGAACTGGAGGAGAAGAATATTGCAGCTTGTAATCGCTGAAAACATAGGTTTTTGCTTTGGTGTGGAGCGGGCCATTGATATCGCCCGAAAGGAATGCGAAAAGAACGGAAAGATTTATACCTATGGCGAACTGATACACAATTCAGACGTTATTGAAGGCCTGAGAAGCGAAGGCATTATTCCTGCGGAAACTCTGGGCGAAATACCTGAGGGCAGCACCGTAATAATCCGCTCCCATGGAGTAGGGCCTAAGGAGATTGAAGAATGCGCCGTGCGCGGCCTGAATGCCATAGATGCAACTTGCCCCTTTGTTAAGCGTATTCATCATATCGTGCAGGAATACAGCGAAAAGGGGTATTCCGTAGTTGTGTTTGGCACTGCCGGGCATCCGGAAGTGAAGGGCATAGAGGGATGGAGTGCAGGCGGAGCGCGTATAGTTGCAAATCCTCAACAGGCTGTCGAATTGAATTATTCGGATAAAATATGCCTTGTATCCCAAACCACCGCAAATGCCGAAGAGTTTGACGCGGTAGAGGCTGCGGTAAGGCAAAGGTGCAGTGAATTATGTACGTTTAATACTATCTGCAAAACCACCGGCCAGCGTCAGCAGGAAGCTGAAAATCTCAGCAAAAAATGCACCAGAATGATAGTTGTGGGAGGCCATCACAGCGCCAACACAAAAAAACTGTGTGCAATATGTAAAAAGTACTGCAAAAACGTAGATTCTATCGCAAAAGTAGACGAACTAACCCTTGAAAATATTGATATTAATGATATAATAGGGTTTGTTGGAGGCGCATCGACGCCGAAATGGATAATATTGGAGGTTATTAAAAGAATGAGCGAACTGGAAAAGACGATGGCTGCAAGCCCCGTAGAAGAAAACGTAGAGGCGGTAGCAGCAGCTGCCGTCCAGGAATCCGTTGCCGAGAATGCCGAGCCCGCTGAGCTCAGCTTTGAAGAAGTGTTTGAGAAGACACTGGTACGCATCAGGAACGGACAGATTATCAAAGGTTCCGTCGTACAGATAGTTGACGGCGAAGTATGCGTAAACATCGGCTACAAATCCGACGGATTTATTCCACGCAACGAATTCTCTTCCGACGCCGAGGTTGATCCTGCCGAAGTAGTTAAGGTAGGCGATGAGATCGAGGTTGAGGTTATAAAGGTTAATGACGGCGAAGGCAATGTACTGCTTTCCCGCAAGAACGTAGAGAGCAAGAAGCTGTGGGACAACCTTATGCAGGATGAAGAAAACCTTCAGGACAAGGTATTCGACGCCGTTGGTAAGGAAGTTGTTAAGGGCGGCCTGATTGCCAACATCAACGGCATCCGCGCTTTCGTTCCTGCTTCCCAGCTGTCCACCAAGTACGTTGAGAACATTGCCGAGTTCGTAGGCAAGGAGCTCAAGGTAAAGGTTATTGAAGTTGACAAGTCCCGCAAGCGCATCGTAGCTTCCCGCAAGGCCATCATGCAGGCCGAAGCCGAAGCTGCCAAGAAGGAAATGTGGACCAATCTGGAAGTTGGTTCCAAGGTAAAGGGCGTTGTACGCCGTCTTACCGACTTCGGCGCATTTGTTGATATCGGCGGTATCGACGGTCTGGTACATGTTACCGACATCGCTTGGGGCCGCGTAAAGCATCCCTCTGATGTTCTGAGCATCGGTCAGGAAATCGAAGTTCTCATCCGTGACGTAGACGTTGAGAAGCAGCGCGTATCCCAAGTCGGATCGTAGCCATGTCGTTCTGTGAGCCAAGGAGTTGGACTTGCCTCTTGTCTTCCTAAGACCGCTTGGCCTCCGACTTGGGGCCGCGTAAAGCATCCCTCTGATGTTCTGAGCATCGGTCAGGAAATCGAAGTTCTCATCCGTGACGTAGACGTTGAGAAGCAGCGCGTATCCC
>JAZNUG010000094.1:0-38848 GCA_045592165.1 Clostridia bacterium | reverse complement strand
GCCCAGCCCTGCCGCTGGAAGTACGAAATCCGGGAAAAGGGGACCGACGGCGAATTCTTCACCATGGAGCAGGATCAGGCGGGTACTTTTATCATGAATTCCCGCGATCTCAGGCTGATAGAATATCTGCCCGAGGTTATTGATGCAGGCATAATGAGCCTTAAGATCGAGGGACGCATGAAGTCCATTGCCTATGTGGCAACGGTTGTCAATGCATACCGCATGGCCCTTAATGAATACAGCCGCAGCAAGCAGCTCGGCATACCCTATAAGGTGCCTGATCTTGTTATGAAGGAGCTGGAGCTTGCCTCCCACAGGCCGTATACTACCGGCTTTGCCTTCGGCGAGCCGGGGCCCGGCGGACAGGAAACAGGTACCGGCGGCTATATTTCAGACGGTGCTATTGCCGCAGTTGTCCAGTCATATGATGCTGAGAGCAAAACCGCCCTTATTGCCCAGCGCAATAAGTTTTTGGACGGGGAAGAGCTTATAATACTTTCCCCCGGCGATATCGGCAGAAGCTTTACTGTGCAGGGCATGAAAAACATGGACGGCGAAGCTGTTCAAAGCGCACCCCATCCCAAGGAAAAGCTGTACATCGGCTGCAGCGAGCCTGTGAGGGCAGGGGATATATTGAGAAAAAAAGTTGAATAGAGCATTTGCGCCGCCTGAACAGGGCGGCGCTTTTCACACCTAAATGCCCGGAATACCTTGAATTTTTCGGGCTTTTTTGCTATTATTATGCTCGGTGAGTTCGAAACCATCCTCACCAAACCGCAGCTTCGCGGGGAAAAAACAAAACTAAGGAGAACAAAAAATGAATAACCGTTACTCTGTACGCGGCCTGATACATGGCGGCGCAATCGCCGCGCTGTATGTGGCGCTCACATTCCTGTCTGCCCAGCTGGGATTGTCCTCCGGCGTGATACAGCTCAGGCTCAGCGAAGCCCTGTGTATCCTGCCTATATTCACCCCCGCTGCCATTCCCGGCCTTGCAATAGGCTGCCTTCTGGCCAATGCCATGACCGGTTGCATAGTGCTGGATGTTATCCTTGGCAGTATTGCCACCCTTATCGGTGCAATCGGTACCCGGATTTTGAAAAGCCGTCCTGTGCTTGCCACGGTGCCTCCGGTGTTGGCCAATGCTTTTATAGTGCCATTCGTTCTGCGCTATGGCTACGGTATGCCTGATGCGGTGTGGTATATGATGATAACCGTAGGGGCGGGAGAGATACTTTCCGCAGGGGTGCTTGGCCGGATTTTATACAGGGCCGTAAAGAACCGCGCCTCTCAGCTTTTTGCCGATAAGTGATTGACCGCAGGGGGAAACTGCGGTATATTTTAATAAAGCACAACTGAATACAGTACATCTTTGGGTTCCGTGGGCAATAGCCCATGGTTAACAGGGGAATGGAAGTGAGATTCTTCCGCGAGGCCGTCACTGTGAAAGGGATAACT
Organism: Clostridia bacterium; assembly: GCA_045592165.1. Lineage (GTDB taxonomy): Bacteria > Bacillota > Clostridia > Christensenellales > CAG-138 > SFEL01. The sequence continues at coordinate 37,390 of JAZNUG010000094.1, read as the reverse complement.
CCCTCAAGTCAGATTACCTGCCCAAAGAGCCTTGCAAAGAGCTGCGGAACCCCGGCCGATTGGTATAATAATGGCAGATATATCTGCCCGGTCTCTCTTTTTCTTTGCATGGCGCGGCTGTGCAAAAAAAGAAAAAGGGAGATTTTTTCATGAACAACCAAAAGAGAACACTCATCGCAATCTTTGCAGTATTGGCCGTCATAGCGATATTTATTGCCTGCTATGCAGTATTTATGCCAAAGGGCGACGCAGCGGCCAAGGACATAACCGTGCAGATCATCCATGCCGACGGAACAGAGTCCCTGTGGGATATCAGCACCAACAGCGAAAACCTCAGAGGTGCCCTTGAGGAACATGATCTTATTGCCGGCGACGACAGCGGACCTACCCTGTTTGTTACCGCAGTGGAAGGGTATACTGCAGATATGACCAATGAGGAATGGTGGTGCTTTACCAAGGACGGTGAACCCATGATGACAGGCGTTGACGATACCGTCATTGCCGATGGCGACAAGTACGAGATAACTCTTACGGTGGGATATGACTGGTAAAGGGCTTTCTGTTCGTGAGATGGCGGTTCTGGGCATGCTGGGGGCGCTGATGTTTGCCCTCAAGGCTGCAATGATGGCGCTGCCCAATATTCATCCCGTGGCAGTTTTCATAATAGCCGGCACAATATACTTCGGCTGGCGGATGCTGTATGCGGTGGCGGTGTATGTTATGCTGGAGGGGCTGATATTCGGCTTCAGCATATGGTGGATATCGTATCTTTACATATGGCCGCTTCTGGTATGTATTGTGATGCTGTTCAGAAACAACAGAGGGAGGTTGTTCTGGGCGATAGTTTCTGCGATATTTGGGCTGTGTTTCGGGGCGATGTGCGCCGTACCGTATCTTTTTGCCGGAGGATGGGCCGCAGGATTCTCCTATTGGGTCAGCGGAATACCATTTGATATTCTGCATTGTGCAGGAAACTTTGCCGTTACGGCTGTGCTGTTGCCGACATTGCTTCGCGCCATAGAAACAGCAGCGGGAAGCGCGTCAAAATAAAAATTAAGGGATGGCTTTGCCATCCTTTTCTATCGCCTTGCGTGCAGAGGGCGGGTGTTGTATATTATTCCTAAGGGCAGTTCGTCATTTTCTGAGGAAAATCCGCATAAACTGATACACCAATTGAAAAATGCGGAGGTGTGCAGTCTGTATGCTGGAGGCCATACTCAATCTGCTGGGCGGAATCTTCGCCTTTGCCGGACATATCGGGAGCGGAAGCTCCTTTCCCGAGCCATTGTCACAGGAGGAGGAGAGGGAGTGCCTTGAACGCCTTGAAAAGGGCGATTCCGAGGCAAGACGGCTGCTGATAGAGCATAATCTTCGCCTTGTAGCCCATATTGCAAAGAAATATACCACCCCCAGACGGGATGCGGATGATATTATTTCCATAGGAGTGGTGGGACTTATCAAGGCCGTATCCACCTTCAACGCCCGGAAGGGAAACACCCTTGCCACCTATGCTGCCCGATGCATAGAAAATGAGATACTCATGTCCCTGAGATCGGAGAAAAAGCAGGCGGGAGAAGTGTCTATTTCCGATCCTATCGGCGTGGACAAGGACGGCAATGAAATTTCTCTGAGCGAGGTGCTGGGTTCAGATGGAGATGAGGTGCACAACGCTGTGGAGCTTTCCGTTGCGGGGGAATATCTGCGCTCTGCAATGGAGCGGATACTGACACCCCGGGAGCGAAAGGTTATAGCGCTGCGCTACGGCCTGTGCGGCGGGAGACCGGTGCCCCAGCGGGAGATTGCAAAGCTCCTTGGAATATCACGGAGCTACGTATCCCGAATAGAGAAAAAAGCCCTTAATAAGCTAAATAAAGAACTTGCGGATATTTAGATAACCATACATATTACATATTGATCATCATACGGAGGTAAACGTGTTTAAACCCAAATTCGGCCCTGCGGGCAACAGTGACAGCTTTTATCAGGAAGGTTTCTCCGCCAGCGTGGATATGCCTAAATGGCTTGCTGCGAGGGATCTTGATGCATTTGAATATTCATTCGGCAGGGGTATTCGCCTTGGCACAGAGGGTGCGAAGGCCATACGCGCCGAGGCGGAAAAGTACGGTATTCAGCTCAGCGTCCATATGCCCTATTTTATAAACCTTGCCACAGAGGAAGAGGAAAAAAAGATAAAGAACATCGGCTACTTTGCGGATTCCCTCAAGGTTGCGGAAGCCCTGGGCGCAAAGCGGGCGGTATTTCATCCCGGTTCCGCCAGCGGAGGCGACAGGGGTGCAATACTTCAGCGTGCGAAGGTGTTCTTCAAGGAAATCATCGCCACACTTGACGATATGAATCTTATGAACGTTACCCTCTGCGCCGAAACCATGGGCAAGATAAACCAGCTGGGCAGCCTTGAAGAGGTAATTGAGCTGTGCAATGTGGATGAACGCATATGGCCTGCAATCGACTTTGGCCATCTCCATTGCCGCGGACTGGGCGCTATAAATACCAAGCAGGACTATGCCGATATTTTGGACAGGCTGGAAAACGGCATAGGCATGGAGCGCACAAGGACAATGCATGTGCATTTTTCCCGCATAGAATATACCAAGGGCGGGGAGAAGATGCATCATACCTTTGCCGATGTTCAGTACGGTCCCGAGTTTATGCCCCTTGCGGAGCTTATCGCAGAGAGGGGATATGAGCCTGTTTTCATCTGCGAATCCAAGGGAACCATGGCAGAAGATGCAAAAAGTATGAAGGATATGTATTTTTCCGCTATAAACAGCTTGTTGAAGTAGTGCAAGATGTGGTAAAATACTTAAGGTTATAATCTCCACATTATGCCTAACGGATAAAAGTGTGGATAGGATAAACATAAAAAACATTTACTAATTTACTTTGGAGGTAAATCCTTATGATCATGGCTGGCGATTTCAGGAAGGGCGTTACTGTGGAGATTGACGGGCAGGTTTGGTCCATTGCTGACTTTCAGCATGTAAAGCCCGGCAAGGGCGCCGCTTTCGTGCGCACCCGCCTCAAGAATGTTATGACCGGCGCCGTGCTGGAGCGCACCTTCAGCCCCACCGATAAGTATCCCAAGGCTCACATCGAGACCAAGGAGATGCAGTATCTGTACAATGACGGCGAGCTGTATTACTTCATGGATACCGAGTCCTACGAGCAGCTCCCCCTCAACTATGCACAGGTTGAGGATGCCATCAACTACATCATCGAAAACGACAACGTAACTGTACGTTTCTACAAGGGCAATCCCTTCTCCGTACAGGCTGCCAACTTTGTTGTTCTGACCATCACCGAGTGCGAACCCGGCGTTCGCGGCGATACCGCCACCGGCGCAAACAAGCCCGCTACTCTGGAAACCGGTCTTAAGGTTACCGTTCCTCTGTTCGTAAACGAGGGCGATAAGATCCGCGTTGATACCCGTACCGGCGAATATATGGAGCGCGTATAACAAAGCCTAACAGAAAAGCAAGGAGGTCAACTATGGGTTACATGAAGGAAAAAGTGGCATACCTTAGGGGTCTTGCAGAAGGCATGAACATCGGCGACGAGGGTCAGGGCAAGCTGCTCAATGCCATGATCGCTGTCATGGATGAGATGGCCGATGCCATCGACGAAACCGAGGCCGTTATGGCCGAGATCGACGAGTGCCTGGATGATATCTACGACGAGCTGGACGATATCGACGATTATCTGGAAGGCGATTTCGACGAGGACGACGAAGATTACGAAGACTTCGACGAGGACGACTATGTAGAGCTGGAGTGCCCCGAGTGCGGCGAGTCCATCTACTTTGACGAGGCAATGCTGGAGTGCGGCGAAGAGCTGCTCTGCCCCAACTGCAATGCAGTTCTGGTACCCGTTCTGGAAGAGGACGAGGACTAACGGCATAATCTCACAATAGTCAAACAATACTTATAAAAGTGCCTGCGTACATCCTGCAGGCACTTTTTACGGAAAAACAAAAACACAAAAGCGGAGGACAGATGAATCAGGCATTGATATGCTGTATTGCGGCAATAGGTGGATATCTCATAGGCAATGTACAGTTTGCTGTAATATTCAGCCATCTGCTGCATCATGACGACGTGCGCCATCATGGCAGCGGCAATGCGGGCAGCACCAATATGCTCAGGGTATACGGCATAAAGGCCGGCGTAGTCACCTTTATCGGCGACTTTATAAAGGGCGCCTGTGCTGTGCTGGTGGGCAGGGCATTAGGCGGACAGGATGCTGCATATTGCGCTGCACTGGGCGTAGTAATAGGTCATTGCTGGCCTGTATTTTTCCGCTTTAAGGGCGGCAAGGGCGTTGCCTCTTCCCTTGGTGCGGCCGTGCTGCTGAATCCCTTCTGGGGACTGATAGCTGCTGTGCTGGGCGGAACCGTTGCAGCGGTATCCCGCATGATTTCTCCCGCATCTCTTACCGGCTTTACGGTGTATCTTATACTTGCTCTGCTGTTTGGAAATAATCCCTGGGAAAGGATAGCCACTGCAATTCTTTTCATCATCGTGGTATACCGCCACCGGGAAAACATCGTTCGCCTGATACAGGGGAAGGAAAAGCCCGTACTGGTAAAAAAAGATGATCAAAATAACCAATAAAATCAATCCGCCTGTCAGCAGTGACAGGCTTTTTTTATGAAATGAAATTCCAAACAATACACATATGTTATTTTCATGCCGTTATTATAAAGGAGCGCAGTAATTGAAATGGAAAAAATATACGGATACATAAGAGTATCTACCAGAGATCAGCATGAAGACAGGCAGCATATTGCCTTGAAGGAATTTGGCATAGCGGATAAAAATATATTTGCGGATAAGCAGTCAGGCAAGGATTTTAACCGTCCTGCTTATAAAAGGCTTATGAATGTAATAAAACCGGGGGACGTGGTTGCGGTAAAGAGCATTGACAGGCTGGGAAGAAATTATGAGGAAATAATAGAACAATGGCGTATGATAACCAAGATCAAGGGTGCGGCCATAGTGGTATTGGATATGCCGTTATTGGACACAAGGCAGAAAGGAAGGGATCTTACGGACACATTTATAGCGGATCTTGTGCTGCAGATATTGAGTTACGTGGCTCAGACTGAACGCGAATTCATGCGGCAGAGGCAGGCGGAGGGAATAGCGGCTGCTCAGGCAAAAGGCATACGCTTTGGCAGGCCTCCTATACCAAAGCCCCCTGCATTTGAAACATTCAGAAAGGCATGGCTGAATAAAGAAATATCTGCCAGAGAAGCCGGAAGGCGTCTCGGTATAGATCATAAAACATTTATCGCGTGGGTAAATCAGGCCTCGGAGGCCGAACAGGCCTGCGGATAGCAGAGACTGCCGCAGGCTGACACGGTAAAAACAATCAGGAAACTGCCTATCTGAAAACTTGGTGCATAGGGTGAGGCAGAGCAAGGAAGCTTGAGGGAGTAGGTACACCGTGTATTCCAACCGGAAATGACACAGCTATGGTGCGCCGTACGACCTCAAAACCGTTGTATTTAAAGACACAGCCCTGAGGTTCAGGGCTGTTCATATTTGTGATGAAATATCAGTCTGTTTCCGTCATTGCCATTTCGCCAAAGCTGTTATCCACAAGCTCGCTCAGCTCCACTCTGGCAGAAAGCTCGCCGGCTCCGTCCATTATATCCTGAAGCCTGGAAAATGCATCCTCTGTCATGGTGGGCACCTTGGTCCAGGAGTCGGTTGCCCGGTAGCTATTGGCAACCATGGCAAGGGTCTCAAGGTCGGTATCCGGGAAATAGTCCTGCATGGCAGCGGCAACCTCCTGGTCGGATGCGGCCCATACCCATTTTTGCGCTTTATAAATGGCCCGAACAAAGGCCTCTGCGAATTCCGGATCCTGCTCAATGGTTTGCCGGCGCATCATGAAGGTGGTATAGGGTACCTCGCCGCTTTCAAGGCCCATGTTGGTTACAATGTGACCCTTGCCCTGGGTTTCAAATGAAGAGGCAACAGGCTCAAAGAGGGTAACGTAATCACCCGTGCCGCTTTCAAATGCTCCGCCCATAAGATTGAACTGGATGTTGCTTATAACCTCCACGTCTTTGCCCGGCTCAAGACCGTGATTTCTCAGCACATACAGCAGCGTCATATAGGGCATTCCGCCCGGACGGCCGCCGATTACGGATTTTCCGCGCAGTTTTTCAAAGTCGAAATCGGGGTCCGCTTCGCGGCCCAACAAAAATGAGCCGTCCCGCTTGGTAAGCTGGGCAACTATCATAGGGTGATCTTCCTTGCCCTGATTTACCACATAAATGCCGGTTTCCGGGCCCATCAGGGCAACGTCCGCATCTCCGGATAAAAGGGCTGTCATGCTGGCATCGCTGCCGCCGCCGGTGACGATATCCACCATCAGCCCTTCCTCTTCAAAGAAACCCATGGAGCAGGCCGCGTACAGGGGGGCATAAAATACCGAACGGGTTACTTCGTTTAAGGTAACGGTGCGAAGGCCGCTGCTTTCTGCGCTGCATCCCCAAAGGCACAGCATTGTCAGCAGACAAAGTACTGCCGCTGTCAGTTTTTTCATATAAGGCATTATCCTCCATAATGTTGTTGCTTTATAATATTGCGGGGCTGAGAAAAGTGTGCAATAAAAAACGCCCGGAAGGGCGTTCGGTGATTTATGAAGTATTCAGGCTTTGCGTCTTGCGAATTGCGTTCTGCCGTAATGTATCAGGGCAACGAAGGAAAATACTACCGACAGGCCGAATACGAATGTGCTGGCATCGCATATGCGGGTAAGGAAGGGGGAAAAGTTTAGTTCTCTTATCAGCGCCATTACTATGCTGGTACTGAACAGGGTGGTGGCGGCTTTGCCGAAAACATCGGAATGGGCCACAGCATTGCAGCGGAGCATGATAAAACCGCCGACAAGCATCATTGTTTCCTTTAATATTACGGCAATCAGCATGAACTGGGGTATCCATCCCGCCCTGTAAAAGCAGGCGGATATTACCAGCAGCGTTACTTTATCGGCCACAGGGTCCAGAATTTTACCAAGATCGCTGACCCAGTTGTTTGCCCGGGCAAGGGCGCCGTCCAGCACATCGGTCAGCATGGATATGCCGAAGGATATTGAGCATGCTACATACTCATGCTGAAGAAAAAAGAAAGCAAATACTCCGGCCATAAATATGCGGATGGAAGTAAGTATGTTTGGAATATGCCTCATAATTGCTCCTTGCTTGCTGCTTTAAGCATAATAGCATTATTATGCTTTAAACATATCTCCTGTACACAGAAATGACAACGAACTTAAGGTGAAAGAATTGTTAAAATTGTCTGATGGTGGAAAACCTATGACAAAAAACGTACATTTTTTGAAACAGAACGTTCTTTCGTTGACAGGGCAGGGTCTAAAGGATAAAATAGATAAGGTTGTAAATCGGCTTAACCGGTGCGGCCTCTTATTGAAAAAGCCGCCTGCGTTACATACACACATTAAGGAGATAAACTATGCGTAAGAACACCCGTACCCTTCGCCTTGTGGCTGCTGTAATGACTCTGATGCTGACCGTCACCGCTCTGGTTGGCTGCAGTGCAGTGGTTAGTGATCCCGTGGTTGCCAAGGTCGGGGACATTGAGATCAAGTATTCTGCTTTCTACAATTCCTTCATGACCTATGCCCAGTATGGCATCATTGATACCAGCACTGCCATCACTGCCCAGGAAGGCCGTGATATGATTATGGAAATGATGGTTGATTCCGTTATTCCCATGGCTCAGGCCCATGCTGAGGGAATCACCCTTACCGATGAGGAAACCGAAACCGCAAAGAATGACGCTTACCTGATGATGGAAAGCTACCTTGCAAGCTTCATGAATTCCGAAATCGAGGACGAAGCCGAGCGCAGGGCTGCCGCCATTAAGGAATTCGATGCTTCCTACAAGGCTGCCGGCCTGACCTATGAAGGCCTGCTTGCAGATATGGAAAAGGAATACCTTGACAACGCTCTGGGCAACAAGCTTCTGGATACCATCTATGCCGACATAGCCGATCCTACCGAGGAAGAGATTCAGGCCCGCTACGAAGAAGAACTGGCCGCTGACATCGAAGCTTACTCTGCCGATTCCAGCCAGTACTACACTGACGATATGTACACCGACTATTACGGCCAGCTTCGTCCCCTGCAGGCTCCCGAGGGACTGTACTATGTAAAGCACATCCTTATCAGGAATACCGAGAATGCTGACGAAGAGGATAAGGACCGGGATTATAAGGCCCTTGCTCAGGAAGTAATGGATAAGGTAAACGCCGGCGAAGATTTCGAGGCCCTTATTGAGGAATACAACGAGGATCCCGGTATGGAAACCTACACCGAGGGTTACATCATTGGTGCGGACTTCGAGGGCATCTATGACGAAGCTTTCCAGCAGGCAGCTGCAGAGCTGAAGAAGGAAGGCGATGTTTCCGGCATGGCAGAAGGCTCCTACGGTATCCATATCATCAAGCGCTATGCTGATGTAAGCACCGAGCCCGTTGCTCTGGATGAGGTAAGAGACGAAATCGTGAACCTGATCCTCACCGATGTTAAGGAAGAAATCTACGCTGCCAAGGCTGCCGAGTGGAAGGAAACCCTTGATATCGTTACCTATGACGACCGCGTAAAGTACGTTGGCGTAAATCAGTAATCAAATGAAACAAAGCACAGCGCCGCATGAGTATGCGGCGCTGTTTTATATTGCATTTTTCCTCTGGGTTTTGTATGCTAATAACTGTACGAAATGCTCTGAACGGAGAAGATGAATATGACTAAACGTGCTTATTATAATGACGGCGCTCTCAGCTGCAGTGCTGTGGTGCTGGATTGCGTTGCCGTGGAAGGCGGCTATGAAATACTTACCGACGTTACTTCTATTTTCCCTGAAAGCGGCGGACAGCTTTCTGATACCGGCCGTATTGGGGATGCCGTAATATCCCATGCCCGCGAGGATGGGGAACTGGTATGGCATATGGCTGACAGGCCCCTTGAAAAGGGAGCCGAGGTTATAGTTATAGCTGATGCTGAGCCCCGCATTGACCATACCTGTCAGCACAGCGGCGAGCATATACTCTCCGGCCTTGCAAGCAAGCTGTTCGGCGCGGTGAATGTGGGCTTTCATATGGCTGAGGACTATGCCACATTAGACCTTGACACGTTCCTTTCCCATGAGCAGATACATCAGCTTCAGCGGGAGGCCAATAAGGCGGTTCAGCGCAATGTACCTGTGACCTGTGTTGTTGTGCAGGGAGAAGAACTGGAAAACATTCCTCTGCGCAAGCAGGCAAAGGGACTTACCGGAGATATTCGCATAGTCTATTTTGACGATGGGGCGGTGGATTCCTGCACCTGCTGCGGCACCCATGTTGCCCTGTCCGGCGAGGTGGGCTATATCAAGATCACTTCCCATATAAAATACAAGGGCGGCACCCGTATATGGTTTGCCTGCGGCATGAGGGCCGTAGAGGATTCTATGAGGAACCAGGATATCGTGGATACCCTTGCCGTGCGCTTCAGCGCCAAGGCGGAGGATGTGGTTTCTGCGGTTATCCGTCAGGGAGATGAGCTGAACGCCGCAAAGCATCAGCTTCGTGAGCGCACCCAGCAGCTTCAGAAGTACATTGCAGCAGAATTGCTGGAGAATGCTGAGAATATCAACGGTACCCGCCTCGTGATAGGCTTGCAGCAGGGCGCCCAGATGAACGAGCTCAAGACTCTTGCTGAAAAGCTTACCCAGCAGCCCGATGCCCTTGCGGTGCTGTTTGCCCTCAATGGCGAAAGCCTTATGTATCAGCTGGCCAGAGGCAAGTGCGTAAAGTATAGCGTAAGGGAACTTATTCAGGCTGTTAACGCCGCAGTAGGCGGCAAGGGCGGCGGACGTGATGAGTTTGCTCAGGGCAGCGCACCCGTTGGCGGCGCCAGCGACGTGGAGGGCACTGTTGAGCAGATCAAGAATTACTGCAAGGCTGTACTCAAAGGCTAAAAGGCCAAAATATATAGATAAAATCTAAAAAATCCATTGACAATCGCCTGTGATGTGGTATAATAACCCACGGTAAAAGCAGAAGCAGCCCGCTTCTCACCCGCCGGCGGCACAGTCAGGCGCGGTATCAGGCAGTAATAATCCATATGGGTTTAATGCGTTCAGCGGGTAGTTTCTGACCCGCTGAATTTTATTTATGGAGGTGTCCCACCATAGCCAAGGAAGAACTTCAGATCAATGAAGAAATTCGCGACAAGGAAGTGCGCCTTATCGACGAAGAAGGAAACCAGCAGGGAATAGTCCAGCTGGATGTGGCTTTCCGTATGGCCGATGAAGCCGGTCTGGATCTCGTAAAGATCGCCCCTCAGGCAACCCCGCCCGTATGTAAGATTATGGACTACGGCAAGTATAAGTTCGAACAGGGCAAGCGCGAGAAGGAAGCCAAGAAGAACCAGAAGGTTATCGAAGTAAAGGAAATTCGCCTTTCCGCCACCATCGATACCCACGATATGGAAGTTAAAGCCAAGGCTACCGAAAAGTTCCTCAAGAACGGGGACAAGGTAAAGGTGACCATCCGCTTCCGCGGCCGCCAGATTAAGCATGGCGACCTGGGTCTGGATGTAATGGACGCTTTTTACGAAATGGTCAAGGACAGTGCTGCGATCGATCGTCCTGCAAAGCAGGAAGGCCGCAATATGTTCATGATATTAACACCTAAAACCAATTAATACAGGAGGAAACCCCATGCCTAAAATCAAGACTCACAGGGGTGCGGCAAAGCGTTTCAGCCTCACCAAGTCTGGCAAGATTAAGAGAGCAAAGGCTTACAAGAGCCACATCCTTACCAAGAAGACCACCAAGCGCGGCCGCAGACTGCGTCAGACCGGCTACATTGCCGAGTGCGAAGCCAAGAAGGTTCGCGAGCTGATACCTTACAAGTAGGAGGAAATGAATCATGGCAAGAATTAAGAGAGCAGTTAATGCCGTTAAAAAACGCCGCAAGGTTTTCAAGCTTGCTAAGGGCTACTATGGCGCTAAGAGCAAGCAGTATCGCTCTGCTTCCCAGCAGGTAATGCGCTCCATGGCTTACGCCTATGTTGGCCGTAAGCTCAAGAAGCGTGAGTATCGCAAGCTGTGGATCGCCCGTATCAACGCCGGCGCCCGCATTTGCGGCACCACCTACAGCCGCATGATCGACGGCCTCAAGAAGGCTGGCGTAGATGTAAACCGCAAGGTTCTGGCTGACCTGGCAGTAAACGATATGGCCGCCTTCAAGAAGCTGGCTGATATCGCTGTTGAGGCCCGCGCATAATTAACAGCAAATAAGGCGCAGTCGCAATATCCGGCTGCGCCCTTTTCTTATTTTTTTGTTGGAGGGATATACCTATGCTTATCCAGAGCACCCAGAATGATACCGTAAAGCGCATGCGTTCCCTTGCCGCCAAAAAAGGCAGGCAGGAAGCCGGGCTTCATCTTATTGAAGGCGAGAGGCTGGTGAGGGAAGCGATAGCTTCCGGTGCGGATATTGCCGAGCTGTTTATCGAGGAAGGCAGGGAGGCAGAGGAACTGGCATCTGCTGCAGCAAAGGTATATACCGTTACCCGCAGGGTGCTTGAGAGCATGACGGATACCGGCACTCCTCAATGGATCTGCGCTGCCGTGCGTACTCCGGATACTGCTCCTGCGGAAAAATACCCCGAAGGTCTTATCGTTGCGCTGGACAGAGTACAGGATCCCGGGAATCTTGGTACCATTCTGCGTACTGCCGACGCAATGGGCGCTGTGGGACTGCTGCTTGGCAGCGGCTGTGCCGATCCCTTTGGCCCGAAGGTGCTTCGCTCTACAATGGGCAGCCTGTATCATATTCCTGTATGGCAGGGAGAACTTGTTAATGAGCTTCCCAGGCTCAGGCAGGAGGGTTTTTCCCTGATATGCGGCCATCTGGATGGAGCAGAGAGTTTGCCGGCCGTAGGGGATAAATGTGTGCTGATAATCGGCAACGAAGGCAACGGCGTATCTGATGAGGTTGCTGAAATGTGCAGCAAATACCGACTGACCATGTACGGCAGAGCAGAAAGCCTCAATGCTTCTGTGGCCGCCGGCATACTCATGTATGAGATAGCCGGGGCAATGAGGGGAAAATAAACATGGAAAATAAAAACAACTGCCTTATCTGCGGCGAAGAACTGGAATACTTTCTTCAGCCTAAGTCTATGAAATGTCTGCTGTGCGGCGGTGAGTTTCAGGCAAACGCTGCATGCAGGGCGGGACACTTTATATGTGACAGCTGTCATTCAAAGGACGCGGAGGGGATAGTATTTGAGGTGTGCGCCGGCACATCTTCACGGGATCCTATAGGCATAATACAGAGCCTGATGGAGCAGCCCGCTGTTCATATGCACGGACCGGAGCACCACTTTATGGTGGGGGCTGCGCTGCTGGCGGCATACCGCAACAGCGGCGGCGAAATAAACATTCGTCCCGCCCTTGAAGAAATGCTGCGCCGGGGCAAGCAGGTTCCCGGAGGCACCTGTGGTTTTTGGGGATGCTGCGGCGCCGGAGTCAGTACGGGGATATTCGTAAGTATCATCACGGGGGCTACCCCGCTGAAAAAGCAGGAATGGGGACTTGCCAACCTTATGACATCCAGGGCACTGGAGCGTATAGCAAACTGCGGCGGCCCACGATGCTGCAAGAGGGACAGCTTTCTTGCAGTAATTGCGGCGGTGGAGTTCATAAAGGAGAACTTTGGCATACAGATGGAACTGCCCGAACATATTCACTGCGGATTTTCCGGATTCAATAATGAATGCCTTGGAAAGGAATGTCCTTTTAACCGCTGAGCAGGCGGTTTGGAAACAGACAAAAATTCGAGATAAAATACAAAACCTGTTGTATAATTGATAATATCCATTTTTTACAGAGGAAAAAGTATGACTAAAGAAAAAAACATTGCCCCGGATTATAAAACCCTCCGCTGGGGATACCTTGTGCTTTGCACGCTGCTGCTGCTGTTTCTGGGGCTTATTTACGCCTGGTCGGTATTCAGGATACCCCTTGAAACTGAGTTCGGCTGGACGGCTTCTCAGGCCTCTCTGGTGTTCTCTGTCAGCATGATGCTGTTCTGTCTGGGCGGCCTTGCTTCCGGTATAATGCAGAGAAGGTTCAGCATCCGTGTAACCGTAATATGCAGCGCGTTATGCATGCTGGCCGGCTTCAGTGCGGCCTCTGCGGCAAAGGGTCTTCTGGGCATCTGCTGTACTTACAGCCTTCTTTGCGGCCTTGGCGTAGGCCTTGGCTACAATTCCTGCCTTAGCGTGGTGATGTCCTGGTTCCCGGATAAAAAGGGCCTGGTTTCCGGCATCGCGCTTATGGGCTTCGGCTTTGGCGGTATGGTATTCGGCACCCTGAGCGCAAACCTTATCGGCTCTATTGGCTGGCGCAGAACCTTCCTGATATTCGGCTTTGTGTTCTTTGCGGTTATTCTTATAGGCTCCTTTATCCTTAAACTGGCTCCTGCTGAGTTTGCCGCCAAAATGGCCGCAGGCAACAAGGCAAAGGCATCCCTCAGGGAGATGGAATGGAAACAGATGATAGGCTGCAGGCAGTTCTGGCTGTATTTTGCATGGGCTGTAATCCTTTCTGCGGCAGGCCTTGCGGTTATGAACGAGGCGGCTTCCTTTGCCCAGTGCTTTGTCGGGGAAAATCTGGCCAGAGCCGCTGCGCTTGCGGGAATGGTGTCAATTGCAAACGGAGTGGGCCGTATAATTTTCGGTCAGCTGTTTGACAGAATCGGTTACCGTAAAACCATGCTGGGCGTTTGTGCCATGTTCATATGTGCTTCCGCTGCATTGCTTATTGCAAACAGCACCGTGAGCATTCCCGTGCTGGCCGCAGGATTCATTTTACTTGGTCTTGCCTATGGCGGCGTTACTCCCACAAACTCTGCGTATGCTTCTTATTTTTTCGGCACTAAGAACTACGCATTCAATTTCAGCCTTGTAAACCTTAACCTGATTATTGCCTCTTATCTGGGACCTGCCTGCGGCAGCCTTTCATATGCGGGAACCTTCCTGGTAATACTGGCTTTCGGCATTATGGGCATCGTGATAACCTTCGGTATAAAGGAATACAAGGAAACAGGCTTACAGGCCTAAAAAGAGCATTTTAAAAGGCGTGATAGGGTATCACGCCTTTTTTGTATGTATCACAGGCTATCGCCGAAGTCTCTGCAGAATGCATCGGCAAGCTGCTGCTGCCAGCCGCTGTCTGCTTCCAGCCTGCCGAAGAAGAAACGGAGAGTCTTGGGCTCTTCTACCCAGCGCAGGCCGCCGATAAGATGCCGGTTGCGGAACAGCCAGTCAATGCGGTCCACAGCGTACATTACCTGAGACAGGGTGAATACACGGCGGGGGAGTGCAAGGCGTACCAGCTCCATCTGGGCGATGGGCTCGGTTCCGTCAGGCTCTCGCTGTTCAGACAGGGTGCCGCGTTCCATGCCGCGGATGCCGCTTGCGATGTATATGGCTGCCGCAAGGGCGCCTGCAGGGTACTGATGGTCATCCAGATGGGGCAGGAACTCCCGGGCATTAATATGGCAGCCAAGGCCGCCGGCAGGGGTTACAACGGGTATGCCGCGCTTGAGAAGCTCATTGGTCATAAATTCGATAAACTGAGGACCCTGACTGATTACGTCTTCATCCATGGTTTCATCAAGGCCAACGGTGATGGCTTCCATTTCGCGCACGCTCATGCCGCCGTAGGTAAGGAAACCTTCAAACATGGGGATAAGCTCCATCATGCGGTCCCGCAGAGCCTTGTCGCGCACACAGATGCCGCCGCCCCGGGCAAAGCCCAGCTTGCGGGCAGAGAAGTATACTATATCAAAACAATCCGCAATGGCGCGGGTGATTTCACGGATGGACATATCCCTGCATTCCGCTTCGCGGGTTTTTATGAAGTGGAGATTATCCTGCAGCAGGCTTGCGTCCAGTACTGTAAGTATGCCGTTATCCCGGGCAAGCTTGGTTGCGGCTTTGCAGTTAGCCAGGGAGAATGGCTGGCCGCCGATAAGGTTAGTGCCCGCTTCAAGGCGCAGGAAAGCCATGCGGCCCCTGTTGCGCTCAATGCTGTCACGGAGCTTATCAAGGTCCATATTGCCCTTGAAAAGGCAGCTGCTTGCAGTGTTGATGCCTTCATCGCTGACAAGTTCTTCAACAGTGCCGCCGCATTCGGTTATGTGTGCTTTAGTGGTGGTAAAGTGGAAATTCATGGCAACAACATCGCCGCTTTTTACGAAGGTCTTAGCAATGATGTGCTCCGCAGCGCGGCCCTGATGGGCGGGAAGGAAAAATTCCATGCCGAATATCTCCTGCAGCTTTGCATGGAGACGGTTGAATGTTTCACTGCCTGCGTATGCGTCATCTGCGGCCATCATGGCGGCAAGCTGATTGTCGCTCATGGCGTTTACGCCGCTGTCGGTCAGCATATCCATGAATACATCCCGGGTCTGAAGCAGGAAGGTATTGCAGCCGGCCTCCTGAATGGCCTCGAGGCGGCGTCCTACGGGAGGCAGGTTCAGTTTCTGTACGATGCGTACCTTGTGCATCTCAAGTGGTATATTTTCGCCGCTGAAGAATTTTACCTTGGACATTTTGAGTTTCCTCCTGAAAAATAAAAATTTGATTTTTCGGAGGTATCCTTTGGCGGCGATACCGGCCGATAAAATTCCGGGAACAAAAAAGCCCGTCCCCTGACATGCAGAGGACGAGCGCCAAATCCCGTGTTACCACCTCAATTTATCCGGATCTCGCAATACCGGACCTTTTCGAGTACCCTAATGCGGCATACGCCGCCCCTATACTCTATCACTGTAACGGGTGAAGCCCGTCCCCGCCTACCGGTTGCCTTTCGGGGGGAGGCTGATGGCGTGTATTCCCATGCGGCAGCCTGTTGACTTGCACCAACCGTCAATTCTCTGAAGGATCCGTACACGGTACTATTTCGCCGTCATCGCCTGTTCAATACCAATTGCATTGAATTATATATTATGTGACGTGCAGTGTCAAGTGCATAATTAATTTAAATTTTATGGATATGCATGCAATAACGGGAAAAATACAGATGATATCGGGAATTTTAATGCAAATAAAAATTTGTAGGCGCATTGCCTGCCAGACTGCGCGGTGTTATAATTGATATATAATATCCCATAATCAATGCACATCGTTAATTATTATCCTCAAGGAGAGTTTACGCTTATGAAAAACAATGCCAACCTCAGCGCACCCTTCAGCTTTATTCTGCCCACCAGAATAGAATACGGCACAGGCTGCCTTGCAAAGCTCCCTGCGATTCTTGAAGACGCAGGAGTAAAGCGCCCGTTGGTCGTAACGGATAAGGGAATAAAAGCCGCAGGGATAGTGGATAAAGTAACCGAATGCCTTGACGGAGCAGGGGTTACATATCTGGTATTTGACAACATCGAGCCAAATCCCAAAGATTATAACGTGGAGGAAGGTGCGGCGGTTGCCCGTGAATTTGGAGCGGATTCCATAATCGCCGTGGGCGGCGGCAGCCCAATAGACTGCAGCAAATCCATAGGCGTGCTTCTGGCCCACGATGCAGAAAAAATCAAGCCTTACGAGGGTAAAACCGGAGTTAAAAAGGCCATACCGCCTCTGTTTACCGTGCCTACTACATCCGGCACAGGCAGCGAGCTGACATTTTCTTCCGTAATAACGGATACTGCCAATCAGTATAAGATGACTGTAAAGAGCCCTCTTATCGCTGCAAGTGTAGCCTTGTGTGATCCTGAGCTTACGGTATCCGTACCTGCAAGCGTCACCGCTGCAACAGGCGTGGATGCCCTTACCCATGCCATTGAAGCTTATACCGCAAACTGCTCCGAGCCCTTCAGCGACGCGGCAGCCCTTTATGCAATAGAACTTATTTACAACAACCTTGAAACCGCAGTAAAGGACGGGGCAAATATCAGCGCAAGGGAAGCTATGCTTATGGGCAGTATGCTGGCAGGCGTAGCCTTCAGCCATTCCGACGTTGCGTCTGTTCACTGCATTGCGGAAACGCTGGGCGGCATGTACGACCTTCCCCATGGCCTGTGCAATGCCATCTTCCTGCCCCATATGATGGAATACAATTCCTGCTGCTGCCAGGATAAGTATGCAAGGGTAGCAAGGGCGATGGGCCTGGAATTCAGCACGGAGGAGGAAGGCTGCGCAAAGGCTGTTGCCGCGGTGCAGAAACTTTGCCTTGATGTTGGCCTGCCCGAGTTCAGGTCGCTGAATGTTCCGGAGGAAAGCTTTGCAAAGATTGCCGAGATATCCGCAAGGAATATCTCCACCGAAAGCAATCCCAGACCCATGGCTGTGGAGGATTACATCGCAGTACTGAACAACGCCAATAAGGCAAAGTAAAAGCAAAACATAATATAATAAAGAAAACAGGCGGTACACGATCATGTGCCGCCTGTTTTATATTTAGTTTTTCTTTCTCTTTTTGCTTCTTTTCTCCTTTCTTTTTTCTTAAAAAAGAAAGAGAAAAAGAAGATTATAAGCTGTTATTCTACCACCGGAGGAACGTCTATCACCACATCGCTGAGGGGGAAGGCGCAGCAGGGATGGATGTAGCCGTAGATAAGGTCGGCCTCGCGGCGGCCGTCAACGGACTTGGGTGTGTAAACCTCGCCGCTTACCAGCCGGGAATGGCACCAGCCGCATTCGCCGCTGCGGCAATGGGCGGGCGCGGCAACGCCGCCGTATTCCATTGTGCGGAGCAATGACTGATTTGCGGGGGCGGTAAGGGTGTATTCCTTGCCTGCCATGCGGACGGTAAGCTTGAATTCAGGGGCAATTTCCACAGGATAGTCCGCTTCCTTTGCGGGATTGAAGTACTCGCCGAACATTTCATGGCGGATGAACTTCTTCCTGAGGCCAAGGGTGGCGATTTCTTTATCCACAAAGTTGTACATAGCAGCGGGGCCGCAGATGAATATGGTGTAGTCTCCTTCCGGAGCGTATTTGCGGATAAGGTCTGCGGTGATAAAGCCGTGTTCTTTGCCCTCAACAGGTTTGCCGCTGAGAACGTTCACATATTTGAAATTGGGGCAGGTGCGGGCAAGCTCTTCAAATTCGTCGTTGAACAGGGCTTCCTCAATGGAATCGCTGCCGTAGAGCAGAATCATGTTGGCCTCTTCGTCGCCGTCTGCGATGGCCTTGGCCATGGAGCGGAAGGGGGTAACGCCGCTGCCGCCGGAAAGGCATACTATGTTCTTTGCATCGCGGAGGGGCTCATAGGTGAATACGCCGAGAGGTTCGGATGCAGTTACCTCAGTGCCCACTTCCCAGTTATCCAGTATGTAGCGGGAGGCAAGTCCGTCATCCACCCTGCGTATGGTAAGCATGTAATAGCCCTTTTCCAGCGCCTCGCGGGGAGAAGATGCAAGGGAATAGGGGCGGGATATGCTCATATTGCCTATCTTAAGGCGCAGGGAAATATACTGGCCGGCGCTGAACCATGCCAGAGCCTTGGTGCCTTTTTCGGGGTTTGCTTCCAGATAGAATGCCTTGGTGAAGTCATCCATGTCCACTATCTTTGCAACTTTAAGATACTGTACCTTTGGATGCAGGGCATTTGCAATCTGATTGGGAAGATAAGAATCCGCCTCAGGCAGCTTTTCTGCGGGAGCTGCTGCAATTTTTTCATTGCGGGTGGGGGTCATCTTGGTAAAGTCCATGGGGTTAAGTTTCCAAAGCTTGGGTTTTGCCATATCAAGCACCTCCCTTGATTCTCTTTGCCACACGTTTGCCGATGGTATCGCCCATTATATAGGCGCAGCTGTAGCCGTCGCCCCGGATGTAATGGCCGCCGCAGAAGCTGAGGCCGGGTATGGCATAGTCTGTCTTTTCGCCTGCGGTGCGGGCCATAAGGTTATCCCAGCCGGAAAGGCGGTAGCCGTAAATGGTACCTTCGGGAGTGCCGAGGTATCTGGCAAAGGTGACGGGGGTTGCCACGCTTATCTCCTCAATATGGGGCATTATGGAAATATTGAGCGCTTTTTCAGCATCCTCGATATATTTCTTCGCAAGGGCATTCTTGTATTTCTTGTAGTCCTCGGGTTTGAGGTCCTCAGGCAGGTCTCCGCCGTAAATGGGCATGGTGAAGAACAGGGTGCAGGTGCCCTCAGGGGAACTGTCGGGGATAACGTTATTAAGGCAGTTTACGATGTAAAGGCCGTCTTCCTTGCGGGTGTCATTCTGAACGCGGGGATCCGGATGACCCTGAATGAATACGGTATAATCCTTCAGGCCAAGCTCCTCGGCGGTGCAGTCAAGGCCAAGGTAGATGGTGGCAACCGAAATACCGAAATCGCGGGCATTGGCAAGCTTGAGGTTCTGTTCCGGAATAACGCTCTGATCGCTCATGTTGAATACGTTATTGGGGATTACGTTGGAAATGACCTCGGTAGAGTAAAGCTCTTCGCCGTTTGCAACAACGCCTGCAACGCTGCCGTCTTCATGATAAAGGAACTTGGTAACTTCGCTGTTGAAGCGCACTTCGCCGCCGTTTTTCACGATGACGTCCACCAGCGCAAGGGACATTTCATGGGAACGGTGGCGAGGCATTGCGGCGCCGTCCACAACGTAGTCATGCACCATGTTAAGGAAGTGCATTGCGTTCAGCTCGTCTGTTGGTACGCCAAGATAGCCCCAGTAGGTGTTGATTATATCCTGGGCGGCCTTGGGTATGCCAAGCGCAGTCATAACCTGCTCTACGGAGTGGCCCGCCACCCGCATAAAGTCGGTATGCTTAAGGAGCATCGTAAGTCCCTTGGGCTTGCCCTTCATGGCGTATATGTAGGCGATTGCCGCGTCTATTTTTGGCTTGAGCGCCAGGAAGGCACGTACGTTTTCCTTGCATCCGGGTACAGCGTCATCTACGCTCTGACAGAAATCCTCAATACCTGCCTTGAGCACCAGATCGTAATTGCCCGCCTTGTTTATCACGCGGAAAATATCATGCTCATATTCCCAGTTTATCTCGGTGCCCAACTCATCCAGCACCTTGTATACGGTATTGGGCTTTTCCTTGGTACCTACGCTGCACAGTTCGTGCAGGGACGGCTCAAATTCAAAACGCCCCCTGCGGAAGCTGGTGGCGCAGCCGCCGGGCAGGTTGTGCTTTTCCAGCAGCAGCGTTTTCAGGCCTGCTTTGGCAGTATTTGCCGCAGCAGCAAGGCCGCCGTTGCCTGCGCCAACAACTATGACATCGTATTTGTTGTCCATAATGCTCCTCCTTTTCCTTATATGTAAAAAATATAGATGTGCCTGTGTTCAGCATAGCACCGGCAGGCATGCAATTCAAGGATAATATATAAAAAATCCGGATCTGCATATGATCAGCCGGGGAATAATGCAATCTCCGAATCATATGTGTGATATCATCACGGAAAGGGCGGGATATTCATGTCTATAATATACTCAGTTCAATGACAGGACATCAGCAATTCAAATATTCAAGGAGATAAATATATGGGATTTTTTGATTTTTTAAAGCAGCCTGATATTAATAAAGGATACAGGGAATACAGCCAGACCCCTGAAGCAGTGTTGGTGGATGTAAGGACGTATCAGGAATACAGGTCGGGACATATACCCGGCAGCATAAATGTTCCACTGCAGGCCATTGACAGGGCGGAGGAGAGGTTGGAAAATAAAGATGTTCCCCTGTATGTATACTGCCAGTCCGGCGCAAGAAGCCGGCAGGCAGCAAAGATACTGCAGTATATGGGATACAGCAATGTAAACAATATTGGCGGCATTGCCGCTTATTCCGGAAAGGTGGCGCGATAATATGAAAGTTGTTATTGTTGGCGGAGTTGCAGGCGGCGCAACCGCTGCGGCGCGTATTCGCAGGCTGGATGAACAGGCGGAGATAACCGTATTTGAACGTTCAGGTTATGTTTCCTATGCAAATTGCGGTTTGCCGTATTATATCGGCGAAGTGATAACGGATCCTGAGGAGCTTACCCTGCAGACTCCCGAAAGCTTCTTTTCCCGCTTCCGGGTGAATATGAAGGTGCGGCATGAAGTGACCGCAATTCATCCCGAAAGAAAGACGGTTGCTGTAAAAAACCTTGCCACCGGGGAAGAATTTGAGGAAGACTACGATAAGCTGATACTTTCTCCCGGTGCAAAGCCCACTCAGCCCAGACTTCCGGGCGTGGGTATAGACAAGGTGTTTACCCTCCGCACTGTGGAGGATACCTTCCGCATAAAGAATTACATCGATGAGCATGGGCCAAAATCTGCGGTGTTGGCGGGCGGCGGCTTTATCAGCATTGAACTTGCGGAAAACCTCCGGGAGCTCGGAATGGATGTGACGATTGTTCAGCGGCCAAAACAGCTTATGAATCCCTTTGATGGGGACATGGCGGCCTTTATCCACGGTGAGATGCGCAAGCACGGCATAAGGCTTGCCCTGGGCCATACCGTTGAGGGTTTTGAGGAAAAGGATGGCGGCGTGGATGTGCTTCTCAAGGATGAAGAGCCCCTCCATGGGGACATGGTTGTGCTGGCAATAGGAGTTACTCCGGATACCGCCCTTGCAAAGGAAGCGGGAATAAAGCTTAGCATAAAGGACAGCATTGTTGTGAACGACAGAATGGAAACCTCTGTGCCTGATATTTATGCCGCAGGCGATGCCGTGCAGGTAAAGCACTATGTAACCGGTCAGGATACTCTTATTTCTCTTGCGGGCCCTGCAAATAAACAGGGACGCATCATTGCGGACAATATCTGCGGAGGCGACAGCAGATATAAGGGAAGTCAGGGCAGCAGCATTATCAAGGTATTCGGTATTACTGCCGCCGCAACCGGCATCAACGAAACCAATGCCCGCAAGGCCGGACTGGATGTGGATACCGTGATACTTTCCCCCATGAGCCATGCAGGATATTATCCCGGCGGAAGGGTTATGACTGTTAAGGTGGTGTTTGAAAAAGAGACATTCCGCCTGCTGGGCGCTCAGATAGTGGGCTCGGAAGGCGTTGACAAGCGCATTGACGTGCTGGCCACCGCAATTCATGCAGGGATGAAGGCAACCCAGCTTAAGGATCTTGACCTTGCTTATGCGCCGCCATATTCCTCTGCAAAGGATCCTGTCAACATGGCAGGCTTCATGATTGACAACATCGCCAACGGAACCCTTAAGCAGTGGCATTTTGAGGATGCCGCAAAGCTGCCACGGGATGGCAGTGTTGTGCTGCTCGATACTCGCACTGTGGGAGAATACAGCCGGGGCCATATAGAGGGATTCACAAATATTCCTGTGGATGAGCTTCGTGAGCGCCTGGATGAGGTGGATAAGGGAAAGCCGGTGTACGTCATCTGTCAGAGCGGCCTTCGCAGTTACATTGCCTGCCGTATTCTTGAAGGAAACGGATATGATGCATACAATTTCTCCGGCGGATTCCGCTTCTACGATGCGGTGATGAATGACCGCGCCCTGATTGAAGCAGCCTTTGACTGCGGAATGGATAAGTAAAATCATAATAAGAAATTTTGAAGCAGGCAGCTGCCGGAATGACCGGCGGCTGCTTTCTGCTTAAAAAAACCCAAATGTGTACGGTTAATTATGGTTTTGTAAACAAACATCTGTTCTGTTGAAATGGGGAAAGGGGAATTGTAGAATGTGAAGCAAGTTTTGAAGGAAGAAAAGGAGATCGCCTGTATTCCCGGATATTATCTGTAAATTATTATTCTGAGGCAGCTCCATTTTTCCGGACAGAACAAAAAAGAAAAGAGGATTAACAAATTTGTACACGAATCTTGATTGGCTGATTATTGCGTTCATGATGCTGGCTGTGGCCGGAGCAACGGCTGTACTGCTGATGTTTTTGTCAAAGAACAGCAGAAATAAGGCAGCCTGCCTGTATGTGTCGGCAGTTCTCGGCATATACGTCATGACTGTAAGCATAAGAATTTTCTGGCCCTATTATACGGGGCAGCTGCTGATAGCAGTTGTGCTCGGCCTGATGGCGGTCGGGGCTGTTCTGCTCAGGCGCATGGGCGGAGAGCGGCTCGGTTTTCACAGAGCGGCCCATATAATGGCCGCCCTGTCCTGCACAGCAGGCATGCTGAACGCATTCATGTAATGAAACAATCAAAAAAAGCACCCCGGGGTGCTTTTTGTATGATGAAATATTTTTTATGTACGCAGTGTTGCCCGGAGACGGTCGGTTTTGATGAGCAGATCCAATGCATCCTCAATTGAGGTAACCACCACATCCGCATGGGACAGCAGGGCGCCGCAGCAGCCTTCCCTGCCAATAACGCAGATGGAAAGGTCGCAGACATCGGACATCTGAATATCGTTGAAGCCGTTGCCGATGCAGGCTACGCCGCCGCTGAGCCTGCGGGCTTCTTCGGCTTTGATCCTGCCCACATCTGTTGTGGGAAATACTTTTACCTCGAGAGGCAAACCTTCGCAGTTTTTGCTTGCGGTGCCGTGGGTATCGGCGGTGATAACATAAATGCAAAGGTCCTTGCTCAGCTGCTCCAGCTGAGGGAGAATAGTGGGAATAACATTGCCGTCAAGGGCAATGGTGCCGTTATAATCAAGTAAAAGATGGCTGACGGTGAAATCATCACGTCCGGGAATACGAACAGTAAGCATTATTATTACCTCGCAGCATGAAAAGGCTGTTGTGGGGTGTGCGGACAGGGGAAAATGTATATTGTCGGTGCAGCAGAGTGCGTTTCCGTTGGAACAATATGCATTTATCTGTAAAAATTATATTTCTTGTGGCATGGTAGCATTTTTGATTTGCGTCTGTCAATGAGATAGCTCAGATTATTTAATTAGGGGGATAAACAGGAGGGCTATGTAAATGAATACCGGTCCGGATGCAAGACGCCGGGGATTGCCTATACAGCGACATTGGCGTATTCTTTTATTATGGAAAAACATGGTATAATTAACCGGAAATAAAACAACCGAAAGGGAATGGCAAATATGGCAGTTATTCGCAATAAGGATATTCATAAAGATCTGCGCCTCAGCGGCATATTTCTCAAGCTTACCATGCCCAAGTTCGATACATTGAGTATTGTATGGCGGAAAACCAAAGAAGAAAAACGGCTTCCCGGCAGATGGAAGGGCAAAAATACGACGGCTGAGATGAAATACATACAGAGACCGGACGGAACTGAGCTGCGTATGCTGGTTTGCCGCTCCAGGGCGGGTACAAAGCCGGATGCCGCGGGCCTGCTGTGGATTCACGGGGGAGGATATGCCCTTGGTGAGCCGGAGGAGGGCAGCTTTTTTGTGGATCCGATGATAAAGGACGGGGGAACTGTGGCAGTTATGCCTGCCTACACCCTCAGCACAACAGCCCCTTACCCTGCCGCCATTGAGGATTGTTACCTTGCACTGACATGGATGCTGCAGCATGCCGAGGAACTCGGTATAAACAAAAACCAGCTGTTCGTGGGCGGAGAGAGTGCGGGTGGCGGCCTTACCGCTGCTCTGTGCCTGTATGCAAGAGACAAGGGAGAGGTGAACGTAGCTTTCCAGATGCCCCTGTATCCTATGATAGATGACCGCATTACAGAGTCTTCCAGGGACAACAATGCTCCCGTGTGGGATACGCCGTCCAATATAGTTGGGTGGGATAAGTATCTTGAGGGATTGGACAGGGACAATCTGCCAATATACGCTGCCCCTGCAAGGGCGCAGGATCTGAGGGGATTGCCTCCCGTCTTCACATATATCGGTACAATTGAGCCCTTCTATGATGAAACCGTAACCTTTGTAAACCGACTGAAGGAGCAGGGAGTGGAGGTACGCTTCAGAGAATACGAAGGTTGTTTTCATGCCTTTGATTTGATGGCCCCCCGTGCAAAAGTCAGCAGGGAGGCGCTGAAGTTTCTGCTGGATAATTTTAACTATGCCCGGGAGAATTACTTTGCAGAGAATTAATGATTGCGAACATACAGCATCTGCCTGCATTCTTTAATTTTTCGGTCCGGTATGTTATCTTAAATATATCTGAAAATAACGTTTTCACAGGAGATATCCTACTATGGCAAAACAGACAAACATTGCTTTGCGCTCTGATGTTATCTACTCCATCTATGTGCGGAATCATACCGCTGAGGGTACTTTCAGCGCTGTGATTCCGGACCTTGACCGAATAAAGGCTCTGGGTACTGACATAATATGGCTTTTGCCCATACATCCCATCGGCATAAAGGGGAAAAAAGGCAGCCTGGGCTGCCCCTATGCAAACAGGGACTATCGCACAGTTAACCCCGAATACGGCACAATGGAAGATTTTTGCCGTCTGGTTGATGAGATTCACGCCCGGGGCATGAAGTGCATCATAGACGTGGTGTATAATCACACTTCCCCCGACTCCACTCTGACCGGAGAGCATCCTGAGTTTTTCTACCGCAAGGAAGACGGTTCCATGGGCAATCACGTCGGGGAGTGGACGGATGTTGTGGATCTGGACTACACCTGCAGGGAACTGTGGGATTATCAGATCGAATCCCTTGTCATGTGGGCACAAATAGTGGATGGCTTCCGCTGCGACGTGGCCTCCTTTGTGCCGGTGGAGTTCTGGTGCAGGGTTCGTGAGGCCGTGGAGAAGGTGCATCCGGACTGCATATGGCTCGCGGAAACCGTACATGGAGGTTTCGGTCAGTTTGCCCGCAAGAGCGGCCTTTATTCTGCCAATGATTATGATATGTTTACTGCCTTTGACATTGAGTATGATTACGATATTCGCGAGGTGTTTGACCGCTATCTCAAAGGTGGGGCAAATTTGTCAAACTATATAGACATGCTTAATTTTCAGGAGTGCGCCTATCCGGATAACTACATAAAAATGCGCTGCCTTGAAAATCACGATCAGCCCCGTATCTGTTCCTATATAAGAGATGAGAGGGCTCTTGAAAACTTTACCGCGTTCCTGTATTTCCTCAAGGGCACCACCCTTCTGTATGCAGGACAGGAATATCAGGAGGATCATGTGCCAAGCCTCTTTGATAAGGATGTATTCCGAAGGAATGAGGGTAAAGATATAAGTCCTTTGTTCGCAAAGCTGTATAAGTTTAAGAAGGACCTGCTTTCTGCAGAGGATTACTTCAAGGGCAGTGCGGATGATACAAATCACATTGCTATCCTTGAAAGGGATGACAATATCAGCAGGAAAATAGGCATATTCAGCCTTAAGGGAATTGCAGCGGATGTTCAGGTGGATCTGCCAGACGGCAGCTACATCAACCGTCTGGACGGCAATACCGTAGAGGTGTGCGATGGAATGATACGCTGCGGCGGAAATCCTGTGGTGATATCCGTAAAATCAGAATAAGCGCAAAACAACATCCCCCGTTCCGGCAGTAACGGGGGATGTTTCTGTGTTCTGCCAGCTTCTTTTGCTTTAAACAGCATTATCGGCCGATTAGGATTGCTGTGTTCAGTATTTTCAGATATACTGATAATGAAAACATATCTGCTGCTGCATATACCTGTATAATGAATACAATCTTACGAAAGGCAAGCCTGTGCTTATGTCGGAATACGCAAGAGAATATAAATCCTATAAAAAAGGTGAAATAATATTCAGACAGGGAGACCCTGCGGACTGTATGTATGATATCCGCTGGGGAAGCGTTGGTATATACCTTAATTACGGCACATCCGCAGAGAAGATGCTTGCCCGGCTCAGGGGAGATGACATCTTCGGGGAGATGGGCCTTGTGGATGAAGCGCCCCGCAGCGCCACTGCCGTTGCGCTGGAAAGGGAAACAAGGGTGGAGGTAATCAACAGGAATACCTTCAGCCGTTATCTTAGGGAACGGCCGGAAAAGGTTATCGCCGTCATGCAGAGCATGGGTAAGCGTATACGCACCCTTACCGGAGATTATATGGATGCCTGCCGCGCGGTAAAGGAAGCGGTGGAATCTCAGGAGAGCGGCGGGGAAAAGAGCGGCTGGTTCCGGGACAGAGCAGGAAAGTTTGTGGAGGATTATAGGAAAACGACGGCAGACTGTGCAGATAAGGAGTAATATCAGGCATGGAAGATATGATCCGTTATTATAAAAAAGGTGATGTTATATTTGAAGAGGGCAGCTTTGAAATGTGGATGTATGTTCTCAACAGGGGCAGAGTGGGAATATACGCAAACTTCGGCGGCCCGGATGAAAAGCTGCTTACAGAGATAAGCGGAGGACATGGCGCAACCTTCGGCGAAATGGGACTGATCGATTCCATGCGCCGCTCTGCTGCGGCGGTGGCGCTGGAGGACGTTGAGGTATTCCTTATCAGCGGGGAAAACTTCGGCAGTTATTTCGGCGATGATCCTGATGTGCTGCTGGATATGATGAAGAACATGAGCAAACGTATACGTCAGCTGACCCATGACTATATGGAAGCCTGCCGGGCAGTAACCGAAATCGTTGAAGCCGAAAAAGAGGAAAAATCCGGAAGCAGCTGGTTTATTGAGAAGGTAGGCAAATTCATCAGCGACTATGCCGAGGCCATAGCCGGCGTCAGCGACAGCGGAAACATATATAACTTCATTGACAAAAACAGGTAATCGATTATGTCAGAGTTCTTTTTTCAGATACAGCCAAGATATGACGAGCGGGATATATGCCGCGAATTTGCTCTGCGGGAAAATCTTTATTATGAGCCCATAGAAATGTTCATGGCTCCCGCCATGGCAAATGAGTCCCTATGCAATGAACTTAAGGCCTGGCATAAAAGTCTTGGGCGCACCAGAGCCATCCACGGTGCATTTATAGATGTGAATCCTGCCAGCGCATCGTCTGCCGTGAGGGCGCATTCCAGAATGTGCTGCGAGCAGAGCTGTCTTTTTGCCCGAGAGATAGGCGCGGAATGGGTGGTGTTTCATTCCAGCTGCGCGCCTTTCCTGAGGGGAGCGTATATTGACGGCTGGGCGGATACCACCGCCCAATATTTCATGGAGCTTGCGGAGAAGCATGGCTTAACAATATGCGTTGAAAACAGCATGGATATAGATCCCGATCCGTTGGAAGCCATAATGAAACGGGTGTCCGGCGACAGGGTAAAGGTGTGTCTGGATATCGGCCATGTGAATTACTCCAATGCTCCCATGGAGGCTTGGTTTGACAGGCTGGGTGATTATATAGGATACCTGCATCTGTCGGACAACTATGGAAAATACGATAATCATATGGCCATTGGCGAAGGAACTGTGGATTGGGAAAAGGCTGACAGAATGCGGCGCAGCCTTAGCGGAAACATTCCTGTTACCCTTGAGGTGGGCGGAATAGAAGGCGTGAAAAGATCATTGACTTATCTCAGACAGCACGGCTGGTTTTGCGGCGGAAAGGAAAGGGAATGAGCACCACAAAACTGACCCATGAAAGCATAATGCGGGATATGGCCCAGGGCATAATCATCATCGACTTTGATGGTGCCATTACCTATGCCAATCCTGCGGCGGCCCGCATACTGGGAAGGGGGGAGCAGGAGCTCATAGGGCAAAGCTTCGCCCGCTGTTCATTCTGTTTTGAGGGCAATGCGTCATTTAATCAAACCATGCTGGATGCAGTGTTTGGTACAGCTCCATCTTACAGGGGAATAATCCCGTATTTTACCGGAGAAAAGTTCAAGCAGCTGTATGTGTCTACATCTTATCTCAAGGATGATAATGGGGAAAAGGCGGGAGTCATCGCTGCGCTGAGCGATGTCAGCGGAATTGTGGAGCTTGGCAATACTGCAGAGGCCATAGAGTACATCCACGGCCTGAATAAAAAGCTGGAAATGCGGAATAACCTGCTCAGCGATACCTTTGGCCGGTTTCTTTCGGATGAGATAGTCCGTCAGCTTCTGGAAACGCCAAACGGCCTTGAAATGGGCGGAAAGAAGCGGTTTATTACTATACTTATGAGCGATCTGCGGGGCTTTACTGCGCTGAGCGAAAGGATGGAGCCCCATGACCTGCTGGCCATGCTCAATCATTATTTCGGTGATATGACGGGAATAATACAGCAGAGAAACGGCACAATAATAGAATTCATGGGAGACAGCATCGTGGCCATATTCGGCGCACCTCTGCCTTCGGAAAACCATGCATCTGAGGCGGTGGCTGCGGCGGTGGAAATGCAGGCGAGAATGGAAGCCGTAAACCAATGGAATCTGCAGCGGGGATACCCAAAACTGGAAATGGGCATCGGCATAAATACCGGCGATGTGATTATAGGCAATATCGGCTCGGAAAAGCGCACGAAGTACGGCGTGGTTGGTAAGAATGCAAACCTCTGCGGACGAATCGAAAGCTATACCGTTGGCGGACAGATATTGATATCTCCCCAGACAAGGGAGCTTATCGGTGAACCCCTTGCCGTGGATAAGGAACTGGTGGTATTCCCCAAGGGTATCAAGGCGCCCCTTGTGCTTACAAATGTCATGGGTATAGGCGGTAAATACGGCCTGTCCTGTCAGGCGCGGAATAATGAGGAACTGAGGCCGCTCAATTCTCCCCGAAAGGTCGAATTCTATATTATCAAGGGCAAGCACAGCGACCTTGAAGCAAACAGGGGCATGATCACCGCGCTGTCCCCCAGGGAGGCCGTACTGGAAACTGCCGTGGCAATAGAGGAATATGACAATCTGCACCTGGAAATAGGCGCAAAGCTGTTCTGTAAGGTAATATCCAGGGAGGAGAAGGGCTGGAAACTGCGCTTTACCGCCATACCCCCTGAGTTTGATGCGTGGTACGCGGAGAGTGTCACATCCTGAAAAACATAAGCGCGGAGCATGGCGGGCTGCTGAATTATGGGCGGCAATCCGTAGATCAAGCGGATAATCTGCATAAAAACGCACTTTGAAGCATGAAATTATGTCCGATTTTTTATGGATTTGTAAATAATGCCGAATTTGCTTGAAATTTTCGGGATAAACCACTAAAATGTACCATACATTCTTATGAACGCTTATGCGCTGTGTATATGGCTGACAGCTGAGTAATATTTGTGTGAGATTTTCAGCCAAAGGATGATTGGAGGGTATCAAAATGAAACGTTTTATTGCTGTGCTGATTTGTGCGCTTATGCTTACAAGTCTGCTTCCGTCCGTAGCTTTTGCTCAGGAAGGTGAAAACTACTCTGAGCAGGGCATGGGAGACAATCTGCCCGGCGGCGAAAATCAGCCTGATGGTGACCAGCTGACCGGCGGGGAAAACCAGTCCGAAGGCGAGCAGCTGACCGGCGAGGAAAATCAGTCCGAAGGTGAGCAGCTGTCTGATGAAAACAAGTCCGATGAGGGAAAACAGTCTCAGAGCGGGGAACAGCTTCAGAACAATATCCAGGACCCCGTAACCTTCACCGTTGCTGCAGGGGCTACTCCTCAGGCGGGCGGTTCTGTATCCGGTGCAGGCACCTATGAAAAGGATGCACAGGCAACCGTTACCGCGGTGGCAAACGAAGGCTATGTCTTTGTTGCATGGAAGGAAAACGGCGCGGTTCTGACCACCGAAACCACCTACACCTTCACTGTGGATGGCGACCGCAATCTCTTTGCAAAGTTTGAAGCCGCCGAGCAGGAAGAGTGTGTTATTGACGTTGCGGCAACTCCCTCTGAAGGCGGCGTTGTTACCGGCGGCGGCACATATAGCAAGGGTGCTTCTGTTACCGTTACCGCAGCGGCAAATGAGGGCTACAAGTTTGTAGCATGGAGGGAAAATGGCGCAGAAGTAAGCGCTGATGCTTCCTTTACCTTTGAAGCCAGGACCAACCGCACCCTCGTTGCAAAGTTTGAGGCGGAGGAGCAGGAAACCTGCACCATCACTGCAGTGGCAACTCCCTCCGAAGGCGGTCTTGTTGCCGGCGGCGGTACCTATAACAATGGCGATTCCGTAACCCTTATTGCAGCGGCAAACGAGGGCTACAAGTTTGTAGCATGGAAGGAAAACGGCGCAGTGGTAAGCACTGAAGCTGCTCTTACATTTGAAGCTGCAACCAACCGCAATCTCGTGGCTGCATTTGAGCAGGAAACTCAGACCGAGCCTGCCAAGGCAGAAACCACTACCAAGATAAAGGCTTCCCGCAGCAAGGTTACTCGCGGCTCTTCCGTAACCTATCAGGTAACCGTAAAGGATGCTGAGGGCAATTCTGTTACCGAGGGAACCGTTCAGCTCTATATAAACGGTGAGGCCTACGGCAAAGCAGTCGATGTAAAGCCCCTGATTTCCTGGAAAATTTCCGCATCTGACAAAAACAAGTTCAAGGTTGGCGACAATACCGTAAAGGCGGTATACAGCGGCACAGAAGAGCTGGCCTCTTCCGAGGATGATGTTGCCGTAAAGGTAACCAGGACTTCCAGTACCCATTCCAAGCCCTGTTGCGGCATGAATCATCATTCCGGCAAGTGCGTAAGCGTTCGTCCCGGCGAGGATGTGATCTTCAAGGTTGCTCTTTCCTGCGGCGACAGCTGCCAGTGGTATGTGGATAAGGGTGACGGCTGCGGCTTTGTCAAGATAAAGGGCGCCACCTGTGCCAATTACACCGTAAAAGACGTATCCTCTAAGATGGACGGATATAAGTATCGCTGCGTAATCAGCAACGGATGCAAGACTGTAAATACTCCTACCTTTACCCTTAACGTGGTATATGGCAGCCTGTCCTTCCCCAAGACCGGCGATATAGGCCTTATGAGCCCTGCCGCAGCTATGGGCATTGCAGCTCTCTGCCTGCTCAAGCGTCGCAAGGACGAGGAATAAATGCTTTCGTAACCAAATAGATTCCGATAAAAGTGCGAAGAGCTGTTTTCTTCGCACTTTTTATATGCCGTCAGTAAAAAAATCAATATTCGTCCGGAAATACATTGTATGATGTGGAAAGAAAATAACAAATGTGATATGATATATTTACATATGAGAATTCATAGGAGGTATACCGTGAAATCTTACAGCATTATCAAAAGAATAATATCTATGCTGCTGCTGGCTGTGCTTTGCCTGCAGCCTGTTGGTGTTGCCTTTGCACAGGCGGCCGATACCGATATCGACCCTGTTGAAGAAGTAATTATAGATGAACCCGTGGAGGATATTCCTTCCGAAGACGAGCCGGATGTTCTGTCCGAAGAAGTTCCTGCTCAGGAGGAAGTTACAGAGCAAACAGAAGAGGAGATTCCTGCTGAAGAGGAACTGCCGCAGCAGCCTGTGGAGGAACAGGGGGAATCCGAAGAACCTGCAGAGGTGCCTGTGCAAACGCTTCCCGTCACGGATGCAGCGGCAGGTTATATTGCTGATACAAATCGAATTTCCCTTGAATACATAACAGATTGCGCTGTTGTGGGGTATGCTGTCCGCACCGATGCTGAAGGAAATGCATACATAGACGCGCAGCTTGACGTGGATATGATGTACGGAGAAGAGGGAACTTGCTGGATAAATAATGTTAAAGTTACCGCTCCGGACATCGGCGCTGTTACCTGTGATGTGGAAAAGGAAGGCGATGAAGACAGCGAAAATAGATTCTGGACGAAGCATGAGGATCTTCCTGTTGAAAGCGATGGAAGTGTAGCTGCAGATGTTTTATTCTACAGCAAAGCCCTGCCTGAAGCAGGCTCCAGCACCAGAGTTGATCTGACTTTCTATTGGAAAGACAGCAACGGCGAAATCATTCTTGAAGAAAAGACTTACTGCATCGTAACATGGACTGATTTTGAAGCTGTAAAAATCACTGACCCCGACCGCATTTCTCTGCAGAATGTAGAAAATGAGGGCATCAAGGAATATGCTGTTGCCGTTGATGATGAAGGCAACGCATATATGGATGTTCAGGTGTACACAGACTGGCTGACAGAGTACCAGGACGGTCTGTGGATGGAGGGCATTCGTATTGCCATGCCCGATACCGAGACGGTTGATGGGCAGCTGGCTTATGAAGTAACCAAGGGAGAGTATACAGCCAGAGGAATTCAGTATCCTACGGTTGAAGTTGAAGGGGATACATGGTATCTCGAAATATTCTTACCTTTGGATGTGAATGACCTGCCCGAGTATGATACCGACACAAAGGTAAATATGTCTTTCTATTGGAAGGACAGCCGTGAAAATATCATAGGCGTTGAGGAAAGCTACTGCATCATATCCAAGGTGGAGCAGCCTGCCGTAAATGTAACGGATACCGGTCGCTTCGACCTTGTGGATACATATTACGATTATGAAAACGGTGGGGTTCTCTCCGGCGTTGTCCAGACCAGTAAGGTATCCAGCAATGAAGACAATACCGTCTACCTTGATATGAAGGTCGACCTTGATAAGATGTCAAAGACCGATGGCTATTATTGGTTAGAAGATATCCGTTGGTATCCTTTCGCACAGGATGTCTATGCATGCCAGGTTTATATGACCGGCAAAAAGGGAGAAACTGTAGTATTCCAAGAACCCGCAGAGAAAAACCTTGTGGTTGATGCAGATGATGCCGCTTTCCTGGGCTTTGATATTCCCTTCAATGAGAGCGTGATATGCACTGACGATGAGTATGCCCGCATAGAGCTGCGCGTTGTATGGCTTGATTCAGAATTCAAGTGGGTTGGCGAAGAATTGGCCTATTGCGAAGTGCGCGAGGAAACGGAGGAGAACAAGTACGTCTCCGTATCCTTCGATACCGTAGGCGCAGGAGAAATTGACAGCATAGAGTACATAGATATAGGCAGCGCTGTTCAGCTTCCCGTTATGGAAAGAGAAGGCTATGAATTCCTGGGTTGGTTTACCGGCGCTGAGGGCACGGGCGATAGGTTCACTTCCGAAACCCGAATCTATGAGGATATTCTGCTGTATGCATGCTGGCAGCGTTCCAGCGTTGCAGCTCCTTATGCCAGCATCGAGAGCGGCGCAGTTGTTGCCCAGGGCACAAAGGTGGCCCTGATGACGGATAGCGAGGGTGCAAGCATTTACTATACAGTGGATGGCAGCGAGCCTGTCGGTGATACGGCGATTCTCTACGCCGAGCCCATTGAGATAAATACCGATACCGTAATCCGTGCTGTTGCCGCGGTTGATACATTCGGCATAAGCGAAGCTGCTGAATTTAGCTATACTGTGGAAGTAAAGAATACCGGCGTTGGCGATGTACTGCCCGAGGATATGCCCATAGGCGGCATAATTCCCGATTGCATCTGGGCAACAAAAATAGTAAACCCCGTATATGACGGAACTGCAAAGACCCCTGCTTTCCGCCTGTACGACGGCAATAAGCTTCTTGTCGAGAAGACCGATTATACCGTGGCCTACAAGAACAATAAGAACGCTGCTGCTGCCGATGAAAACAACCTTAAAAAGTCTCCCCATGCCGTGGTCACCCTGAAGGGCAACTATTCCGGCAAAATCAACATCTGCTTCAGCATCAAGCCTGTGCAGCTGAACGGCAATGACTTTACAGTATCCATTCCCGCTCAGGCGGAAACCGGCAAGGCGCTTACCCCCAAGCCTGTGGTTACCTGGAACCAGACCGGTAAGGCCATCAAGCTTAAGACTGACTACACCATGACCCATGGCGCATGCATCGCTCCCGGTTCATATGATGTCACATTTACCGGTGCGGGTAATTTCAGCGGTACGCTGAAAGCGCAGTTTATCGTTGCAAACAAGGCGGATCAGGTGCTGATGTCCAAGGTATCCGTTGCCTCTATCAAGGCTGTAAACTGGGCTGAAGACGGTGCTGTTCCTGAGCTGACCCTCAGCTATAAGAGCGAGGCAAAGGATGAGGCCACCGGCAAGAATCTGCTGTACGAGGGTATTGACTACACCGTAGAATACGTTAACAACGACGTGGTCGGCACAGCTTCCGTAATCATCACCGGTACAGGGGAAGATGCTGACGGAGACGGCATCGTTTACGTTGGCAGCGTTGTAAAAACCTTCAAGGTAAATGGCATTGCCATGAGTAAGGTAACAGTGAACAACGTCCTTAAGGAAGGCTATGCCTACACAGGCGCTGAAATACGCCCCACCGAGCTTGAGGGAAGCGCAAGGATGACTGTTGCATACTTTGCCGATGCCAAGGATCCTTCCACCGGTATTGACCTTGAAGAGGGCATACATTACACAGTTGAGTACCAGAAGAACATTGCAAAGGGTACCGGTACTGTAATATTTACAGGCAATCCCGAAAAGGGTTATACCGGCAGCAAGAAGCAGAGCTTCAAGATCAATGCGGCTGTACTCTCAGGCGATACAGTTGATGTTAACATCGGTTCCTGCACATACACCGCCGGCGGCACTGTGCCTTCCCTGAGTGTAGCTTGGGCAGCAAATGACGGAAAATTGCTGACAGAGGGTGTGGATTACACCGTCAGCTTCAAGAACAATAAAGCTGTCTATACCGATGAAAGCTTTGCTGCTGCAAAGCCTCCTCAGGCAGTAATAAAGGGCAAGGGCAACTTTGCCGGTACCATTACCGAAAACTTTATCATCAATCCCAGGACGATAGACAACAACAGCGGTATAAGTGTCGTTGCGGCAGATAAGGTGGCAACCGGCAAGCCCAATGGCTATTATCAGTCCTTCAAGGTATACGATGTAAACGGCAAGGCGCTTGCTGCCGGCAAGGAATACCTTAAGGAAGCCGTATACACCCTTATTGCCATTCCTGATTCCAACGGTGCGCTGCTCAGCACAAACCGCGTACTGAATAAGAGTTCTGTTGTTCCCGCAGGCTCTGTGATACGCATTACCGTAACTGGCACCGGCAATTATGAGGGCACTGTATCCGGTACATACCGTATACTGGATAAGGGTTATGATATCAAGGGCGCCACTATACAGATAATGGACCACAAGTATACCGGAAAGCCTATCCGCATAGTGGATCAGCGCCAGTTTGTGGAAGGCAAGGTTTATATGAAGGTTGGCAAGGAAATAATTCCCCTTGAGCTGGGCAAGGATATCCGCGTTGTTGAAAACAGTTACGTGAAGAACACAACCATCGGTTCTGCAAAGGTTACCTTTGAGGGACTGGGCATGTTCGGCGGAACAAAGACGGTATCCTTCAAGATCAAGGCCAGAACCAGCGATGCATTCGGCGGTATATTTGATGGCAGCGCAGGCGGCGGATTCGGCGCAGGCGGCGAGAACGAGGTGCCTCCCATCACCTTCGGATAGATTTATCCCATTACGCTTAAATAAAACAAGCATGACCGCATTATGCGGTCATGCTTGCTTTGTTATAGGCGTATCCGGATGTACAGGCGTAAGATA
The DNA here is from genome assembly GCA_045592165.1 of Clostridia bacterium. Lineage (GTDB taxonomy): Bacteria > Bacillota > Clostridia > Christensenellales > CAG-138 > SFEL01. The sequence goes on along the minus strand of JAZNUG010000094.1, from coordinate 1,099 downwards.
TTGACATTTGCGGATTGAATTGGATAGACTAAATACAGCTAGAATTCAAGTCATATTCTGTACATTGGGGCTGAGTGCACCTTGTGCATTTGTCCTGCAGCAAAATTGTTTTACATTATTAAAACAGGAGAGAACATTACATGAAAAAGATAGCGGTCATTACCGGTGCATCCTCCGGTATGGGCAGAGAGTTTGTATATGCAGTGGACAGAGAATTTCAGCTGGATGAGATATGGGTCATCGCCCGCCGTAAGGAGCGGCTTGAAGAACTGCAGGGAGAGTGCAAGACTCCCGTGCGCCCCATCGCCATGGATCTTAGCGACAGCGCAAGCTTTGCTGCATATAAGGAACTGCTGGAAGCGGAAAAGCCTCAGGTGCATCTGCTGATAAACGCCGCAGGATATGGCCTGTTCGGCACATTTGAGGAGATGGAGCTGGACAATCAGCTTGGCATTATCGACCTGAACGACAAGGCGCTGACCGCCATGTGCTTGCTGAGCCTGCCATATATGCAGAAGGGGGATTCCATAATCAACCTTGGATCAAATTCCAGCTGGCAGCCCGTGCCCTATCTGTCGGTTTACGGCGCAACCAAGGCCTATGTGCTCAGCTTCAGCCGTGCCATCGGCCGTGAGCTCAAGAGCAGGGGAATTTTCGTAATGTGCGTATGCCCCGGGTGGATCAAGACCGAGTTTATGGATCGTGCCGTTCATGACGATACCATCAAATACTACGACCGCTGGTACACCGCAAAGCAGGTCATCGACAAGGCCATGAAGGACTTCCGCAGGAAAAAGAAGGTGTCCATTCTGGGCTTCCCTGTGCGGATGCAGGTACGCATGGTAAAGCTGCTGCCGGTGGACTGGATAATGAATATCTGGTGCAAGCAGCAGGGGAAGAAGTAGAAAAATTCAGCTTTATTCGTTAAATTGTGACCATATCACGGAAGACCTCCATTAATTAATGTATATTACGTACATTAAGCAATGGAGGTTTTTTATTGTGGAAAAGGCAAAGCGGATGAAAAGACAGGCCTTTGTGGCACAGGATATGTGCGTGGCCTGCGGATGCTGTGTAAAGGTATGCCCCATGGGCGCAA
>JAZNUG010000093.1:0-3698 GCA_045592165.1 Clostridia bacterium | reverse complement strand
AAAATAGTACCTGTCAGCATGATGCCTATTCCGGCGCGTATCATATTTTTGTCGCCCACAGCATCTGCGATAAAGCCGCTGATAAACCGCCCCGCAGTGATGCCAAGGCTAAAAAACGCCACGTAGGCTGCTGCCGTATCCGGCGATGCGCCTTTGCACTCCACCAAATAAGTACACGTCCATAAAAAAATCGCCGAGTCAAATATTGCATACAGGAAGAACCCGGATGCCGCAGGCAATACGCCCCGAGTTTTTAACATACTTCCCTCGCCGACGGAAACGCTGCGTCCTTCCCGTCCCATATCATTTTTGTTCCTCCGCCATAAAGGCAGGGACAAAAACACAACAAATGCCACCGCAAGCTGTATAGCGCTTACGGCGCTGTAACCAGAGCGCCATCCGCTTTTTTCGGCGATAGCCCATCCCATAATATATGGCCCGATAGTGGCGCCCACGCCCCAACTGCAATGATATAAGCTAAGACATCGAGATGGAAACCTCTGCACCAAATATCCGTTCAGCACCGTATCCACCACTCCGCTGCCAAATCCGTAAGCTATAGATACGATACACAAAAACATAAAGGTACTTGCAAGCGCATATCCAAGCAAAGCCCCCGCCGAAACCATAACCGCCCCTGTAAGGACTAAGCCCACACCGTATTTTTGCACCATTCTTTCGGAAGCAAAGCAGGCCATTATAGACCCTGTAGTGCATACGGTTGAAAGAAGACCTGCACAGGACAATGGAATTTCAAATTCATTGACCATCAGCGGCAGCGCCGATCCCAAATGAGAATTTGGCAGGCCCAAATTTATGCCTGCAAGAAATATTATACAAAGCAGCAGCGAGTACATAATATTTTCCACCCCTCGCGGACAAAACCGGCTTTTACTCTATTCTTTTTTCCCTTTCAGATAATGCTGCTGTTAATGATCACAACAGCAGCATTTTCTGAAATTCAATATTATTGTACTTCAAACAGCAGCATTTGAGCTGTAAGCGCCCCGTCAAGAGAGATGGTAACACCGATCTCCGCAAGTTCATAGCCGCTCAGGCAGTACGAGTATCCACCGTCAACATGGGTAACCTTATAGGTTCTTGCCCTGTCCAGCCCACGCGGTTTGAATGTCCACGCACTCTGCTCCGCATCAGGAAGCCTGAACAGATTTACATACGCTCTGCTCCTGTCCCGGGATACGTATTCATTTACTACCCATCCCCGTCCCTGGAATCCCGCCACAACCGGAGTATGATGATACATTCTGCACTCGCTCTGAATTGGTCTTACAAAGTTTTTATACAGCTCCATATACTCCCTTGTGCGTCTGCTCAGCTCCTCGCTCAGAGGTTCATCATCAAACGCAAAAGGATTTATGTACACAGAGCCCTGCATCAGCATCTGGAACTGTGCATCAAAATTGCCGTAGCGCTGGCAGGACATTGAGGGTCCCACCATGGAAAGAAGCGTTTCGGGGGGTAGGCAAATGGACAGGCCGTTAAACGTGCGGGCAACTCTGGGGAACTTATACCAGTCGGTATACTGTGTTCTGCTGAACCGGCTCATCATGCCAAGGTCTGTACGGGCTCCGCCGCCTGCGCAGTTTTCATACAGGAGATGGGGGAATTTTTCTCTCACATGATCGAATATCCGATGGATGGCTTCCACGTTGCGCCAATGGGAGTTTTCGTTGTATGCCCCGTGTTTGTTAAATCCCCCTTCATATACATAGTCGTTATTTGCATCAATGCGGATAAGGTCTATGCCATAGCGCTCTATCATGTCCATGATCTGATACTCCACCCACGCCTCAACTTCCGGCTTGGACAGATCAAGGCAGCGTTCCACGCCGTGACCGTAACGCTGCAGCAGCCATTCGGGATGCTCCTGACGTATCTTGCTATCAGGTCCCACCGCCTCAGGCTCTATCCACAGTCCAAACAGCATCCCTTTGCTGTGGGTATAGTCCACCACTTCCTTAAGTCCGCCGGGAACTCTCTCATCCTTCCAGTCGCCCACCGTTTTGAACCAGTGAGACCCCGGCTCACCATACCAGCCTGCGTCGACCAGGAACATTTCAAATCCCATTTCCGCGGCACGGTCAATATGCACCTTGAGCCTGTCGGGGTGCATATCCCACCCCTCATAGCCCCAGTGGGCGCAATAGCTGGGCTCATATCCCAGGGGAGACTTTGCAAGTATATACCTGCGCTGATATTTGTGGAGCTCCTGCACCGCTTCGTCAAAACTCTTATAGGTATAGCCGAAATGCATGGGGGGCAGCTTCAGCTCCTCCTCCGACTCTATCACACGCATAGGTGCCCTTGAATCGGGAGCAAGGTCAAAGCAAAGGCGAATATACTGATTGGGATCCCTGCCGGCTATGTGACGAAAATCATTGAAGAAACGAAATCTCCAGTTGCCGCTCCATTCCATCTGGCAGACAAAGTATCCGCCCAGGACCTTATTGTTTACTATAGCAAAAGGATGGCCATGACCGCTGCGTCCGGTATTGCTGCCAAATTCCACAGTAGTGTTGTAGGGAACATCACGCCAGGCAAAGTTGCCCTCAACTCCCCACCAGTTATCTATGAATCCGCCAACGGTATACGGTATCAGGTCTCCGTCCTTTAGAGGCTCTGTGACCTCTTCGTTCACTTCCCACAGCACGCCGCACAGCGGGGATACTCTGGTTACGGCAACAGCCCCCACGCCAAGGTTTTTCAGATACATTTTTCTGGTGTAATATCCGTTGTCGCCGCAGTAGGTATCAATTTTCAGCAGAAGCTTAAGCTCCCTGTTTTCCAAAGTCAGCTCTGCGAGAGGCCTTCCGTCCGCAGCAGCGCCGCTATCCCAGCTGACGAATGACCAGCCGTAGGATGCATCCTGCCCATTTATTTCAAGATCAAACGCCGGAATCGGAGCATCTGTTATGCGATCGCTCGGGTGCTGGGGCATTCCCGTCGCGTGATAATCCGTACAGATCAGGCGGCCTTCCGCAAGCCTTTCGGAATAAACCGTCAGTCCCGCTCCATAACGAAATTCCATTTTGTTTTCACTGAACACAAGAAGACTCATATAAACGCTGCTCCCCTCTTTTATTTTTTATAGACGCAGACCTTCAACAGTGCTGCGTCTATGGCAAGTTTGAAAGAATATTAAATTTTCGGCTTATATTTTAATGTTTATACCTGCAAAATCCTAATCATTCACAAACCCATAGCGTGCAAAATACTCATCAACATCCACCACCGTGCCGGCATGACGAGACTCCTCCGCAGCAAAGGCTATTAAATGATTTTTTACGGATATATCGATTTCCGCCGCACTGACGCCGGTATAGGTGCCGCATAGAAAATCATACAACTCGGCTATTATCCGCTCATCTCCGCCGCCGTGGCCGCCTGTAATATCCTGATTCAGTTCGGTAAAATGATATACCGTTTTCTTTTTATCCCGGAATGTGTAAACAGTAACGCTGTCCTCTTCCATATTTTTATACAGCTCGCCTTTTGTTCCGAAAATCCTTATATAGCGCCCCCCTGCGTTAAAGGCGTTCATGGAGAAGGATGCTGTAGCCCCATCTTCAAATTCCATATTTACCGTCTGATGATCCACCACATCGTTGTCGCACTTGTATACACATTTGCCGTACTGGGTATTCCACTGGGCGGCTTCCACCTCTTCATCGGTGGGG
>JAZNUG010000092.1:0-10342 GCA_045592165.1 Clostridia bacterium | reverse complement strand
GCAGCCGATGCAAAGGTAACTGTCAACCTTCGTTGCCCCGCAGCCCAGGCAGCGGGCGGTTTCTTTCTTTACCTGTTCCTCGGTGAAGGTGAGCCTTGCATCGCCGAATGTCCGGCGCTTTGCCTCGTTGTAGCCGGGCAGCTGCCTGGCTCCGTGGTCAAAGCTGTTCTCGGGCACAAGTGCATTTTCCTTATCCAGCGCACGGTATACCCTGCGGTCGCGGCCGTAGGTGAGAGTCTGTCCTTCGTGTACTATTCTGTGGAGGGAGATTGCAGCCTCTTTGCCTGCGGCAATGGCGTCGATTACGAACTTCTGTCCGGTGTATGCATCGCCGCCCACGAAGATATCGGGCTCAGCGGTCTGATAGGTGACGGGGTCTGCCTCCGCAAGGCCGCGGCTGTTAAGCTGTACGCCGGTGCCGGTAAGGAGCGTGCCCCAGTCTGCCTTCTGACCGATGCAGTACATAACGTAGTCAGCCTTGGCGGTCTCGGTGGCGTTTTCGTCAAATGTGGGGGCAAATCTGCCATCTGCATTCTTGACGGAAAGACACTTTCGGAAGTTTACGCCGACGGCTTTGCCGTTTTCGGTGAGGATCTCGGTCTGACCCCAGCCGGCACGGATGACTATGCCGTCATGTTCGCACTCGGAGCGGTCTTCTTCGCCGCAGGGCATTTCCTCATAGGATTCAAGGCAGTACATGGTGACGGAATCTGCGCCGCAGCGTACGGCAGTGCGGGCCACGTCGCAGGCGATGTTGCCGCCGCCGATGATAATTACCTTGCCTTTAAGCTGCTGCGGGCCTTCAAGGTTTACCTTCTTGGTGAAGTCTATGCCGGCCATTACGCCTTCAGCATCATCGCCGGGTATGCCCAGCTTGCCGCCGGACTGGAGGCCGATCGCAAGGTAGAAACCCTTATAGCCTTGCTGGCGAAGCTGAGGTATGGTGATGTCTTTGCCAACCTCAACGCCGCACCTGAATTCCACGCCCATTTCGGTGAGTATGTCGATTTCGGCCTGTATTACGTCCTTTTCCAGGCGGAAGTTGGGTATGCCGTTCATCATCATTCCGCCGGGGCGTGCGGCCTTGTCAAATACCGTGGGCTTGTAGCCCTTGGCGGCAAGGAAATATGCGCAGGTCATACCCGCGGGACCGGCACCGATGATGGCGATCTTCTCTTCATAGGGACGGCCGATCTGATTGACCATGGGGGGTACGAAGCGGGTTTCCGCGTTCAGATCGTGATCGGCGATAAAGCGCTTTACTTCGTCTATTGCAACGGCCTCGTCAATGCTGCCGCGGGTACATTCGGTTTCGCAGCGATGGTTGCATATGCGTCCGCATACCGCCGGGAAGGGGTTTTCACGCTTGATCAGCTCAAGGGCATCGGTATAACGTCCCTCGGCCGCAAGGCGCAGGTAACCCTGTACTGCAATATGCGCGGGGCATGCGGTCTTGCAGGGAGCTGTACCGGTGGCAAGGGTGTCCTCCCTGTTTTCGCGGTAATCGGGGTTCCAGTCGCTCTTGCCCCATACAAGGGAGTTGGACATTTTTCGGTAGGGCTCGGGCTTAGCGAGGGGTACCTTGGTGCAGAGCTTCTGGCCAAGCTTAAGGGCGTTGGCCTGGCAGTTTTCCACGCACATACCGCAGGCTACGCACTTTGTTTCGTCTATACGTGCTTCATAATTGGAACGTATGGCATCGCGGGCGCCGAACATTAAGCCGGCCCTCAGACCGAAGCAGGAACAGCCGCAGCAGTTGCATATTGCGGCGCTGTCGCCCACCTCTTCGATGTTGGGCAGGTTATGCACAAGTCCGTTGTCCTCGGCACGCTTGAGTATTTCCAAAGCCTCTTCGCGACTTATTTCCCTTGCGCGGCCTGTGCGGATAAAGTGCTCCGCACCTTTGCCCATCTGTATGCACATTTCCTCTTCCAGATGGCCACAGCCCTGATCCAATACGCGGCGGGTGGCGCGGCAGGAGCAGGGAGCAACAGAGAAACGGTCGTATTTATTGAGGTAGTGGCTTATGCGCTCGTCATCGGTGACGCCCTCAATACCCTCAAGAGCGCTTTCCACAGGAGCAACTCTCATAAGGCCATAGCCATCGGGCAGCATGGGCGCCAATTTGGCGATCCTTGTGCGGGTATATTCTTCGAAGGCACGGGCAACTTCGGGATGAGCTTCCAGCAGTTCCTTGTTGTTTACCAGCATTTCCAGTATGCCGGGAGCATAGATCTGTACATAGTAGCAATCCTGTCCGTATTCCTTTTCATAAGTACGGCGGAACACACCTATCCAGGCAAGGCGGTCTGCGATGCGCTGGGTTTCTTCTATGCTCTTGCCTGTCTTCCTGGCGAGGTATTCGACGGTGCGGTTTTTTCTAAGGCCTGCGGCAATGGCCACGTCCGCCTCTTCGTCGGTCAGTATATCCGCAAGAGAGTAATACTCGGGGGCGTTTTCGTCGATTTTGTTTACGACGCCGCTAATTCCGCCAACCATCTTGGCCAGCTGCACTATTTTGGGTCTCAGCTTACTCATAGACTTCTCCTTTTGGTTTTGTACTGTAATAACGGAGGCGCATAAGAGATGTTAATGATCAGGCACCGCATCGGATGCATTTAAGCGCACAAAAACAAGGGCGGCAATCCTTTGGGTTTTAAAGGAATGTCCTCCTTGGGGCAGCTTTTGCACGATATTTTGCATAATATGGAGATGATAATTCGGAAAATGACCTTGGGGAAAGTCATTTATTGGGGATAGTATATACTCTAAACCGGGATAATGCAATAGAGTAAAGGCCTCAAAGCTGTGAAATACTTGACAAAATGGGAAAAATGTAATATAATGCAATTGTCAGTCAGACTGACAATTGCATTATTTTCACTCGCCACATTCCCTTCAGCCCCATAAAATATCCTCACTTTTTTTACTAATATTATTAAGGACTAAAAACCATGGAAAACGGTTCATACACAGCCCGCAAAGAAGGAAACATCAGCCGTGTGGTTGCCCATGCCCTTACCTTCTTTGTGGATAAAGGCATTGATGCCGCCAAGGTTTCGGACATTGCGAAAATGGCCGGACTTACCGAGCGCAGCGTTTTTCGCTATTTTGAAAGCAAGTCCGATCTGGTCTTGGAAACCGCCCTTTTGTTCTGGCATAAGGTTATGGAGCATACATCTCTTGTCAGTAGGGAGAGAAGGGAAGGCGAGCTGGGAGCAGACCGTATATACGCAATACTGCTGAGCTATGCAGAGATACTTTTCACCAGCAGAAAGGAACTGGTGTTCGTACATGAGGCCGAGGCATACCTGAAGCGCAACGGAAAGGCTTCGCTGGTAAAAGGCAAGCCCCCCGCACCCTTTAAGGATAAGGTCGGTCCTCTTGCAGAGGCGATTTACATGGGTATCGAGGACGGCAGCGTCAGAGACGATGGAGATATTGAGGATCTCTACTACAACACCTACGATTCACTGCTGGGCCTTATGCAGAAGATGGCAATAGACGAAGGTCGTTATACCGAGGAAGACATGCGCAGAAGAGTAACCGGATTCTGCAGAATGCTTGCAGATGCATACCGCAGCAAATAGTGAAGCTTTGGGGAGGAAATCCCCATTTTATAACGGAAAAAGCAGCACGGAGGTGAAATAAAGGGGCAGCGGCACAATATGATAGTACAATTGGGGATTATAATTCGGAAATTAGATTTGGGAGATCTATAAAAATCAAAGGGGAGAAAAACAATGGAACAGTTACAGATCAAAAACAAAGGTTCGGAAGTGCTCTTTAAGTGGATAATGTTCACCGCCGCCATAACCGGCATGGCGATCATTTCTGCCTTTTATCCTATTCATGCAAACGTTCCTCTCGTGGTCATTCCTTCCATACTGGTGCTTATCTACGCCAAGCCCGTATTCTTCGAGAAGCTTAAGCTGATAACGCTGCTTACAATGCGTATTCTCAACGTATTTGCTGCGATGCTGCTGTTCAATCCTCAGGTATACGTTGATATAGTCATGCTTATGCTCATCGTCAACATTCTTGAGGCCACCTTTACCGACCTTTTCCGCTATAAGAAGATATACAACGGCATTTCCGGCATAGCCCTGGCAATAGGCGTTATCACCCTTAGGGGCACATGGCTATTTGATGCTCCCATTGGTGATTACTACCTTGCCAAGGGCGTTCTGCCTGCCATAACCATAATGTATGCCCTTGCTTACACCCTGTGGAACTGGATTTTTGTTACCAACGAATTCTCTTCCTCCGTGGCCCTTATGCATGTGGGCTTCCTGGGCGCTCCCCTCATCGGCTCTGTCTGCACACTGGGACTGGGCGAGTTCGGCGGCATCGGCATGTGGCTGCTGCTCAGGGCGATCTCTCTCTCCATCGGTGGCTGGCTCCAGATCGGAGCAAAGGATTGGTTCGAGCGGGAATTCTACTTTGAGAAGTTTGACCGCTTTGTTCAGTGGACCAAGAAAAAGAACGTGCAGATCGTATGCATGATAATCAACCTGGCCCTTATCGCCGCCTGCATCGTCATAATGATGCAGAACGGCGGAATCAACTTCACCTTTGCACCCCTCACCCTCCCTGCAGCCTAATAACCTGAAAGGAAGCTAAGCAATGGAGCAATATGATGTAATCGTAATCGGCGCGGGAAACGGCGGCCTTGCCGCCGCAGCCACCCTTGCCGAAAAGGGTAAGAGCGTTATCCTTTTTGAAAGACATAATATCCCCGGCGGCTGCGGCAGCAGCTTCAGAAGGGGCCGCTTTGAGTTTGAAATAGCGCTGCATCAGCTGTCCCACATGGGTACCCCGGATAAACCCGGTCCCCTTAGGGAACAGTTTGCCCGCTACGGCATACTGGATGAAATCGAATGGATCGAGATAAAGGAACTGTTCAGGGTAAACTTCCCCGACGGAACCGGCGTAAGCCTGCCTGCCGACAGGGAAAAGTGCGTGGAGCATCTTAGCAAAGAATTCCCTGCGGAGGCGGAATCCATTAAGAGGTACTTTAAGGTTGTGTACGCTTTCTGCGAAGAGTCTAACGCCTTTGCGGCAAAGAGCGCACAGAGCACCGGCGAGCCCGGCGCCCTTAAGAAGCTGATCATGAAGACCGGCTTCCCCCATCTTTATCCCACCCTTGCAAAGTATGCCCTCAAGAGCACACAGGAAGTGCTGGATGAATTCTTTAAGGATCCCAAGCTGCAGCTGGCGCTGAGCGCATATTGGTGCTTCATGGGCATGCCGCCCGAAAGATTCCCCTTTGCAATACTCGCAAAGTGCACCCACTTTTACATTGAAACAAAGCCTCACTATCTGCGCGGCACTTCCATGATGATGAATCAGGCCATTATGGAAGCCGTCGGCCGCATGGGCGGCGTTGTGCGGCTTAACTGCGGCGTAAAGCGCATAGTGCTGGAGGACGGCAAGGCGGTTGGCGTTGTGGATGAAAACGGCGTTGAATACAGGGCAAAGAAGATCATCTCCAACATCTCTCCCCTGGCCACATACGGCGCGCTGCTCTCTCCCGAGGAGGTGCCCGAAAGCGCAAGGGAGTACCTTAAGCCCTACACCGTGGGTATTTCCGCACTTACCTGCTTTATCGGCCTTGACTGCACCCCCGAGGAAATCGGCTTCACCACATCCTTTACCCTCAACTATGAGAGCCTGGATGCCAACAAGGACTTCCAGGATGCCTATCAGCTGCTGCCGGATAACGATCCCCTCGTTGCCACCTGCTATACCGTGGATGATCCCAGCGTATCTCCTCCCGGCACCAGCATAATCACCGCCGGCACCCTCAAGTACAGCGCCGAGTGGGAAAAGCTCACTCCGGAACAGTATTACGAGATGAAGTACGAGGCGGGCAGGCGCATTGTTGCAAGGCTGGAAAAGATGTATCCCGGCTTTACAGAGCATATTGAGGAGATGGAAATCGCCACGCCCCTCACACACATGCGCTACCTCAACCATCCCGGCGGAGCCATTTACGGCTACGAGCAGGACCGTATGCAGTCGGTATTCTTCTTCCCCGCAGAAAGCAAGATTCCCAATCTGGAATTTGCCAGCGGCTGGGTAACTTCCTGCGGCTTCGGTCCCAACTATCAGTACGCAGACGGCGTGGCTTCAAAGATCGCTGCGGAGGTGTAATATGGCTAAGACGATTAAAGAAACCCTGCTGGGTACACTGGTTCACGGCGAAGAGATACTGGAGAACATTCGCGTAAACAGAAGCATCTCACAGGATAAAATCCCCGTGGGCAACATTGCCGACAAGAAGGTTGCCGCCCTGCATCCCGAGACTCTGTCTCTGGTGGTGGCGGACGTTGTGGATACCGGCAAGAATGCAAGGATCATCCGCTTTGCCGGCGCAAACGGATATCTCCCTCCCTTTGAGGCGGGTCAGTATATCAATATCTTTACCGAGATAGACGGCGTGCGCACCAGCCGCCCTTACAGCATTTCCTCCTCTCCCCGTCAGAGAGCTTATTACGAAATAACCGTTGCACGCACCGCAGAGGGATTTGTTTCGGATTACATGATTGATAAGGTGCAGATAGGTGACCGCTTCAGCGCAAACGGCCCTGCAGGCGTGTTCCGCTATCAGCCCGTATTCCACGGCAGAAAGTCCCTGTATCTTGCAGGCGGCAGCGGCATTACCCCCTTCATGAGCATGATCCGCGAGGTACTGGAAGCCGCGCTGGATAGGGATATCGTGCTGCTTTACGGCAGCCGCACCCCCGAGGCCGCTCTGTATCACGAGGAGCTTGCAGCCTATGCGGAAAAGTATCCCAACTTCAAGTATCATCTGGTAATTTCCGAGCCCAAGGAAGGATGGCAGGGGGAGACAGGCTTTATCAATGCCGCCCTCATTGCCAGGCTGGCGCCAGACTATGCCGAGCGCACCGCATACATTTGCGGGCCTCAGGTGATGAACGACTTCTGCAAAAAGGAACTTGAGAGCATGGGCCTCCCTCAGAAGCGCATTCGCAGGGAAATGTTCGGCGCAAGGAAGGATATACAGAACGAGCCCGGTTGGCCCGAAGGTCTTACCGGAAATGAGGTGTTCCGCCTTACCGTTGGGGACAAGGTAATAGATGCCAAGTCCGGCGAATCCATTCTTACCGCATTGGAGCGCGCAGGCGTCCGTGTAAACGTATGCTGCCGCAGCGGTGAATGCAGTCTGTGCAGAGTAAAGCTGGTTTCCGGCAATGTGTTCCTGGCAAGGGGCATGCTGCGCCGCTATGCCGACGAAAAGTACGGATACATCCACTCCTGCAAGGCATACCCCATTGGCGATGTGGAGATAAAGCTGTAAGCTGATTTTGAAAGGATATAATTATGGGATTTTTCTTTGAAGGCTATACCGTTGTAACCATACTGGGATTTATCATCCTTACGGCTGCGCTGGTGCTGCTTAATGAGGTAACCCGCCGCAGCAAGCTTCTTTCTATAATTGTATACTGTGTGCTGCCCATAGTGCTGGTGGTGCTTATTGCCATGGACATTGTGGGCAGCCCCTCCAGCAAAACATGGTTCGGCGTAATAAAGACCTACTCCGCATTGATAGGCGTCATAGGCTTTATGCTTATCCGCTACACAAAGCTGGGCAGCAAAAAGTTTGCATGGTATTTCCCTGTGGCAATTCTTGGAATCAACATACTGGAGGCCATCTATAGGGACTACGAGGTATTTGCAACCTTTAAGACCATGACCACCGATGCCGCAGGCATTGTACAGCTGGGCGGCCCCTGGAACCTTATGAATGCCCTTGCAGGCGTATTTCTGCTGCTGACCATGACCGGCTGGGTAGGCATCAAGGTGGCAAACACCAAATCCCGGGATATGGTCTGGGCAGACCAGCTGTGGTTCTGGATAGTTGCCTACGATCTGTGGAATATGGCATACTGCTACAACTGTATCTCCACCCGTGCTATGTATGCCGGCTTTGCGCTGCTGGTTTCCTGCACCTTTGCCGAGTTCTTTATCAAGCGGGGCATATGGCTGCAGCACAGAGCCCAGACCCTTGCGCTGTTCGGCATGTTCTCGTTGGCGGTGGATTATCAGGCTATGCCCATGTTCTCCATTACCGCCACCTACAATCCCACGGCATGGACTGTGCTGAGCGCCCTTGCACTCATCTTTAACGCAGCGGTATTTGTATATGAGGTATGCGTCATTGTTAAGACAAAGCGCAATCCCCTCAAGCAGGAAATGTACACTCGCCTGCCTGCTTACCGCAAGAACCTTGAAGCAAACGGCCTGAGTGCAGAATAGCATCACGCATTTCAAGGGATGCCGCGCATAAAGCAGGCGATTCCTGCTGCATACACAGTGCCGTTTTTCAGAAAACCGGCCATTATTGCCTCCCCTGCAAAGGGGAGGCAACGTCCTCATTCCCCATCATTTGTATGTGCACGGCAGCAATGCTGTGCACGTAGTGTTTTTGGGATGAAAAAGGCTGCTGAGATATGAGCTCAGCGGTCGTTTTTGTTCAGAAAGTTGAACAGAAGTACGCACTCGCTAAAACATTGATAAAACATTTTTTTGGACTATGATTAAATCAGAAAGAAGGTGAGCATTGTGGCTGAAAAGAAGGAAAAGAAGTACGTGAGCGATAATGCTCAGCTTATGGCCGAATGGGACTGGGAAAAGAACAATGCTATTGGCCTTGATCCGCACAAGTTGGTAATGGGATCTCATAAGCATGCTTTTTGGATTTGTGAAAAACATAAAACGAAATTTAAACAGGAAATTAGGGCGAGAGCAAAGGGGGAACGAACCTGTCCAGAATGTTATGATGACTGGAGAACTTCAATTTGCCGAGAGCGGTATATTAAAGGAAAGAAAGTGCTTTCAGAAACGCATCCTAGTTTGGTGGAAGAGTGGATCGGCTGTAATAATGCAAAATTTACGCCTGATACTTGTGTTGCGGGGACAAATATAAAAGCAAAATGGAGATGCAAAAGGTGCGGAGGAGAATATGAATCGTATATAAGCAACCGTGCTCTTAAAGGGGTCGGTTGCCCATATTGTGCAGGACAGAAAGTCCTGATTGGATACAATGACTTGGAATCGCAATTGCCTGATTTAGCTGCTGAATGGAGTAATAAAAACACCATTAGACCAACTGAGGTTACAAAGTACTCTAAGAAAAAGGTCTACTGGGTTTGCCCTCTTGGACATGAGGATTATTTAATGCCTGTTCAACAACGAAGCAACAGGCAGGGTTGTCCTGTTTGTGCACAACAAAGTCAGACTTCGTTCCCGGAACAAGCAATTTACTATTATCTGAAACAAGTTTTTCCTGACACTATAAATAGATACATTTTTGAAGGGCGAGAGATTGACATATTCATTCCATCAAAGAATACCGGCATAGAATATAATGGCTATTTTTCTCATAACGGAAAGATTACAAAGGATGCTATCAAAAAACAATTCCTTGAATCGATTGGAATTAAATTGCTTGTAATAAAAGAGTACAAGTGCCTCGAGGAAAAAAATAATGCAGATTATTATATTCATGAAAGAACATCTTTCAGTAATTTGAACGATCTAATAAATGACATTTTTAAAGCTCTGGATATTGAAACTTTAGTAGATATCGATTGTTCGAAAGATGCAATTGCAATCAAAAACCAATATGTAATTTTGCGCAAAGAGAATAGTGTCGCTGCTTTGAGACCTGATTTGGTTAATAGATGGGATTATGAGAAAAATGGATCTATAACGCCAGAAATGGTTACTCTTGGTACAGGCCAACGATTTTATTGGAAATGTAAAATATGCAATAGATCGTATTTAGCTTTGCCAAGTACAATTGCTGCTGGTAGTGTCTGTGCTAAGCATCATATTAGTTTAAAAAAGGGTATTAATGATTTAGCAACAAAACATCCAGAATTGCTTAAATGTTGGGACTATGAAAAAAATGATGTGGATCCGTCCGAAATATACGGCGGGGGTGAAAGAGTAGCCTGTTGGATTTGCGAAAACGGACATAGCTATTCAAAAGCATTAGGAAAGCGAATTGCCGGTGAGGGCTGCCCTATTTGTGCTGGCAAAAAGGTGTTGGAAGGGTTTAATGATTTAGCTACGGTTGCTCCTGAGGTGGCTAAAACGTGGAACTATGCTAAAAATGAGGATGTATTGCCGACGCAAATTACTGCTTATAGCAATAAGAAAGTTTGGTGGATATGCGAATGTGGGCACGAATGGAAGACGAAAGTTGGCGATCGTACAAAGGGCAGAGGATGTCCGGAGTGTTATAAAGCAAAAAGGGGACAACGACATATTAATATGTATGATGCTGAAACTTTCGCATTTATGAAAAGTT
>JAZNUG010000091.1:0-2417 GCA_045592165.1 Clostridia bacterium | reverse complement strand
AGGGTTACTATGAATATGACGCAGGATACGCCGAAACCCTCCAGCAGCTTTTGTGTTACCGTAAGAAACATAAGTCCGTTTTCCTTTATAAGTATTTACTATTTACGCAGTAAGGCAGGGGGAGTAAAATCCTCCTGCCTTGGGCTATTCAGCTTTAGTATTATACTATTATTATTCGGCCATCAGTGCCAGACCGTACTTGGCAGCGATCTCGGGGAGAGAACCTTCTGCGATGAGGGCTGCGGTAGCTTCGTTTACAGCGGCTGCTGCATCGGAGCCCTTGCGGGAGCCTACGCCGTACTCTTCGTATGCCAGCTCTACGCCGTCCATGATCATCAGGTCAGCATAGTCGGTGCCTTCGCCAACCATTGCCTTGGCCATTACGTAGTCGATAACCGCTGCGTCTGCAGTGCCGGCCTTAACTTCCAGCAGAGCATCTGCCATCTTGGATACGCCAACGTAGTTTGCCTGGCTCAGGTTTGCATCGTCTGCGATGCTGCTTTCGCCGGTGGAGCCCATTTCAGCTACCAGGTTTGCGCCGGAGAGGCTTGCGGTGTCAACAAAGGTGGCGGCGTTGTCAGCCTTGATTACAACAACCTGCATGTTCTTTACGTAGGGATCGGTGAACTCAAGGGCTTCCTTGCGCTCTTCGGTGATGGTGAAGCCGTTCCAGATGCAGTCGATGTTCTTGGCTTCAAGCTCCATCTCCTTGGTGTCCCAGTTGATTACTACGAACTCGGGAGCTACGCCCAGCTTTGCACAAACGGCTTCGGCATACTCGGTATCAAAGCCGATGAGCTTGCCGGCGTCATCGTAATAGTTCATGGGAGCGTACTCGGTGATGCCGATTACCATTTTGCCGTTGGCAACGATGTAGCCCAGGTCGCTGTCCTCAACAGCGGGAGCGGCTTCCAGCTCGGGGGTAACGTCTTCGGAAACGGGGGTATCAGCTTCAGCGGGTTTTGCGCATCCGGCAAAGGCCAGAGCCAGCATCAGGGTTGCCATAAGCAGTGCAGCGATCTTCTTCATTGTTTTGTTCTCCTTAAAAATTTGATATTTTAATTTAAATTTTATTTTGTTTCGGGAGGTTTCCCTCCTTGCTTCAGTACTATATCACTTTATCACGCTAAAGTAAAGAGGTTTTTTAAAAATAATTTTATTTTTATTTATTATCACTTTTGCACCCCTTTATTTTAAAAATTCTGGATAATATCACCAAAGTATACTATAATCCATTTATCACAGCCGTAATTCAAATTCCGGAGATAATACAATGAGCAAACCTGCAACAGAAACCAAGTCCCTGCTGATGCTGCATTTTGCAGTACTTTTCTTCGGCATGGCAGGCGTAATAGGCCGCGGCCTGTCCATTCCTTCCTTTGCCGTCACCTTCGGCAGGGTGTTCTTTTCTTCCATTACTTTATTTATAGTAATAAAGCTCACCAAGACCCCCATGAAGCTGCAAAGCAAAGGGGATCTTTGGGCATATATTGCAGCAGGCGCGGTAATGGCACTCCACTGGACATTCTTTATCCAATCCGTTCAGGTGGCAAGTGTTGCGGTGGGCACCATCACCTTCTCCACCTTCCCCCTGTTCGTCACATTCATCGAGCCGGTTCTTTTTAAGGAAAAGCTTCGCATAAAAAGCGTTATATGCGCAGTGATGATGCTGCTGGGCGTATTTATTCTCGTACCGCCCGACGGCGCAGGTGCAACGGTAAACGGCATAGTGGTGGGCATGCTGTCCGCCCTTACATATGCTGTGCTGTCCCTGCTCAACAGGCGCTTCTCCTCCCGCTATGCGGGCAGCGTAGTTTGCTTCTACGAGCAGTTCATCGCCACAATAGTGCTGCTGCCCTTCATTCTTGCAGCCCCTCCCTCTGTCACCGGCAAGGACATCATGCTGCTGATACTGCTTGGCGTATTCTGCACCGCCCTTGCCCACAGCCTGTTTGTATCCTCCCTTAAAAAAGTACGCGTACAAACCGCTGGCATAATTTCCGGCGGCATGGAGTCCGTATACGGCATAATTCTGGCCTTCCTGCTGCTGGGCGAGCCCCCCACAGTACGGGAGATCATCGGCGGCTGCATAGTTATCGCGGTAACGGTATACACAACCATTGTAAACAGTAAGGAATAACTCCCGGGCTTATTCCCCATCCTATATAAGATACTGCCTGCTGCCATTCCGCGGCAGCAGCCGGATTCTCTTAAACGAAAGGCATATGCTATGAAGGTCAATAAAAGCGCTGTTCGCTGCGTTCTGGAAGGAACGCTGATAGGTGCGGCGGGTATGATACCCGGCGCAAGCGGCGGCATGCTTGCGGTTGCCTTTGGCGTATACCGCAAGGCCATAGATGCGGTTGCGGGACTCCTGAGAAATTTCAAAGATAACTTTCTCTTTCTGCTGCCCTACG
>JAZNUG010000090.1:0-3740 GCA_045592165.1 Clostridia bacterium | reverse complement strand
TGAAGGATTCGTAGATGAAGGGTTCGCCTACGCCGATCTTGTCCTTTGCGTACAGGGTGCCCAGCTTGGCGCTGGTACCGGTGCCGCAGGGGGAACGGTCAGCCTGGCACTCGCCGAAGATAACCACGTTGCGCTTGTTGGCATCGGGGCTTACGTTGTGGCCGTAGAATTCAACCAGGTCAACAGTGGTGATGTCCAGACGGGGATGCTGGATCTCGATGTCACGGTTGATGATCTCCATCATCTTCATGCCCAGGTCAGCAAGGTAGGGAACGGTCTTGGCGTTGATCTCGTCAACCAGGCCCAGCTTGTCGGTATCTACCAGAGCGAAGAAGCTGCCGCCGAAGGAAATGTCAAAGGTGATTTCCTTGCCGTCAACGGTGATCTTCTGGTCCTTCTTGTACAGGAAGGAAGGAACGTTGGTCAGGGTTACGTTGAGAACCTTGCCGTCCTTAACTTCTGCTACGGTGCGGATGATGCCTGCGGGAGCTTCCATAACTACTTCGGTGTAGGGCTCCTTGGCTTCTACCATGCCGGTTTCAACTGCTACGGTTACAGCACCGATGGTGCAGTGGCCGCACATGTTGAGCCATCCGCCGGTATCGATGAAGTATACGGCGAAGTCGGCCTGAGGATCGATGGGCTCGCAGATGAAGGCGCCGAACATGTCGTGATGACCGCGGGGCTCCAGCATCAGGGCTCTGCGATAATGATCGTAGTTCTCGATCATCCAGTTCTTGCGCTCGATGGGGGTGTTGCCCTGGGGTACGGGGAAACCATCGTATACTACGCGGCAGAATTCACCGCAAGTATGAGCATCGATGGCCTTGAGCTTGGCTTCAAACCTGTCATAATTGATGGTAGGATTAAAATTCATGACCTGCTCTCCTGTTTATATTTTTATTTGCGGCGGCATCGTATATGATATCGCCAAAACTTGATAACTATCGACACGGGATAATGAAAACATTTTACACAACCTCAGCCCGAACGAACATACTCCGAGACATGATTTCATTATCCTGTATTTATTATGCTACATCGGTAAAAGAATGTCAATATGAAGAGGTATCAGAAAAACCGGCAGCGGCATGAGTTTGATTCGTGCCGAAATTATTAAGGTTGTAAAAGAAAAACGACTGTGGTATTATATCTGTGTATGTGCGTGCATGATGCATGCCGTTTGTCCCCGGCATGGGGGTAGATGGGTACTGGTGTGCCCCCTGGTCTTCAAAACCAGTCGTTGGGCGTTAGTAGCGTCCTGGGTGGGTTCGATTCCCACATACTCCCGCCAATAGCGGAAAAACAGCCTTCCCCGGAGGGCTGTTTTTTATATATAATTTTAAAGAAAACTAAATATATGTTTAGATACACTCAATATGTTGGGGGTGAAAAATTGCACTACACAATTAGCTGTGTATACCCTCAAAAGGCCCGGAAACCCGAATGATATATTGCTTTTTTTTACACAAAATCATGGACTTTTATAGACTTTGGTAGTATAATATCAATCGTAAAGGTACGCCAAGGATTATGTGCCTTGCGCTTAGTGCGCAACGAGGTATAGAAAAGGCCGATTAAGTCCTGGATACCGATTGCAAAAAACTATAACTAATAATTGTGTAAAGGATGGATATCATGAGGAACATCAAGCTTCTGCTTAGGCAGCACGTAGGTGCCCCCTGCGCTGCAATCGTCAAGGCTGGCGATAAGGTAGAAAAGGGTACTCTGGTTGCTACCCCCACCGGCCTCGGCGCCAACATCTTCTCCTCCGTATACGGCGTAGTAGAAGAAGTTACCGAGGATGCTGTAATCATCAAGCCCGATGCTGAACAGCCCGACAAGTACATTCCCATCAAGAAGTCCGAAAACAAGCTGGACATGGTTAAAGAAGCCGGTATCGTCGGCATGGGCGGCGCAGGCTTCCCCACCGGCGTAAAGCTGGGCGCTGACCTGGAAGGCGGCTATATTCTGGTAAACGCAGCAGAATGCGAGCCCGGTCTCAAGCACAACGTAAAGCAGCTTGAAGAGCAGGCAGAGAAGACCGTACGCGGCGTAGAATACTGCATGGAGATCTCCAACGCCTCCAAGGGTATCTTCGCTATCAAAAAGAAGAACGCAAAGGCTATCAGCGCCGTTAAGGCCGCTATCAAGGATAAGCCCAACATCAGTATCCATCTCCTTCCCGACATATACCCCATGGGCGAAGAGCGCGCAGTAGTTCGTGAGTGCCTGGATATCCTCCTTGACCCCACCCAGCTGCCCTCCGCCGCAAAGTCCAACGTACTTAACGCCGAAACCATCCTGCGCGTAGCCGAGGCTATCGAGGATCAGAAGCCCTGCATCTACAAGAACATCTCCGTTCTGGGCAGGCTCAACGGCGGCACCGAAGCCCGCTGCTTCATGGATATGCCCGTTGGCATCAACGTAGAAGACCTCATCGAGATGGCCGGCGGCATCGACGGCGAATACGGCGAGATCATCATGGGCGGCCCCTTCACCGGTAAGGCCTGCGAGATCGACGCTCCCACCACCAAGACCACCGGCGGCGTTATCGTCACCATTCCCTTCCCCGATCTGAAGGGCGCAAAGGTTGGCCTGCTGGTATGTGCCTGCGGCGGCAACGAAGAGCGTATGCGCGACATCTGCGCCAAGATGAACGGCGAAGTAGTATCCGTAACCCAGTGCAAGCAGGCTGTATCTGCAAAGCCCGGCGGACCCCTCAAGTGCGAGAACCCCGGCAACTGCCCCGGCCAGATTGCAAAGGTAATGGAAATGAAGCGCGCAGGCGCCGAGTACCTCATCATCGGCAACTGCTCCGACTGCTCCAACACCGTAACCACTTGCGGCACCCTCAAGATGGGCCTCAAGCTGTTCCATCAGACCGACCACGTAATGCGTACCATCGGTCACTCCCTCTACCGCAAGCTCACCGTTTCCAAGACCGTAGAGCAGGATCTGAGCGAGTTCTAATTCATCAACCCGCCTGAGGGGGAGAAAATCTCTCCCCCAGGGCAAAATCAATTACTTTGTGGTTTAACTTAAGCTAAGCCAAATTACTTAAGTGCCAAATATAATTCATATAGGAGGAATACTATGTCTATTTCAGCCGAATACGCACAGGCTCACAAAAATGACCCAGCGGTATTGTGCTGCAGAGCTGAAGCTGGCGTTGTGCTTTCCGAGCACAACCTCGAAGACCCTGCCATCTTTGATGATCTGGTAGAGTCCGGCCTGCTCAATCTGGAAGGTGCAGTTACCATCGGTCAGGCTCTGGGCGCAACCCTCACCAAGACCGCCGACTCCCTCACTCCCCTCACCGCCGACCTGCTCGAAGGCATGAAGGCTGCTGAGGCCGTAGCCGCTCCCGTTGTGGAAGAAGCTGCCCCCGTGGCTGTCGTAGCTGCTCCCGCTGCAGTTGCTGCTCCCGCCGGCATGCTGAAGATCCACATTGACGAGGGCAAGGGCATCGACCTTGAGATCCCCGTAGGTGCTTTTGCTGGCGCCGCCGCCGCTCCCGCCGCTGTTGTAGCAGCTCCCGCTGCTGCCGCTGCCGCTGAGGCTGCTGCTGTTGTTGGCGAGGAGAAGGTAGTTCGCTCCCTTACTCGTAAGCACTTCAACATCACCGAAGTAAAGCGCGGTCCCGAGACCAAGATCGAAGGCACCACCCTTTACATCCGCGAAGGCATCGAGGCTGAGTGCACCGCATCTCAGGAACTCGTACTTGACTTCAAGATCGA
>JAZNUG010000089.1:0-3270 GCA_045592165.1 Clostridia bacterium | reverse complement strand
ATTATTACTGCAAGCTGCCTCAGGATGTAAGCGAGAGGGATATGATAATCGTAGACCCCATGCTGGCAACCGGCGGCTCTGCCATTGCAGGCATAGATGTGCTTAAGCGTGCCGGCTGCAAGAGCATCAAGCTGGTAAACCTTCTTGCCGCTCCCGAGGGAATCAAGGCAGTTCAGAAGGCGCATCCGGATGTTGACATCATTGTCGCATGCGTGGATGAGTGCCTCAACGACCATGGCTACATCATGCCCGGCCTTGGCGATGCAGGAGACAGACTGTTCGGCACCAAATAACGGCGTTATAAACATAGCCTGCTCAAAGTAAGAGCGGGCTTTTTTCTTTTGTTTTTCGGGCAAATTGGTCTGACAAATCAAAATACAAAATGCAGGATTTCCTGCAAAAAGATTCATCGAAAATAATATACTAATATATAATGACTTCGCTAAGAGGATGTAAATATTTGATATTTATATAACAGTTATAAATTTTTTTGTTGCTATCAATATATTTTTTAGTTAAAATCAATATAATACCTACATCGCCAAAACATACCAAATCATATCTCTTCTTAATTATTTTATTAAAAGCGAAAAAATTCGGACAATCTAAATAAGTGATAGTTAACGGTATAAAAAATAATAGCGTTATAATACCGTTTATAAAATAAAAATAATAAATAATATAGGAAAAAGGAGGTAAGGGGATTTGCCATCTATCATTGAACAAGTAAACCTGGCAGAGGCCCAGGCGGCATCCCTGAAAAAGGAGGCAGCAGCGGCAGCCCGACAGGCGGTGGCCGCAGCAGATGCCGAAGGCAAGAAGCTCCTTGAGCAGGCAGCAAACGAGGGCCGGGAAGCCGCAGAGCGTGCGGCGGCAGCGGCCGAGGAACAGGGCGCAAAGCTTGCAGAAGAAATTGCAGCGAAGGCAAAGGCGGAGGCAGACAGTCTCTGCGCAGCAGCCCGCGAAAAGCTTGGCCCGGCAGTGGATTATATAATTGAAAGGGTAGTGAAAGCATGATAGTACCAATGAAAAGACTAACACTGGTCGGCCTTAAGGCGGATCAGGAGCAGATTCTCTCTGCGCTTCAGTCTATTTCCGCGGTACAGTTGATCTCAGCGGAGGAGACCGCCCCTTCAGAAGGCGAGCTCTCCCGGCTGGAAGCCAGAGTACAGCGCCTGGATAACGCCCAGGGCCTGCTCAAGCCCTATGCAAAATCTGCAGGGCTGCTTACTCCGAAGCCGGAGGTGGCAGCGGCGGAGCTGACAGGCGGAATTGAAAATTCCCTTGAAATATGCTCTGATGTGGAGGCGCTGGACAGGGAAATCGCCCAGACAAGAGCCGAGGCGGATAAGCGCAGGGCTGTTGCGGATTCCCTCAGGCCATGGATTGAGCTTACCGATGGACTGGATTCCATTCGCTCCACCCATAATGTAAGGGTAATGACGGGCATGCTGCCTGTGGAATCTCTGGCGCAGCTTGAGGATGTGAATGCCGTTGTGCAGGTATTTGGCGGCGAAAAGGAAAAGGCTCTGCTGATTGCCTGCCATGAGAGCGACTGGGCGGAGCTTTCCCCCGTGCTGAGGGCGGCAGGCTTCCAGGATACCGCTTTTAACGGACTTACCGGTACAGCCGCAGAAAACATCGCAAGGCTGGAAAAGGAAATAGCTGAAATAGAAGCAAAGCAAAAGGAACTGACGGAAAAACTGGCCGCAATGGGCGCAAACAGGGATGTCCTGTGCAGGGCGCTGGACGGTGCGGTTATTGAAAGGGACAGAGAGGCAGGCAAGCTTGCGCTTGGCGCAACGGATGCCACATTCCTGCTCTCCGGCTGGGCCAGAGCGGACCAGACCGAGGAGATACTTGCAAAGGTATATGAAATAACCGATGCCTGCTATGTGGACTTTACCGAGCCTGAGGAGGGGGACACGGTTCCCACAGTCCTTAAGAACAACAAGCTGGTAAAGCCCTTTGAGGCGGTAACAAACCTCTACTCACTGCCCGCATACGGCAGCGTGGACGGCACGCCCCTCATGGCGCCTTTCTATTTTATCTTCTTCGGCATGATGCTGTCAGACTCGGTATACGGTCTGGTGCTGGCATTGGGCGCATGGTTCTTCCTCAAAAAGGCAAAGCCCACGGGCATGATGGGCGGCCTTGCGGGAGTGCTGATGATGGGCGGCATATCTACCATATTTATGGGACTGCTGTTCGGCACCTGCGCCGGCGTTTCCTGGTCGGTTATCTTCAGGGGAACCGCCCTTGAAACCGTATTCCCCCTGGTGGATTCCTCCACAGAGCCCATCGCCATGCTGGTGGTTTGTGCCGGCCTTGGCCTTGTGCATATGTTCTACGCGCTGTTTGTTGCGGCAGGACGGTGCATACGGGATGGCGACTGGATGGGTGCAATCGTGGACCACATTGCCTGGGTATGCATTATCACCGGGCTGCTGATGCTGGCAGCGCCCATGATCGGTCTCCCCGCAATCGTAGGCACCATCGGCAAGATAATGGCCATAGCGGCCGCGCTGCTTGTGCTGCTGTTTGCAGGCCGTGCCAAGAAGAACATCGGCGGCAGGCTGATAAGCGGCGCCGGCAAGCTGTACGACATTGCAAGCTGGCTCAGCGACGTTCTCTCCTATGCGCGTATTTTCGCCCTTGGCCTTTCCACAGGCGTTATCGGTCTGGTATTGAACACCCTTTGCTGGGATATGCTGTTTGCATCTTTCAAGGGCAATCCGGTGCTGATGATAGTGGGCTTTGTGATTGTAACGGTCCTTTCCGTGGCGCTGCATCTGTTCATGATGGCAATAAGCACCCTGGGCTGCTTCGTTCATACCGCGCGTCTTCAGTATGTTGAATTCTTCGGAAAGTTCTACGAGGCAGGCGGCAAGGCCTTCAGGCCCCTGGGCTACAAGACCAAGCACGTAAAGGTAAAGTAAATAAGTTTATTTGCGGACAGTCCGCATGAAAAATATCAATAAGCATATTAAATCATTAATCTAAAATGGAGGATCAACAAAATGCGTTTTTATGATTTTCTCGTATCCATCGGTTCCAACGGTCAGATATTGGCAGGCATCGGCGCAGTTCTTGCCACTCTCGTAGCAGGCATCGGTTCTGCTCTTGGCGTAGGCCGTGCAGGTCAGGCGGGCGCAGCAGTAGTTGCTGAAGACCCCGATAAGTTCGGTTCCGTACTGGTTCTGCAGCTGCTTCCCGGTACTCAGGGTATATACGGTCTGTTCATCGGCTTCGTTATCGCCTCCAAGGCAG
>JAZNUG010000088.1:0-13752 GCA_045592165.1 Clostridia bacterium | reverse complement strand
TTCAACAACACCTTCCCCAACGGGGGCTCCCACAACATCGGGAGCTTCCCCAACAGCGGGGGCTTCCACAGCGGCGGGGGCGGCGCAGGCTACCAGAGAGAGAGCCATTACCAGAACCAGCAGGGTAGCAAAAAACTTCTTCACAATGTTTTCCTCCTTGATGATGTGTTTTTGCGTATTTAGATGTGAAATACGTCGCAGTGCGGTTTCAGAGAGGCCACACTTTTCATATAAACATTTTAACCTCTTTTCGGTGGACATGTACAGTAAAATCATCAGCACATTTGTGCAAGTTTTATGTTTTTATCCGGATAGGGCTGTAACTGCCTGCGAAATCATGTATAATTCAAACTGAGTAACAGCGTAACGGCATTTCTATACATGAATTTATACAAAAAATTTTTAACTACATTATAAAAAGGAAGGTATTATCGCTATGCACAGGATAACCCAACATCCGATATTAAGCATACCCGAAGCTCCTGTATTCACCTTTACGATGGACGGCAGGGAGGTAACCGCACGGGAAGGCGAAACTGTGGCGGCTGCGCTGATGGCCAATGGGATAAGGACCTTCAGACATACCGCAAAGCACCATGAGCCCAGAGGTATTTTCTGCGGCATCGGCCAGTGCACAGACTGCATCATGGAGATTGACGGCGTAATGAACGTCCGCGCCTGCATGACCATTGCCAAGCCCGGAATGGTGGTAAGAACTCAGGAAGGCCTTGGCGCCGGGGAGGATACCAATGAATAGTTACGACGTAATCGTAATAGGCGCAGGCCCTGCCGGCCTCGGCGCTGCAATAGAGGCACGCCGTCACGGCGCAAGCGTGCTGCTGCTGGATGAAAACAGCCGTCCCGGCGGACAGCTGTTCAAACAGATACATAAATTCTTCGGCTCCGAAGAGCATTATGCAGGCACCCGCGGTTTCGCTATAGGCCAGATGCTGCTGGATGAGGCTGCAAGCCTTGGCGTGGAAACCCGCCTTAATACCCGCGTTTGGGGTATATATCCCGATGGCAGCGTTGCTGCCACCAATGAGGAGCAGAGCTGGCATTTCAATGCAAAGCGCATAGTTCTTGCAACCGGCGCATCCGAAAACGCGCTGAGCTTCCCCGGATGCACACTGCCCGGCGTTATCACCGCAGGCGCAGCCCAGACCTTCATGAACGTACAGCACGTGCTGCCCGGCAACAGGTTCGTGGTTGTGGGCTCCGGCAACGTCGGTCTCATAGTTACATATCAGCTGCTTCAGGCCGGCGCAGATGTTGCCTGCATACTTGAAGCTGCTCCCAGGATAAACGGATACGCGGTGCACGCCGCCAAGGTAAAGAGGGCAGGCGTTCCCGTTCTCACCTCCCACACCGTGCTCAGGGCTGAAGGCGACGGATGCGTTGAGCGTGTTGTTATTGCAAAGCTGGATGAAAAGTTCTGCCCCATCCCCGGCACCGAAGAAACCATCGAGTGCGATACGGTTGCCCTGGCGGTAGGCCTTACCCCCAGAATAGAAATCGCCGACGTAAGCGGCTGCAGGCTTATCAATTCCGCACCTTTGGGCGGCGTGATACCTGCCCATACCGCAGACCTTGAAACAAGCGAGGAGCGCATACTCGTAGCAGGCGATGCCGCCGGCATCGAAGAAGCCAGCACTGCCCTTGACGAGGGCCGTCTTGCAGGCACCTGCGCCGCATACAGGCTGGGCTATCTTACCGATGACGAATATGCCGAAGCTCGGCAGATTATACTCAACAGGCTCAACACTCTGCGCACCGGTCCTTTCGGCGAACGCAGAAGGCTTGCTAAGGAGGCCGTATGGAACAGCATGAAGTAAAAACCCCAAGGGAAGTTGTTTGCCGTTGTGAAGAAGTATCCAAGGAAGAGATACTTCAGGCCATGAGAGAGGGTGCAAACTCTCTGGATTCCATCAAGAAGCGCACCCGTGCCGGCATGGGTTTCTGTCAGGGACGCACCTGCCGCAAGATGATCGCGAGAATGCTGTCCGAGTATTATTCTCAGCCTGTGGACAGGTATCTGCCCGGCAGCATCCGTTTGCCTGTAACCCCCGTAAAGCTGGGGCTCATCGCAGAAACCGAAGATGCCTTCTGCTCCTGCAAAGGTAAAGAGGAGGAATAGTCTATGCGTAAGATAATGGTGGATTGTCCCCAGAATATTCCCTGCAATCCCTGCACCCACGCCTGCCCCACCGGAGCTATATTCATCGGCGAGGACATAACCGCTTGCCCTTCCCTTACTCCGGAAAAGTGCACCGGCTGCGGCCTTTGCGTTGCCGCATGTCCCGGTCAGGCATGCTTCCTGCTGGATGAAGAATTCGCCCCTGGCCTTGCCACGGTGGATTTCCCCTACGAATACCTTCCCCTGCCCGAGGTTGGCATGGCGGTGGAAGCCCGCGATAACGAGGGCTGCAAGGTTTGCGACGGCAAGGTTGAAAACGTAATGATGCGTAAGAACGCCCACAATACCGCCGTGGTACGCATAAGCGTTCCTCTGGAGTATGCAAAGCGTGTAAGGGGTATGCGTCCTCTGCACAGATAATTGCAAAAAGCACATTTAAGGCAGGCAGCGCCTGCCTTTTTGCTTTGCAAAAAACAGCAGACACGGGTTTGTGTCTGCTGTCACGATGTTTTAATGTATCAATCAAGACAGTTCAAAAAGTCTGCCAGTTCCTTAAAGCTGCCGTGGGGATATTTTTGGATATCCTCATTTTTTCTGTTGATAAGGCAATCCGTCAGCAAAAATACCTTCATGCCAAGCTGTGCGGCTATCATGTCCTCGCCAACGTCATTGCCCACCATTACGCATTCCTCTGCCTTAAGGTCAAGGTCGGAAAGAATATCCCTGTAATATTCCGGATTGGGCTTGCAGTGACGAGAGTTTTCATAGGTGGTGTACAGCTCGAAATCCTCCGGCTCAAGGCCTGCCCAGCGTATGCGGCTCTGGGTGGCGATGGCAGGGAAGAGGGGATTGGTCGCAAGTATCACCCTGAATCCGCGCCGTTTCAGATTGTGCACTGTTTCTGCCGCTTCCGGCGCAAAGCCGCACAGTTCTTTGGCCTTCTGAAAATCCGTGCGGTAGAATTCATCGAAGAAGGGTATGTCATCAAGGGCGTTTGTGCCGTACTTTGCGGAGAAAAAATCCCAGAACACTGCTTCGTTTGTTTTTTCACCGGTATTTTTTATCATTGCGTCGGTGCCTGCCCAAACGGTGTCTATGAGGGATTTGGGTTCATATCCTCTGGTGGAGGCCTTTGCGGCAAGGTTTCCAAAATAGGACTTGGTGAAGCCGTCCTGATCCATGGGGAGCAGAGTGCCGTCCAGGTCGAACAATACAGCGGTAACGCTCATGCGTACAGATGACTCCTTTGGTTTGATTATTACGCACATAATGCGGAATGAATCATATGATAACACAAAAATAAAGAAAAGGATATACCGTGATATTTCCCGGACAATGGGCGTGAAAGAATGTATTATGAAGATATGAGCTTATCCGTATTATCATTTGGCGGGATATGTGCTATCATCTATATGAAAATAACGGACTTACCCATGGAGGATATAAATGCAACTGGTACTTCTTACCGCCCTCGGCGTGGGCGGAGCAACTGTCATCGGCAGCGTGATGGGCTTTGTGTTCAAGGGCTTTTCCCATCGTTTCAGCGATATCGTGCTGTCCTTTGCGGCAGGCGTTATGCTCGCGGCGGCGGTAATCGGCCTTGTGATTCCTTCGCTGGAATATGGCGGTAATTTTGCCCTGATTACCACAATTGCCGGCATATTCTGCGGCGCATTGTGCCTTAATCTTTTTGACAGGCTGATTCCCCATCTGCATAAGCTCAGCGGAATAGAGCCGGAAAATCATCCCGACGGCACGGAAAAGCTGGACAAGGTGCTGCTGTTTGTTCTTGCTATAGCAATACATAATCTGCCTGAGGGTATTGCCGCGGGCGTCAGCTTTGGCTCGGGCAATGTGGCGGAAGCCCTTACCGTTGCAGGCGGTATAGCCTTGCAGAATATCCCGGAAGGCATGGTTATAATAGGGCCCATGCTGGCGTCGGGTATATCCCCAAAGCGCACCTTCTTCTGCGCTGCAGCCACCGGTCTTATCGAGGTGGTGGGCACATTTATCGGCTATTTTGCGGTGACCGTGTCCACGGCTCTGCTGCCCTTTGCCCTGGCATTTGCGGGCGGTACCATGATATACGTGGTAAGCGATGAAATGATTCCGGAGACCCATGCCCATGGCTGCGAGCGGGCGGCAACATATGCGCTGCTTGCAGGCTTCTGCGTAATGCTGGCCACGGATTTTCTGCTGGGATAGCGGACCGGAATATTCTGTGCGGATGTTATAAGCAGAGCGGATACAGATATAGCATCAATTGATGTATGAGAATATTGCACAGGGAAAAAATGAGGGGTATAATAACTTATAATCTTGCGAATTTTGTGGAGGCAAATTGATGGAAAACAATGTAAGACCCCAGGATATGCAGCGTATAAACACTAAGGCCCTTGCAGATGCATTTATTGCAGAGCAGGTTGAGGCTGTTCGTGCGCAGGTAGGCGACAAAAAGGTGCTGCTGGCTCTTTCCGGCGGCGTTGACAGTTCCGTTGTAGCTGCGCTGCTGATAAAGGCAATCGGCAAGCAGCTGGTTTGCGTGCATGTAAATCACGGCCTGATGCGTAAGGGCGAATCCGAGCAGGTTATCGAAGTGTTCGGTAAGGAACTGGATTCCAACCTTATCTATGTGGATGCCACAGATCGCTTCCTGGATCTTCTTGCAGGCGTATCCGAGCCTGAGAAAAAGCGCAAGATCATCGGCGGCGAGTTTATCAAGGTATTTGATGAAGAAGCCAGTAAGCTTGAAGGCATTTCCTTCCTTGCTCAGGGAACTATCTATCCCGACATTCTGGAAAGCGACGGCGTAAAGGCCCATCACAACGTGGGCGGTCTGCCTGAAGATATGCAGTTTGAGCTGGTAGAGCCGGTTAAGCTGCTTTATAAGGACGAAGTTCGCATGGTTGGCTCCGCTCTTGGTCTGCCCGATAACATGGTATACCGTCAGCCCTTCCCCGGCCCCGGCCTTGGCGTAAGATGCCTCGGTGCCATCACCCGCGACCGTCTCCATGCTCTGCGTGAGGCAGATGCCATCCTCCGCGAGGAGTTTGACAATGCAGGTCTTGCAGGCAAGGTATGGCAGTACTTCATCGCTGTACCTGATACCAAGAGCGTAGGCGTAAGGGACCGCAAGCGATATGAAGGCTGGCCCCCCATCATCCGTGCGGTCAACAGCTCCGATGCCATGTCTGCCACCATCGAGGAGATCCCCTATGCGGTACTCCACCTCATCACCGATCGTATTACCCACGAGGTAGAGGGTATCAACCGCGTTCTCTACGACCTCACTCCCAAGCCCATCGGCACTATCGAGTGGGAATAAAGCTTCAAAAGCCAATTATTCAATAATCAAAGAGCTGACCGGTTTTGCATCGGCCAGCTCTGTTTTGTTTTATGCAATTCATTGCTGCGGCTCATCCGGCAGCAGCCTGCCCTTATAAAAGAAATATGGCAGCATGACGCACAGCAGTGCGCTGAACCATGCGGCAGGCTCGGATATGAAAAGTGCGTCGGTACCTATGTGATTTATGATCACCTTGGCCATGATAACACGGGCGGCAAATTCGGCGAAGCCGGACATCATGGGCCAGAATGATATGCCCATGGCCTGAAGGGTGTTTCTGAATACATGCAGTATATGGAGAATAATAAAGCAAAGTGCCATGATGACAAGGTAGCGGACTGCTATCTCAAGGGCTTCCCATCCACCTGCTTCGTTTATATCGATAAATACCCTCAGGATATGCCAACGGGTAGCTATGGATATTCCTGTAACGATCAGAGCCATAACCGAAACGATTTTTACGGAGGCCGAAACGCCCTGCTTTACGCGGGAATACAGGCCGGCGCCGTAATTCTGTGCTATAAAGGTGCAGCTGGCAAGGCCGAGCGACATGGCAAAGCACTCAAGCAGGCCGTACAGCTTATTGGTTGCGGTATATCCGGCAATGAAGATGCTGCCCTGCAGATTTATGCTGGACTGTAATATTATGCCGCCCAGTGTGATAACCACGTATTGCAGAGCAATGGGAAGGCCAAACATAAACATGCTTTTCAGTTTGCCGTTTCCAAGCTGCCAGGCATCCTTGCTGAGGCGTATAAAGTCGATCTTTGATATAACTGTAAGGCAATACAGAAAAGAGACGGTTTGCGCTATTACGGAAGCCAGCGCAGCGCCTACTATGCCCCAATCAAAGACAAACACAAACAGGCAATCCAGTCCCAGATTAAGCAAGCCTGCAATGACCATGGCTTTAAGGGGCGTTTTGCCGTCGCCCAATGCCCGGAGTATGGATGCGGACATATTGTAGCCCATTACAAACAGGGTGCCGGTAAGCATGGTGGTAAGGTATGCGGTTGCTACGGGAAGGATATCTGCGGGGGTGTGCAGAAGCTGCAGCAGCGGCCTGGCGGAAGCAAAGCCGACGATTGTCAGAAAGGTGCCCACAATGGCACAGAGCACGACGGATGCAGCTACATTTCGGTTCAGTTCCTGATAATTCTTCTCGCCGAAGGCGCGGGAAATAAAGGTGGAAATACCCTGGGTAAGGCCGCCCATTGTCCACAGAAAAAGCCAGCAGCACCAATCTGTTGCGCCAACGGCTGCAAGAGCCTTGACCCCTACGCCGCGGCCCACGATGGCGCCGTCCGCTATCATATAAAGCTGCTGCCCCATATTGGTAAGTATCAGCGGGAAGGCAAGGCTGAGAATATGCTTTGCGGGGCTTCCGGCTGTCATGTCTGTCGTACGTCTGTCCATGCGGTTTGATCCCTTATGTTTTGTCTAGTCATCCAGCGCTTTTCGTGCAGCTGCTACCGAGAGAATATCCGTCTGTTGAGTATGCCATTCATCCAGACCGGGCAATCCCATGGGTATGCCTTCCCTGCGGAAAAGCATATCGCTTTGTATGTCCTTTTTGCCGCTCATGTGAAATGCGCGGGCCGAAGGGATTTCTGAGCGGAAGCGGGTGATTACGGAAGCATTTACCCCTGAGCCTATCAGCACTTCGGGGCCGTTATGCAAATCCCGCAAGGCAATGAGCTGTTTTATAACATCCATACCCTTCGTGCAGGAGGGAGCCGCCCCGCTGGTAAGGACGGTGTCAATACCCAGCTCCATTGCATCGAGGTAGGTGCGGCAGGGGTCTGCGGAAACATCTATGCATCTGTGCAGAGTAATGCCGCTGTCTGCGCAGGCTGATATAAGCTGCTCCATGGAGGGCTTGTGGAGGTTTCCGTCAGGGGTAAGGCAGCCGATTACAAAACCGTCTGCGCCGGCTTGCCTGAGCTCTGCAATCTGCATGCAGAGCAGCTCTGCTTCATCGGGTGTATAGAGAAAATCGCCCGGCCGGTGCCGTATGAGACAGCGGACAGGTATGTTGGATTCCCTGCGAATCTGCCTGAGAAGGGCAGTATACGGTGTAAGCCCGCCAACAGACAGCGCGCTGCATAACTCCAGCCGGTCAGCGCCTCCTGCTATTGCGGCACGGGCGGAAGCGATGGAATCCACACATATCTCTAAAACCTTACCCATGGGCAGTCCTCCCTTTGATTTTCCTAATTATATCACAATATTACATGAGATGGGCCTGTCAATGATTTTTATAAAGTGTGCAATCGGAATAAAGTCTGGTATAATAAAGCAGGCAAAATAAAAAAGGCCCAAAAGGAGCATGGGCATATGAATAGTCCGCAAAAGACACCGCAAACCAAATACCTGTTTGAAGAGATGCCGGTATCCTCCGCATTGATGAAGATGGCTATGCCTGCCATTGCAAGTCAGCTGGTAACGCTGATTTACAATATTGCGGATACATGGTTTATAGCGCAGACGGATAATCCATATATGGTGGCGGCATCTTCGCTGGTGCTTACGCTGGTATTTATGATGACGGCCCTTGCGGCCCTGTTTGGAACAGGAGGCGGCACCCTGGCCGTGCAGCTGATGGGCAGCAAGGATGAGACGGAAGCACGCAAGGTGGCTTCGCTGAGCCTTGTTATGGCGGGGGGCGTTGCGCTGCTGTTTTCACTGCTGTGCCTTGTGTTTATGGAGCCGCTGCTCCGTACCATGGGCGCAAGCGACAATACCGTTGGATACGCAAAGCAGTATCTGTTCTTTGTTGTGGTAATAGGCGGCGTTCCCACTGTGCTTTCCCAGACAATGAGCTCAATGGTGCGCAATGCGGGCTATTCCCGCAAGGCGGGCTTCGGTCTCAGTATGGGCGGCATACTCAACGTTATACTGGACCCCATATTCATGTTTCTGCTTATGCCGGACGGATATGAGGTGGTGGGCGCGGCGATTGCAACCATGCTGTCAAATGTGATTTCCTGTATGTATTTTGTAACAGTATACAAAAAACTGCAGGGCAGCAGCATACTGGAACTGCCAAAGTGCATAGAACGGGTACGGAGGGAGTCCCTCAGGGCCATGTTTGCCGTGGGTGTGCCGGCGGCGGCGTCAATCATGCTGTACGATCTTACCAATATGGTAATAAACCGCCTTGCTTCTTCACATGGAGATATTGCGCTGGCGGCAATGGGCATAGTGCTCAAGGTGGAGCGGCTGCCGCTTAATATCTGCATTGGCATATGTATGGGTATGACGCCCCTTATCGCATATAATTTCGCCTCCGGAAACAGGGAGCGCATGAAGGCTTTCTTCTCTACGGCAAGAGTGTATGGATTGATTGTGTCTGCTGTGAGCCTGCTGCTGTACAGGATATTTGCCGGAGATATAATGCGCGCATTTATTGCCGAGCCGGAGACAGTGCGTCTTGGCACGGAGTTTTTAAAGGTAAGGTGCTTTGCTCCGGCTTTTATGTTCCTCAGTTTCCATATGGTTCACTATATGCAGTCGGTAAAAAAAGGAAATGTGTCCTTTTATCTTGCGGCAATACGTCAGCTGTGTTTGAATATTCCTCTGCTGTTCCTTATGAATCACCTCTTTGGCGCAAGCGGAATAGTGTGGACCCAGGTAATAGCAGATATCATAAACGTAGGCGTATCCTATGCGATATATCATAGGGTAAAAGTTATATCCCCCGCAGAGACCGCATAAAACATAAAAACATAACAAAACCCTCCGCAAAGCAATGCTTTGGGAGGGTTTTTGTGTATTTTATGGGTTATTCTACGGTGTATTTTTCCAGTTTGGTGTCATCAACGTACTTTTCCTTTATTGCCCGTATGTCATCCATGTGTGGGATAACCATATGGGCTGCAAGGGCTGCCTCATCCCGCCATTTTTCCACCAGCAGAATCTTGTTTTCATCTGCGGAAGAATAAAAGTAATCATAGCAGAAATTGCCGTCCTCAGCCCTTACCTTGGGGGCTGCATCCTGCTCCAGTTCTGCAAGGAAGGTCTTTGCCATGCCTGGTTTTACGGTATAGGTAACGTGAAGAATAAGCATATTTTACCTCCTGAAGATGGATTTAGTATCCGGTTTTTCTGTTTACAATGTGGGCGGGTTCTTTGCCGGCGGCGTACAGTGCGAGATCGCTGAGGAACATGGAAACATCCGTATCCCGCGTGCTTTCCAGTGCATCATTGCCGGATACATGGGGGGTTATTATGGTGTTCGGACAGCTCCACAGAGGGTGATCGGCGGGGAGGGGCTCAGGGGTCATAACGTCCAGGGCGGCGCCTGCAATGCTGCCTGTCTGCAGAGCCTGCACCAGTGCATCCTGATCGATGGCAGAGCCGCGGCCGACGTTTATTACGAAGGCTTTGCGGCTGAGCTTTGCAATGCGCTCCCGGCTCAGCATGCCTATGGTGTCCGGCGTGGAGGGGAGGGACAGGATAAGGGCATCCGCATAGGGAAGCAGTTCATCCAGCTCATCAACCTTTACAACCTTATGGAAGGCGGGTTCGCTGCTTTTGCCGCTGCGGCATACGCCGGTTACGGTTGCACCCAGGGCGCTGAGCCTTCGGGCGGTGTTTGAGCCGATGTCCCCGGTGCCCAGCAGCAGTATATTGCTGCCCATGATGGAGCGGATGGGAGCGAGATACGGCCAGCTGCGGTCCTGCATTATTGCCTGATATTCCGGCATGCGGCGCATCAGCATCAGCAGCACCATAACGATATGCTCCGCAATGGTGGGGCCGTATGCGCCGGAAGAATTGGACAGTATGCATCCCTTGGGCATTGCGTCATCAGGCAGATATTTTTCCACGCCTGCATTAGGACTGCATACCCAGCGGAGATTGGCGGCGTTTTTTATAATGCCCGGGCCAACATCTCCGTATAGTATTTCGTATTCGTCTATTCTGGGGGCAAGGCTTTTGGCGGAATCAAAATAATCGATGTAAAAGCCGTATTCTTTGGCGGCGCAGTTGATTCTGTCCTTATATATACCTGACACATACCGTACGCATACAGCTATTTTTCTCATTGTTGAATTATCCTCTCAGAGATGAAAAATGAAGGGAGAAACTTCCTGGTATCACAATGACAGTATACAATAGGAAACAGCAAAATACAACGCAATAAAAAAGAGCGTATCATTGCAGCTGATACGCTCATTGTATATGTGTTTTCTGTTTTACAGCAGCTCCAGTATACGCTCCTTGGGGATAAGGCCAAGGGATTTGTTTACTATCCTGCCGTCCTTCATTACCACCAGCAGGGGGATGCTCATTACCTGAAACATATTGGCGAGGGCGGGGTGCTCGTCAATATTTACCTTGCATACCTTAACATCGGGACGTTCTTCCGCCACGGATTCGAGATGGGGAGCAATCATGCGGCAGGGTGCACACCAGGTTGCCCAGAAGTCGATAAGGACAGGTACTTTGCTTTCAATTACTTCGCTCTGGAAGTTTTCTTCTGTAATATGAATAACTGACATTGTATTTTCCTCCGTTGTCATTATTGTGCTGATCATTAGCCGGATACGGTTTCTCCCGGCCAGTCTATTATACCACCAAACTCATACACATTTGAATATCCAAGGTTCGCAAGCTTTTCAGAGGCCTGCTTGCTTCGGTTGCCGCTGCGGCAGTATACCAGTATAAGCCGGTCCTTGTCGGGCAGATGGGGGATTTCCTCTGTGCCGATGATTTCGTTTGGGACATTAATTGCGCCGGGAATGCGTATCTGCGCAAATTCTTCCGGGGTGCGCACATCCAGAAGGATGTAGCCGGTGTTTTCTTCCATCATTGCGATGGCTTGATCCATTGATATGGGGGTATAGCTGTATATGGGGCTGCAGCCGGCAAACATCAGCAGGGCCAGCAGCAGAGGGAGTATCTTTCTCATAAGCGTCTCCTTTGATGAATTTGATGCTGTAAGTATACCTGTAGTGAGGCATTTATTCCGTGATAATGTCACCCATTCAAAATTCCGTGGAAATAAGGCAGAATATAATGTAAAATCAGATAAACCCCATATTACAGGAGGATGGATATGTTCCGCTTGGCAAATGCGCAGGATGTTGCAGCGATAGCAAGGATATACGACCAGATACATACCGGGGAAGAAGCAGGGCCTAAGCAGATAGGCTGGATACGCAGTGTTTACCCCACGGAGGAAACTGCCCGGCAGGCCGTTGAGGCAGGGGAGATGTATGTGCTGGAAAAAGATGGGATCATTGCGGCATCCGGCAAGATAAACAAAGAGCAGATGCCGGCATATGCAGAGGTGGAATGGCTGCATCAGGCGGAGGCTGAGCAGGTGCTGGTGCTGCATACGCTGGTAGTATCTCCCTGCGAGCAGGGCAAAGGCTATGGCAGCAGGTTTGTGGCAGAATACGAAGCCATGGCGCTGGGAATGGGCTGCACCGTACTGAGGATAGACACCAATGCAATAAACCTCAATGCACGCAGAATGTATAAGAAGCTGGGCTACAGGGAAGCGGGGATAATTCCCTGCGTGTTCTGCGGCATACCGAATGTGGATCTTGTGTGTCTTGAAAAGAAAATAGGAAAAGAGTAAAAGCAACAGACAAAAATAAACAAACGTGTATGTGAATAAACATACATAAAAAATGTATGCATAAATGTGAACATTCGATGGAGCATACATCATGCCCCTCATGGGAAAATCCAGCACATATATAGGTTTTTATGTGAAATAATGTCGTCTTTATATCTCTTTAACAAGCTTTTTTGAAAAGATTATTTGACAATAAAAGTGTATGCTGTTAAACTGAGTAAGATATATTAAGCCAATAATGTATCAATTATAACCCTACGCAACTTTTTAAGGAGGAAAACACAGAATGAAGAAGCTCATCTCTCTGATGCTGGTTCTCGCACTGGCACTGTCCTTCGCAGCTTGCGCACAGCCTGCTGTAGAGGAAGCCGCTCCCGTTGAGGATGCAGTTGTTGAAGAAGCCGCTCCCGAGCTGGTATGGAATCCCGACGATGTACAGGGCTCCATTGACGCCGCCGTAGCCGCTACCGAAGGCAAGATTGCCATCATCACCAACACCGTATCCCAGAACGAAGAAGAATACCGTTCCGCCCAGGCTATGGTAGAGAAGTACGGCAGCGATCGTATTATCCACGACACCATGCCCGACAACTTCATGGCCGAGCAGGAGCAGTTCATCTCCGTTATCAACAAGTACGGCACCGATCCCGACGTTAAGGCCATCATCATCAACCAGGCTTGCCCCGGTTCCAACCCCGGTATCGACAAGGTAGCTGAGGTTCGTGATCTTAACGATCTGTTCGTAGCTTACTGCACTCCCCAGGAGAACCCCGTTGACATCACTACCCGTGCGGACATCACCATCTCCGTTGACGAAGTAGGCAAGGGTACCTTCATGGCTCAGCAGGCCTATGACATGGGCTGCAAGACCTTCGTACACTACAGCTTCCCCCGTCACATGGCCCAGGTAACTCTGGCTGGCTGCCGTGACAAGATCGCTGAGAAGTGCGCTGAGCTCGGCATCGAGTTCGTAGACGCCACCGCTCCCGATCCCACCAGCGATGCTGGCACCACCGGTGCTCAGATGTTCATCCTCGAGGACGTACCCAAGATGGTTGAAAAGTACGGCAAGGAAACTGCCTTCTTCTCCACCAACTGCTCCATGCAGGTACCCCTCATTGAGGCTGTTTTCGATGCTGGCGCTTACTTTGTACAGCCCTGCTGCCCCAGCCCCTACCATGGCTTCCCCAGTGCCTTCGGTCTTGAGACTCCCTCTGACCTGGTAAACGGCATCCAGGAGACCATCGATGCTTCCATCAAGTATGTTGCTGATGCTGGTCTGACCGGTCACTTCTCCACCTGGTCCGTTCCCGCCTCCATCGCTAACACCGTAGCTTGCACCGAGTACGCCTTCCTGTGGATGGCCGGTCTGGCTGGCGACTGCGATGCCGACGTTCTGGCTGCTATTCTGAGCAACTACTGCGGCACTGAGGCTACCCTCTATCCCTTCGAAGATCCCGGTACCGGTGTTGTTACCGACAACTACCTGGTATACCAGCTGGGTTACCTCAACTACTAATTTAATAACTATCACTGATAGGTATTATTAACAGCAGAACACGGGGCGGCGGAGCAATAGCGCCGCTGCCCCGTTTCTTTTAGCGTTAATGCCTTCGGTGTGCGTGAGCGCGCAGGAATGTATTTACTTGTGCTCTGATTTACACTGAAGGTTCTACA
>JAZNUG010000087.1:0-1882 GCA_045592165.1 Clostridia bacterium | reverse complement strand
CGGAGGCTCGTGGGGGAGGGGCTGGGCACGGGCTCCGGCTCTTTGGCCCCGCATCCCGCCGCCATCATCCCAAGGACAACCATGGCAATAATCATCAAAGATACTCTTTTCTTCATGCTGTGGATATTTCCTCCTTATGGTTTCCGCATATGCGGTGTTTAAGGTTTAGTATCTCCACTGCAAAAAAGATTATTCCAATGCAGCATAAAGAGCATTTTATGGAAGGGATTCCGTATTTTTCCACACAAAAAGAGCCGCATCCGCGGCCCTCATTTTTATTTTAATGTAACTGTCAGTCCCTGAATATTTTCCCCGTAATAATGGCCGGGGGCACTTTCGGGCAGGCTGCAAACCGCATCTCCCTCAATGATCACGCTGTATGTGGAAGGAGCGGTATATGTCACATCCTCAGGGAGAGCATCCGTCAGCCAGCCGTTTTCGTACACGCCCACAGCAGGCAGAATGTACGGCAGCCTGCCGTCCCTGCCGTAATCTCCCAAGTACATATCAATGGTGAATTCCATGTATATCACGCAGTCCTCATCCGGGGCAAGCTCCACCGCAAGGGGAACATTGAGCAGATCCTCTTCAATGGTAAAGTATGCCTTTTTTCCGTCAAGTGACAGCTCCTGCACCTTAAGGACGCCGGGAGTGATACTGTTCGGATACAGATGAAATGGCACGGCAAATACAGTATCCGAGGTGTTGTTTAAATAATGTACCCTCAGGCTGCCCTGCATTATGGATTCCTGACGAGTAAGCTTTGCGGTGTAAACATTCACCTCAGGCCTGGGGATGTATATCGTAGGCTCAGGTGTAGGTTCGGAGGTGGGCTCCGGGGTGGCTGTGGGCGCAGGAGTAACTTCCGCAGGGTTCAGTGCAGACTCCAGCGCCTTTGGCAGCGGCGCAATATCAAACACAAAGAACCACAAACAAACCGCCGCAATGAGCAGTCCCAATATAATCCACAGCCAGACAGACCGTTTCTTTTTATTCTGTTTTCTCTCCCTCTTTTCCATAGGGGTATTATACCATATTTTTCGCCCGCTTCATCCCCCTTATCCATTTGTTTATAATTTATGGCGAAAAACAACTTCCCCTGTGAACAGCTGGGGAAATTTGCCGCCCTCCCCTTGTATCTCCCCCATCCTGTGACTATAATTATGTTGTGGAGGGATGGCCTTTTGCCCCCTCTCTGCAAAAAAATCCAACGAAAAGAGATGCAATTAACCATGACAAAGGTAGATATTTTTTCCGGCTTCCTGGGCGCAGGCAAGACCACCCTTATCAAAAAGCTCATCCCCGAGGCTTTCCAAGGGGAAAAGCTGGTGCTTATAGAAAATGAATTCGGTGAAATCGGCATTGACGGCGGCTTCCTTGAGGAAGCGGGCATACAGGTTACCGAAATGAACTCAGGCTGCATCTGCTGCAGCCTTGTGGGCGATTTCGGCGAGGCCCTCAAGAAGGTGCTGGAGCAGTACGCTCCCGACCGCATCCTCATTGAGCCCTCCGGCGTGGGCAAGCTCAGCGATGTTATCCGCGCTGTGCAGGATGTTGGTTCAGATGAACTGCAGCTCAACAGCTTCACCGCCATCGTGGATGCCAACAAGTGCAAAATGTACATGAAGAACTTCGGCGAGTTTTTCAATGACCAGATAGAGCACGCAAACTCCATCGTCCTCTCCCGCACCGGCGGCATGTCCGAGGACAAGCTCACCGCAACCGTTGCCCTCATCCGTGAGCACAACGCCGAGGCCACCCTCATCACCACCCCCTGGGATGAGCTGACCGGCCAGCAGATACTCACCGCCATGGAGCGCCGTGATACCCTTGACGAGGAATTGGCCCACCTTAAGGCGGAAAGCGAGCATCATCACCACCA
>JAZNUG010000086.1:0-3265 GCA_045592165.1 Clostridia bacterium | reverse complement strand
GAGGGAGACCTTTCCAAGGGAGACAGGCTGGAGCTTATGGAAATGCTGGAGCGGATGCTGAAGGAGGAGCAGGATGGAAAGAACAGTTGATATCCTCATTGAAATCAGCCTTTATTCTGCTGTAATCACCGCATTCATACTGCTGTTTAGGGCGGCGTTCAAAAAACGCATCTCGCCAAAAGTTCAGTATGCGATGTGGCTGCTGCTGGTGCTGCGGCTGATGCTGCCCGTCACCATCGAAAGCGGCTTCCATGTGGAAAGCCTGCTGCCGGAGCGGTCCGCCCCTGTGGTACAGGAGGAAAGCATATTTGACAGCCCTGTTATTAGCGAATTCCCCGCTGTAAATATGTCACCTGTAACAGATGTTGCTCCTGTTCAGCCCGACATTGATACTCACGGGGAAGAGTTTACTCCTGCTATTTCTCAGGAAATACCTGAAAGCACCGTGGTTTCGATTCCTGAGGTAAAGGAGCCTGTGTTCAATATTCGCTGGCGAATTGCCGCATTCTGGACGTGGGCAGCAGGGGCGCGTGTCTTCGGCCTGTGGATGATGATAGTGAAGCTGCGCTTTTACGAGGATATGCAGCGGCACACCACCTCCGTATCCCCCAGAGTATACGCCATATACGATGAATGCTGCGCCCCCCACACAGTGAAGCCCATCACCATGTGGGCGGTGGACAGGGCCATATCCCCCGGCATAGCTTTCTTCACATACCCTGTACTGCTGCTGCCTGCGTCCATGGACGGTGACGAGGAAAAGCTGCGCTATGCATTTCTTCACGAGCTGACCCACAAGAAGCGCCGCGATCACTACATGACCGCGCTTTTGACGGCACTTCGTATAATCTACTGGTTCAATCCTGCGGTGCACATTGGCTTTGCGGAGATGCGGGCCGACATGGAAACCGCCTGCGACGCGGAGGTTATCGCCTTTGTGGGCAAGGAGCAGAAGCGAGGCTATCTCACCGCCATACTGGAGCTGTTTTCCTACGCCACCCGCCCACAGCTGGGCATGAGCCAGGCAAGCTCCCGCCGCATGGCAAAGCGCCGCATGAAGGGTGCATTCATGCGGGAGCGCACCACCTTCCTAGGCAGAGCTGCGGCGCTGATGCTTGCGGTTATAATGCTGGTGGGCTGCTTTACTACGGCCTGTCAGAGCGCGCCTGTTGAAGCGGAAGAAGTGCACGAAGAAACAGCAGAAGCTGTTGAGCCCGAAAACACACCTGAGGTAAATCTGGACGAAGTGAAAACCGAGGTGTGGAAGGAAACCTACACCGCAGGCGGCTGGCTGCCTGTGAGCGTGGATGCGGTGATGGATATTCCCCTGTATGTAAACTATCCTGTTTACAAAATGGAGTATTATAACTTTACACCGGGAAAACTTGGCAGAATTGCAGAAGCTGTAATAGGCGGCGTTTCTGATATAAAGCTGGTAGAGGCTTATT
This sequence comes from Clostridia bacterium, assembly GCA_045592165.1. GTDB lineage: Bacteria > Bacillota > Clostridia > Christensenellales > CAG-138 > SFEL01. Next base: position 1,817 of record JAZNUG010000086.1, on the reverse strand, counting down.
CGGAAGAATATCTTGAGAATGGCTATATTTCCCAAGAGTATTATGAGAAAAACCGCCCCATAGAATCCAAAATCAGTCCAATGGCGAAATACACATGCAAGGATGAAAACGGGAATGAATGGGAAATTAACTCAGGGGTAAACCGTACAACCATATCCGCTTATGCTATTAGAGGAGACTATATAATACAAACAGAAGATGTAGTCATTGCGGGAAGTGCATACCCCGGCGAGCCTAAAGGAACCACTCTGGACAACGTAAAGATATCCCGGGAGGATGCCATTCAGGAAGTTCAAAATGTAATGGATGAAATAGGCATATTCAATATGGGCTTGTCCCATATTGAAAAGGCAAGAATGCTTGATCCTTCCAACAATACTTTGACCGAGGGCTGGTATCTAAGGTATATGCGGTGTGACGGAGACAGGACACCCATACCGTTCTTGTCCTCACGGGCCGTTTTTACTGACTTTGAAAACAGGCATGAGCCTCTGCAAAAAGAGTTGTTACTAATTTTTGTGGACGAAACCGGCATTGTTTCTTTCTCCTGGCATGACCCCTCACAGCCTGTTTCAACCATTACCGATACTCATCCACCGCTTACTTTCACGGAAGCAAAGGATAGCATAAAGGCGGCAATCGAGGAGATAGCTATTGCCACCAAGGATAATTATCCCTCCGAATGCACATTGGCAATTAAGAATATCCTGCTTTCCAACTGTGTTGTGCAAAGTGAGTTTGAATCTTATACAGGATACCTGCTTCCCACATGGATAGTTGAATTTGCAATTGACCATGGTGAAGGTTATATTGCCAACGAACAGCTGTATATTAACTCCATCGACGGTTCCCAAATAAGTAACTATTCTATGACGGAAGCGGGCAAACGCATAGCCCAAAACTATGATAACGGCCTGTACTATGAGCAGATGGGCGAAAACGAGAAGGAATCCTTCCGTGATGCCATTCTCAGGCTGTACCCTCTGGCAGATGAGATAGCAGCAAAGGGCTTTACTGCCATACCGGGTGAGGGCTGGCTGGAAGAAAGCGAAGCTTTGTTCCAAACCCTCGGCTTGCGCCTTGCCGGCGCAGGCGGAGCAGTGATGGATTACCTTGGTTATACCGACGAAACCCCCGATGAATATTGCAGCAATGACCTTTGCCATATGTATGGCGCGTTGCTGTTTGCCGCCGTGCCGAATCTGTATGAGATAAATATCGGCAATTCCGACTACATCACATACAACACATATCTGGACAAAGAGCATGAGCACCTTCTTGCCACCGCAGTGGGTGACGTTATCTCCCGCGAGGATGCAGAAAAACACTGGTCAGGCCTTAAAAAGCCCCTCCTTGAGGAATACGGCACAAGCGGCAGCGGAATAAGGGAGCTGCTGCGCGAGCTGGCAAACCTCAGTGGAATAGACCTTGCATCTGCGGAGCTTGTGCAGGATACGCCGCTACATGTATCGTTGCTGCAGCCTACGCCTGCTCCCACTCCCACCCCTGCACCTGCAACGGGTGAGCATGCATGGCGAGCCGGAAAGTTAGCTATCGAGCCGTATAGGGACAATGATACTTCGCTGCTGGAGCTTTCCCATTACGGCATAACCTTGAGCGGAAACGGGACGGAGCAGACCGAGTCAATGCGGGGAAGCAAGGTTTCCAATGATGTTTACAGCAGAGACGGTCAGGAGCTGCTTGAGGTGATGCGTGTTCCGCGGGGTACGCTGAAGCTTGACGTTGACCTGATACAGCATTCCGCAGAAAATACGAAATGGAACCCGGACAGCGAAACCTACGGCGCGGTGGAATAC
>JAZNUG010000085.1:0-16086 GCA_045592165.1 Clostridia bacterium | reverse complement strand
TGCGTCCCCTTACCGACAAGCATAACGTATCCCGCGCAAAGCTGTCCTACCTTATCGACGCTACCGCAGCTCCTATCTGCATCATAGCTCCCATATCTTCCTGGGCAGCTGCAGTATCTTCCTATGTTGAGGAAGGCTCCGGCCTCACCCTCTTCATCAACGCTATTCCTTACAACTTCTACGCCATCCTCACCATCGTTATGATGGTTGGCCTGGTTATCATGAAGGCCGACTTTGGCCCCATGAGCAAGTATGAGCGCAACGCCATCGACAACGGCGACCTGTTCTCCGGCAGCAATCCCTACGCCAACGCTTCTGACGAAGAGTTCAACCCCAAGGGCCGCGTTATCGACCTGGTACTTCCCGTTGTATTCCTTATCATCTGCTGCATAGTCGGCATGCTGTACTCCGGCGGCTTCTTCACCGTTGACAGCGGCTGCTACATGGACTTCGTAACCGCCTTCTCCTGGTGCGATGCTTCCGTAGGCCTGATGCTGGGCTCCGCCTTTGCTCTGGTATTCACCCTCATTTACTACCTCTGCCGCAAGCTGATGAGCTTCGACGAGCTGATGGGCTGCGTACCCGAAGGCTTCAAGGCAATGGTTCCCGCTATCCTGATTCTCTCCTTCGCATGGGCTCTCAAGGCCATGACCGACTCTCTCGGTGCCGGCGATTATGTTGCTGCTCTCGTTAACAGCTCCGCCGCAGGCTTCAAGTCCTTCCTGCCCGCCATCGTATTCGTTATCGGCTGCTTCCTGGCATTTGCTACCGGCACCAGCTGGGGTACCTTCGGCATCCTGATCCCCATCACTCTGGCAGTATTCCCCCTCACCGATCCTCTGGGCGTTATCTGTGTATCTGCCTGCATGGCCGGTGCTGTATGCGGTGACCACTGCTCCCCCATCTCCGACACCACCATCATGGCTTCTGCCGGCGGCCAGTGCGATCACGTTGTACACGTATCCACTCAGCTGCCCTACGCCCTGACCGTTGCCGCTGTATCCTTCGTATCCTACATCATTGCCGGTTTCGTCCGCAATGCATGGATCTGCCTGCCCATCGCCATCGTTCTGATGCTCGCAACTCTGGCAGTTATCAAGAGGACTTCCGCCAACAGGGCATAATTAAAAGCATACATAAAAGCCCCGCTCAATACGAGTCGGGGCTTTTTCTATGTTTGTATTTTCAGTTTTACAGCGATTCTACATATGCAGTTTCTTCCAGGCTTGCAAGCTCCTTCAGCATATCGTCATGCTTGTATTCTCCTGTTGACTTCAGGGTTACGCTAAAGGCTATGGCTCCTGCGGTATATGCCCCGTCTGCATCCATCTGCAGATTGCTGTGCTCTATATCATGGGTGCGGATAAAATCGAAAAATGCGCTGATGGGAACACCTTTTTTAAGCTCCACATATACGTCAAGCCGCCTGGAACTGTGCCGAAGCTTATCATCCACATTATGCATCAGGGTGAGTATTATAAATATGCTTGCCGTGCCCAGCAGCGCCACCTCATATAATCCTATTCCCACCGCAAGCCCCACACATGCGCCTGCCCACAATCCTGCGGCAGTGGTAAGGCCCTTTATCTGATTTCTGGCAGTAACTATTATGCTGCCCGCCCCAAGAAAGCCTATGCCGCTTACCACCTGAGCGCCCATGCGAACCGGATCGCCTGTGCCATACGCCTGATAGATATACTGATTGGTCACCATCACTATGCATGCTCCCATGCATACCAGCATATATGTTCTCAGACCTGCAGCTCTGTTTTTCATGCCGCGTTCAAGGCCTATGGCCCCTCCCAATACTATGGAAAGCAATATCCTCAGTATCAAGGAAGTAATGGTCAGTTCTCTGACGGCAATCATAATAAAACCGCCCCCCTTTTTTTAGTCGATTCGCTTTAAACAAAAGGCGGAGTTATATCCGCCTTGCTCCTGCACTGTCGCTCGTCCAGTTATATATATTCAGGTTTTCTGCAGTTTCAGCAGATTTTATCACAGAGAAATGCAGCCCCTCAATGTCGCACCTGAGTATTGTGGTCAGGCCATCGCCATGGATTACCCTGGATTCCCACACATTATCTTCCGCAATGATTTCAACGGAAAAGCCATCATCTGTATTATGCCCGTATTCAAGGCAATCCGCTGTCAGGGTGCCGCTTAAGGAATCTCCGGAGCCAAACTGAAAATTCAGTGTGTATTCCAGACTTTCCCCGTCTTCTTCAGGCTGGGGTGATGCCTTTGGCGTTTCCATGGGCATCAGCGGAGTAAGTTCCATTTCTTCGTCTTCTGCGGCTGGCGGTTCTATGCCTGCGGTTATTGTGCCGCTGCCTTCTGCCGCGCCGGATACCGCTGAGGAAAAACTGCCTTCTGTATCGGTGGACAGCAACCATCCGAATGTAACCTTGCCCTCGGATACCTTCAGTGCATGCTCGGCAAGGTATATAAGGGTATCTGCGGCTTCTTTTGAAACATCGCTCTCAAGGCGGCTCTGAAAAAGTTCTTCCATTGCCCCGCAGGCATTGTAATAATCGGCATAAAATGCAGAAACGGGGTTTTGCGGAGTTTCAGGCTCTGGCGTAGCCTCGATTATATCCTCCACCGGTTCATATACGGTGTTTGTCTTCTGTTCTTCCTCGGGCTGCTCCATAAACCACACACAGCCGCAGAAAGAAAACAGCAGAATTGCCGTCACAAGGAGTATAGCAAGCTTTTTCATGCCTCATCCTCCCCTGCACAATATGCGGCGATTCCGGCAAATATACCCTGTGCACAGCTGTTGCGGTAAAAATCTCTGCAAAGCAGCACATCCTCGCGGGGATTTGTAAGATAGCCCATTTCGATGGTTATAACAGGAATTTCAGACCAGTTAAAGCCTGTCTGGGTGGAAGTATAACTCACGCCCTTGCATACAGCGCCTGTTGAAGCACAGAAATTCTCAAGCACATGCTCTGCCAGTTCTGCGCTTTTATCATGTATTTCCATTTCCTTATCAGGAGCAATAACCAATGCACCATTGGTACGCTGACTGTGGGAGCTGTTGCAATGCACCCTTATCCAGAAATCCGCGCCGGATTGATTCATAAGCTGAGCCCGCTCTATATTGGATATGTTCACGTCATTGGTGCTGCGGGTCATAACAACGTCTGCCCCTGCTGCCCTCAGCAGCTTGGCAAGCCTTAATGATATGTCAAGGGTTATCTCGTATTCCGCTGCGCCGGAGCACACGCCGAATCCGCCGGGACTCATGCGGTCCTTTGTCAATTCTGCATTATCGGGATATACCTGCTCCTGTACAGTATCCTCATTCAGCTGATGTCCGGGATCTATACCTATGACAACCCCTGCCAAAGAATATGCTGATAAGTTAAACTCACTATCCATCAGTTCAGCATCAGAAATGCTCTCTGCACCGTTTGCAATAATATCCTCCGGGACAAAATCATCGGGCGCAGCAAAAGCAACGCCGCACTGAAGCAGCGCCGCCGCTGTGATGATTATGGCAATTACCTTTTTGACAAAAGCCGTCATGATACCTCGTCCCGGTTCAAAAGATTACGAGTATATTCTACCATTACCCGGCGAAATATGTAACCACCATGCCGTTTAACAAATTGTTAATTATGCCGAAAAAGGCAGTATCACGCCAGTGATACCGCCCTTTTCCATGCCGTTATATCTTTTTAAATACAAGCTTATCCCCTTCCACACAGGCCTGTACACTATCGCCTAAACGTATACGTCCTGCCAGAAGTTCTTCGCTGAGGCTGTCCTCAACCTGATGCTGTATTGCCCTGCGCAGCGGTCTTGCGCCATACACAGGATCAAAGCCGTCAACGGCCAGCCTTTCCTCCGCCTCATCAGTTACGGTAAGCTTTATGCCCCGCTCCGCCAATCTCTCGGCAACGCCCTTGAGCATAAGGCGAACTATTTCGCGTGTCTGCTCCCTTTCCAGCTGATGGAATATAATTATCTCATCCACCCTGTTTATAAATTCAGGAGAGAAAGTCTTTTTAAGCTCTGCCATCATTCCTTCCCGCATGCGCTCATAGGTAAGGGCAGGATTTTCCGCACCGAAACCCACGGCCTTGTGTTTACCCACATTTGCTGCGCCCACATTGGAAGTCATTATGATTATCGTATTGCGGAAATCCACCGCCCTGCCCTTTGAATCCGCAAGGCGCCCATCCTCCAGCACCTGCAGAAGAATGTTGAATACATCGGGATGAGCCTTTTCTATTTCATCCAGCAACACTACTGTATATGGCTTTCTTCTTACACGTTCGGTAAGCTGTCCGCCGTCATCATAGCCCACATAACCCGGAGGGGATCCCATCAGCTTGCTTACGCTGTGAGGCTCCATGTATTCCGACATATCCAGCCGTACCATGGCATCCTCGCGGTCAAACATAACCTCGGCAAGCGCCTTGGAAAGCTCTGTTTTTCCCACGCCTGTAGGGCCCAGGAACAGATATGAACCTATAGGTCTGCGTGGATCCTTAAGCCCAGCCCTGGCCCTGCGTATGGCCCTTGCAACAGCGGAAACCGCCTCCTCCTGCCCTACCACGCGATTGTGAAGCGTCTGCTCAAGGGACAGCAGTTTCTCGCTCTCATCCTCTGTCAGCCGCTTTACGGGTATACCTGTCCATGCGTTTACAACCTCGGCTATGTCATGCTCTGTTACCACACATTGCGTGCCGTCCCGGCTGCGCTCCCAGTCCGCCTTGCGGGCGGTCATCTCATCCCTGAGGGAGCGTTCCTCATCCCTTATTGCTGCGGCCCGCTCGAAGTTCTGGTTGTTTACCGCCTCTTCCTTTTCCTTAAGAAGGGCAGTAAGCTTATCCTCCAGCGCCCGCATATCAGGTGGGGATACATATGCCGCCAGACGTACACGGCTTGCCGCTTCATCCATAAGGTCAATGGCTTTATCCGGCAGGAATCTGTCTGATATATACCTATCTGAAAGGTCCACTGCAGCCTTTATTGCTTCATCGGTAATGGCAGCCTTATGATGCGCCTCATAGCGGTCTCTGAGACCAAAGAGTATCTCCACTGCCTCTTCACGGCTGGGTTCGCCTACAGACACCGGCTGAAAGCGCCTTTCAAGAGCGCCGTCCTTTTCTATATATTTGCGGTATTCATCAGGGGTGGTAGCACCAACCACCTGAATCTGTCCTCTCGCAAGGGCGGGTTTCATTATGTTTGATGCATCAATACTGCCCTCTGAAGCACCCGCACCCACTATGGTATGAAGTTCATCTATGAAAAGGATGGTATTTTTGTTCTCTATAAGCTCGTCTATTGCGGATTTAATACGCTCCTCAAACTCGCCGCGGTATTTTGTGCCGGCAAGCATTCCGCCAAGTTCGAGAGTGACAACGCGTTTATTCTTAAGCAGTTCGGGTATATCTCCCCCTGCAATACGCTGAGCCAATCCTTCGATTATTGCGCTCTTGCCCACGCCGGGATCGCCTATAAGCACAGGATTGTTCTTGGTTCGGCGGGAAAGTATCTGCACCACCCGCTGAATCTCCTGCTCGCGGCCTATAACAGGGTCAAGTTCACCGTTTCCTGCAAGGCGGGTAAGATCTTTACCGTATTGATCCAACACCGGAGTATTGGAGAGCTTTTCACTTGCTCCTTTTTCTGCCTTGCGGGTAGTTCCCGCCAGCATTTGGTTAAGCAGGGTAAAATCCACGCCCAGATCTGCAAGAATGCTGACAGCAACGCAATCCCTTTCCCTGAGAATAGCAAGCAGAATATGCTCTGTGCCTATATAGCTGTTTTTTAATGACTTTGCCTCATAAAGGCTAAGCTCAAGTATCTTCTTGGTGCGGGGAGTGTTGCCGAAGGTATCGGTAAAATGATAATCACCGTTTCCCACCAGTTCCTCTGCCCTGCGGGTCACTTCTTCGGCAGATATGCCAAACTGGGCAAGGGCACGGGAAGCAGCCCCATCCTCCTCGCGGATGAGACCCAGCAGCAGATGTTCGCTGCCCACGTAATTATGACCCATGGCTTTTGCGCTTTCCTGAGCAAGGGCAAGGGCCCGGCGCGCTCCTTCGGTAAACCTTTCGATGAAGTCCATCAAACGACCTCCGTATGTTTCTACACTATATTTTAATGCATTGTACAATTATAAGCAACGAAAAACGGCTCCCATTCTCATGGGAGCCGCGAAACTCATGTTGCCTTGAAAGGGAACTTGTTTCTCACTTGCAAGTATATTATAACCCGCCCAAGGCCGCTTTTCATCACAAAAGTATTACAAACCCATCAAATGTTAATTAAGTTTTGATTTTTCTTTTGCATAATTTATGGTCCGCATACCATTTTATGCATCTTTGAGTTTTCCCCAGCTATTGTCATTCATTTATTTTTCAACGAAAAACGGATCCCATTCTCATGGGAGCCGCGAAACTCATGTTGCCTTTGAAAGGGAACTTGTTTCTCACTTGCAAGTATATTATAACCCGCCCAAGACCGTTTTTCATCACAAAAGTATTACAAACCCATCAAATGTTGATTAAGTTTTAATTTAATACCTGCATATTTTAATTAGTTCGGCTTGATTATTCATTTATAGCTACCGTGATATATGCCTTGCCGTCCATGCGGCTTACGGTATGCTCAAAGTCCCCGGCCTTCATATCTCTGTCCTTGCCGTCCTGCACGGTCTGGCTTATGATGGACAGCATGGAGGTTATGTCTCCATAGGTAACTTCCCCTGTTATATCGAGACCGCTTACAAGGGCGGTAAAATTATCCTTCAGCCATTCAGCTTCCAGCTCATATGCAGTGATGCGCTGTTCATACAGGGAGATTTCCACAGGCGACGGATCGCTCGCTAAATCGTCAGGCTTTGGCGCAGCAGGAACAGTCAGGGTGAAAGCGCAAATGCCGCCGTTTCTCAGGGACAGCACAAGCTCGCCGTCTTCAAGGCCATTCCGCTTCAGGGTATATGCCTTTGCCATGGAACCCACATTATCCCCCTCCGCCACCTCTGCTGCAAGGCCGTATTCCTCCGCTCTGTCAAAAAACACCTCAGCGGACGGGTACGCTCTCTGCTTGTCCTCCGCAGGCGCAGGCGTTGCAGAGGAATCCGAGGTGACAGCTATCTCATCGCTGCCGCCCGTTCCCAACAGGTATAATCCTATGCAGCACAGCACCATAATAACTGTAAATATGGTACCCGCCTTGCCCTTGCCTTCCTTTGCCATTTACTGCTCTCCGAATGCGTTTCTAAGTGTGGTTTCTATATCCTCAGGTTCGCTGCGTCCTGCCTTTTTAAGGGCAAGCGTAAAATAATCAGGCACCTCTGCCTTAAATGTCATTCTGTCCCCTGTTGAGGGATGGGTAAGCTCCAGCCTGCAGGCATGCAGTGCCTGTCCCTCAAGGCCAAGGCGCGGCTTTGCGGATCCATATACCACGTCTCCCGACACCGGATGCTTTATATGGGCCATGTGTACCCTTATCTGATGGGTACGGCCTGTTTCAAGCCGTGCCTCAATAAGGGTATATACTCCATACCGCTCCAGTACACGCCAGTGAGTAACAGCTTCTCTGCCATCCTTTACCACCGCCATGCGCTTTCTGTCCACAGGATGGCGGCCTATTGGGGCATCCACTGTGCCTGAGTCTTCTTTTATGTTGCCGTCCACTATTGCAATATAGGTGCGGCGGGCCGAATGTTCCTTAAGCTGAGCTGCAAGGGAGGTATGAGCATTATCGTTTTTTGCCACCACTATAAGGCCCGAAGTAAGCTTGTCTATGCGGTGAACGATGCCGGGACGCAGCTCACCGCCTATACCCGAAAGACCGCTGAGATGGTGCATTAAAGCATTTACCAGCGTACCGTTCGGATTGCCAGGCGCAGGATGCACCACCATGCCCTTTGGCTTGTTTATAACGGCGATATCAGCATCCTCGTAAACTATATCTATGGGTATATTTTCAGGAACTATATCCACCTCCGCCGCAGGGCGCAGCAATACCGTTACCTGATCGTTTATTTTAAGCTTCTGGTTTGCCTTTGCAATGGAGCCGTTCAGCTGAATGTCGCCCTCGCTTATCATGCGCTGTGCGGCAGAACGGGTCATATCCCCGGCCCTGGCACAGAAAACATCCAGCCGCTCCCCTGCTTGGTCTGCAGTAAGGCTAACATACTCAGGCGAATCAAATCCGATATCCTCGGTCATATCCTCAGGGCCTATCATTACTGCTCCTCTCCCGCCTCAGGCTTTTTATCATCGGCAAGGTATGCTTTCCCCTTGAAGAATAAAATATCCAGAATCAGCAATCCGCAGCCCACGCATACCGCCATATCTGCCACATTGAATACGGGGAAGTTTATTGCCGCAACATAGATCATGTCCCTTACAAATCCCAGCGCCACCCTGTCAATAAGATTGCCTACGGCACCGGAAAGCAGCAGGCACATGGAAAACTTCATGAGGAAATGCATAGTCTTTCTTTCCTTGATAAGAAACCATACCATACCCGCTACCGCAGCAACGGTAACGATAAGGAAAAACCATTTGCCCCCCTGCATCATGCCAAAAGCTGCGCCGCGGTTTTCCACATAGGTAAAGTGCAGCACACCTTCCCATACCTTGATATCGCCATTGAGCGCAAGGTCCGTGGCTGCCTTTACTTTGGTTATCTGATCTATGACCAGCACTATAATTGCGGTCAGTGCAGAAATAATCATATTTTTCTTCCCCTTAATGTCCTCTGGTGTTGAATTCGCTGCCGGTATACATATACCACTTATCCACACTTCTCATTATATCCGGTTCACGAACGTCCGTCATGCCCTTTATATCCGCAGAGTAAACTATGCTGTTCAGCCTGAAATAAAGAGGAATAAACGGAAGCTTTTCGGCAAAGGCCATCTGGAAAGCAGATGCTGCATCCCTGTACATAGCCTCGTCACCGGCGCTCATCATGCTGCGGGCAAGAACATCCAGCTCAGCATCGTAATAATTGCCGTAATTTGCAGAGCCGCCGCCTGCCATTACCTGGGTAAGGTTGGAATCCCTGCCCAGATTAAGGCCAATCAGCGCAATATCATATTCGCCGTTTCTCAGCATATCCATATATTCGCCCTGAGTCTGGCCTACGGAATATGCCGCAGTGACCACCTCAACGCTTATGCCGATTTCGCTCAGCTGATCCGCTATTGCTGCAGCGGCGTTTTTTCTGGTGCTGTCAGTGGAATCATTTACAAGCAGCATAAGACTCAGCTCTGTCAAAGCCATGCCGCCCTTTTCCAGCCTGCCATCGTTATCCACGTCGCTCCAGCCCGCCTCCTCAAGGAGGGAAAGAGCCTTTGAAGTGTTGTAGTCATACATCTTGGATTTGGATTCGTATATCCAGGAATCCGGCGCCACAGGTACATCGCAGGACTGGGCTCTGTTCATGTATATATTTGAAATTATCTTGCTGCGGTCCAGACCGTATGCTATGGCCTGACGCACCCTAACGTCATTCAATGCTCCGGAAGCGCTGTTTACCAGCATTATTTCCATGGATTGGGTCATAACATCCTGTACAACGGTTATTCCTTCCTGACGGTACTTACCTGCCGTAGTGGCGGATGTTGGAACTATATCAAGCTGGCCTGCACTGTATGAGGCAAGGGCAACGTCATTGCTGTCCCTTTCGATGAAATGGAATCCATCGATATAGGGGCGCTGCTTCCACCAGGCATCGTTTGCAGTAAGGGCTATACCGCCGTCACGGTATCCCTCATATATATATGGGCCCGTACCCACAGGCTTGGGCGAAACCTCGCCCGACATCATAACAGGAAAAGTCAGCGCATAAAGGGAGGCATATCCGCCATTTTTTGTAATCACCTTTATGTTCTGGTTATCTATGGCTTCTATTTGCTCTATCGTATTTGTGCAGTAAGAATAATAAGTATCCTCGCCCAGCTCCTTCAGCCGTTCAAAGGTAAGAACTATATCCCTTGCAGTAAGGCTGACATCATGGCCGTGCCAGGTTACCCATTCTCTGAGTTTGATTGTCCAGGTTTTGCCGCCATCTTCAGTAAGCCAGCTTTCCGCAAGCTCAGGCGCAAGCTTGCCGTCCGTACTTATGCTGACGAGGCTTTCGAATATCATGGAGAAAAAGCTCATCATTTCCTCGGTATTCACCTTAAGCGGATCTGTAACATCGGCATTTGTGGGGATGTACATTCTCACCTCGCCGCCTGTAATGGGCTGAGGCTCCGGGGTGGATACAGGAACGGCTATCTCTTCCTCATCCGTTGCGCTATTTACGCTCCCGGCGCAGCCGGAAAAGGCCGTAACTGCTGCAATCATCAGCGCCATCAGCCTAAGAAAGTTCTTTTTCGTATAAATTGAGGTATTTTTCATATGCCCTCTGTACCTTTTCGATGTATCTTTCCGTCTCCGGGAATGGTATTTCCATCAGTGCCCCATCCTCAGAGTATCTTTCATCTTCCAGCCATTTTTTCACATTGCCTGGCCCGCCGTTATAAGCTGCCAGTACGGCAATTCTGTCACCATTGAATTTATCAGTAAGGTAATTGAGATACCAACAGCCAAAGCGGATGTTTGTTTCGGGATCAAAAAGCTGCTCCTGAGTAAAATCCTCCATATCCAGCTTTTGCGCTATCCATCCGCCGGTATCAGGCATTATCTGCATCAATCCCATGGCACCTACTGGAGATACCGCGTCTTTATTGTATGAGCTTTCACAATGTATCACCGCCGCCGTAAGATACGGATCCACACTATACTCCGCTGACATTTCTTTTACAATATCCGAATACATCAGCCTGTAGCTGCGCTTTTCCGCAGCCCTGTTCAGATAATATGCCGATACGCACAGTACAGCAAGAATAATCAGCGCCGCAAGTACCGCCCTGATTATCTTTTTGTTATTCCTGCGTTTTCTCTTCTTTTTTGCCATGTTTCCTTTCGGCGTACAGTTTTCCAACAAGCTCTCTAAGTTCCTGAATGCTGCCGCCGTTGTTTATGATTACCTGGGCGTACTTGGCCTTATCTTCATCCGGCATCTGGGAAAAAATCCGCTGCCTGGCCCGCTCTTCATCAAGCCCATCCCTAATGGCAATGCGCTGTATGCGCTGCTGCAAGGGGGCTGTCACCAGCCACACCTCGTCCGCCACATCCTGCCAGCCGCTTTCAATAAGCAGCGGCACATCAAAAACCACCATGTCTTCAGGATGTTCCCGCTCTATTGCTTCTCCTCTTCTGAGCATTTCCGCCTTTATAATGGGATGAAGTATAGCGTTAAGACGCTCCCGCTTTTGTGCATCGGCAAACACCTTAGCTCCGAGCTTTGCCCTGTTTAAGCTGCCATCGGGATGCAGTATTGCTTCGCCGAATTCCCTCACAACCGCCTTAAGCCCCGCAGTGCCCGGCTCCACCACTTCCCTTGAAATGGCATCCGCATCCAAAATCCATGCGCCCAACGAGGCCAGAGTATCCGAAACAAGAGATTTGCCTGCGGCGATGCCGCCCGTAAGCCCTATGCGCATATTATATGCTCCTACTTTGTATCAAACCAGCTGTGGCCGCTGCTCACTTCTGCGGTAAGGGGCACCTTCAGCTCCATCACGTTCTGCATGCAGTCCGCAAGCAGCGTCTTGACCTGCTTCACCTCGTCCATCGGGGTGTCAATGATAAGTTCGTCGTGAATCTGCAGAACGAGTTTTGCCTTAAGGTTATTTTCTTGTATTGCATTATGCACACGCACCATGGCAACCTTGATTATATCTGCGGCGGTCCCCTGAATAGGCATATTCATGGCCACACGCTCGCCAAAGCTGCGGGTATTGAAATTTGAGGAAGATATCTCAGGCAGCTCACGCCTGCGGCCCATAAGGGTGCTCACATAGCCCTGGGTTTTGCCCTTTTCCACTCCGGTATGCATATAGTTCTGCACCCCGGGATACCGTTCCAGATACTTCCTGATAAACTCGCCGGCTTCCTTTCTGGTTACGCCGATATTCTTGGCGAGGCCAAAGTCGCTTATGCCGTATACTATGCCGAAGTTTACCGCCTTCGCGGCACTTCGCTGCTCCCTTGTAACCTCAGGCACAGATACGCCGAATACTTCTGCGGCAGTGGATGTATGTACGTCCGCACCGGAATTGAAAGCGGAGATCAGGCCGTCATCATCGCTCATATGCGCCAGCAGCCTGAGTTCTATCTGGGAATAATCGGCACCAACAAGGAGATTCCCCTCGCTGGCGGTGAATGCACGGCGGATTTCCCTGCCCAGCTCGCTTCTTACAGGTATATTCTGAAGATTGGGCTCAGTGGAAGAAATTCTGCCTGTGGCAGTTACGTTTTGATTGAATTTTGTATGTACCCTGCCGCTGCGCACAAGTGCCGCAAGGCCATCCAGGAATGTGCTCTTAAGCTTTGAGAGGAATCGGTATTCAATTACCAGCGGCACTATCTCATGCTTGTCCTCCAGCGCCTCCAGCACCTCGGAATCTGTGGAATATCCGGATTTGGTCTTTTTCTGAGGAGGCAGACCCAGCTTTTCAAATAGTATGCCGCCCAGCTGCTTTGTGGAAAGTATATTGAAGCTTCCTCCTGCAAGCTCATATATCCGCTGCTCAATTTCCGCAATCCGCAATGCAAACTTTTCAGAAAGGGAAGAAAGCATGTCCTTATCCACAGCAATGCCTTCCCGCTCCATATCGAACAGCACCTTTGTAAGGGGCAGTTCAACTTCATCATATAGAGCAAGCATTCCCTTTTTCCCCATTTCCTCCCTCATAAGGGAAGCGAGCCGAATAAGTGCAGCAGGTCCTTCGGGTATACCCCGCTCTGAGCAAAGGGTTTTCAGGGAATCCGCAGGATGTATCGCATGGAGCAGATAATCCGCTATCATGGCATCAAATACATTTCCCTTAAGCTGTATGCTAAACTGTATAAGGAAATGGCGCATGGCCTTGGAGTCAAACAACAGCTTGGCAACATCTTCGTTTTCCAGTACGGGCTTTAGGGCAAAAAGCACTTCCTCCGCGGAAAGTCCTGCATCAAACAGGGTTGCGCCAAGGGATATTTCGTATTGTTCGTCACTCTTTACCGCTATGCCAAGCCGTTCTCCGGCGATTACCGCAACAGCGGCGGCCTTTTTCACCTCTGACATCATGGCATCAAGGCCGGCCTTATCCGAAACCTGTACGGTATTTACTTTTATTTCTTCCGCAGCAGGCAAAGGTACATTCCCCTTAGGCAGGCGCTGAATAAGGCTGCGAAGCTCCCATGTATTCATTGTGGGCACAGCCCCTGCCATGGCAGCAGGGTCAAATGCACAATCCTCAAGGCCTATGCTTACAGGCGCATCGGTATTGATAGTACCCAGTGCATAGCTCATGCGGGCAGAATCCGGATTATCCAGAAGCTTCTGGCGCAGTGCACCCTTTTCATTTTCCGCATTTGCAAGGACATTTTCCAGTGTTCCGTATTTATCAAGAAGCTTGATAGCGGTCTTCTCACCTACGCCGGGTATGCCCGGCAGGTTATCGGAATTATCTCCCATAAGTCCCTTAAGGTCAACCATCTGCCCCGGCTCAAGGCCGTACAGCTCCATAAGCACGTCCCTGTCATACTCCACCGTGTCGCTGATGCCTTTTTTTGTCATCAGCACATGAGTGTGGTTGTTTATCAGCTGTAGGGCATCTCTGTCGCCTGTAACCAGCAGCGCATCTATACCTGCGGCATTAGCCTTCCGGGAGAATGTGCCGAGGATGTCATCTGCCTCATACCGTTCGCATTCGCATACGGTTATACCCATCTCCTTAAGAAGTTTTTTAAGCATGGGAAACTGTGTGCGAAGATCATCGGGAGTAGGTCTTCTGCCTGCCTTATATTCGCCAAACTGCTCATGGCGGAAGGTAGGGCCATGCATATCAAAGGCAACCAGCATATAATCCGGCTCATAATCCAGAAGCTTCAGCAGCATACTGACAAAACCGTATACCGCGCCTGTGGGGGTGCCGTCACGGGATGTCATGGAAGGAAGGGCATAATACGCCCTGTGCATAAGGCTGTTTCCGTCTATGGCTATAAGCTTGGTCACCTGAAAATACCTCGCAAAAAATCTCTCTAATAAAATAACACAGGGAGCACCTGTTTACAATCGGCGCTCCGTAAACTTAGAGTAAACAACACAAACGCTTATTGGACTATGCCATGCACCATGGGGGCAGCAGCAGGCTTTTCGGCCCCAAGCTTTATTGCACCCTTCAGCACTGCTATGGCTGCCTCAAGGCGGCTCTCGTCGTTTACGTACATTGTAGCAACAGCTTCACCCACCGCTACAAAGTCACCCATACGCTTATGCATCACAAGGCCCACAGCAGGGTCAATAACGTCTGTCTTTTCTGCTCTGCCTGCACCCAGCATCTGGGCAGCATTGCCTATATCCGCCGCATGCATGGCACAGATATACCCTTCGCCGTCCATGGTTACTTCCACCTTACGGCTCACCTGACACAGGCTCTCAGGGTGAGCAATAACATATGCCGCATCCTCTGCGCCCAATGCAGCAAGCATAGCCTCAAGCTTTGCAAGACCCCTGCCATCCTTTAGGGCAGCGGTAAGCTTTTCATCTGCTTCCTCTTCATTCTTTGCAAGATTGCTGACTATAAGCATATTTGAAGCCAGCAGCATACATACCTGATACAGCGGATCATTTTCGCCGACACGGCCGGAAAGCACCTCTATTGCTTCCTTCACCTCAAGGCCGTTGCCTATCGCCATACCAAGGGGCTGATCCATATCCGTCATGATTGCAACCGTTCTTCTACCGAGGCTGCTGCCTATTTTCACCATGGTTTCGGACAGCTTTCTTGCATCCTCCACGGTTTTCATAAATGCGCCGGTACCGGTCTTTACATCCAGCACTATTGCATCGGTGCCTGCCGCCAGCTTTTTGCTCATTATGCTGGAAGCGATAAGCGGTATGCTTTCCACTGTGCCTGTTACGTCTCTGAGGGCGTACATCAGCTTATCCGCAGGCACAAGGTTGCCGCTCTGACCTATTACGCACAGGCCATTTTGGCGCACTATATCCTTAAATTCATCGATATCCTTCTCTACGACCACGCCGGGAACAGCCTCAAGCTTATCCAGCGTTCCACCGGTATGCCCCAATCCCCTGCCGCTCATTTTGGCAACGGTACCGCCGCAGGCTGCAACCAGCGGAGCAATAACCAGCGTTGTAGTATCTCCAACGCCGCCGGTAGAATGTTTATCCACCTTTACTCCGCCAAGATCGCTTAGGTCAACAACATCGCCGGAATTCATCATGGCATAGGTTAAACGGCTGACTTCGCTTTCCTCCATGCCCTGCCAGCATACCGCCATCATCCATGCAGACATCTGATAATCCGGTATACTGCCATTCACATAACCAGATATGATAAAATCTATTTCAGCATCCGTATGTGCCTCGCCGCGGCGCTTTTTGGCTATAAGATCCACCATTCTCATATGCGTACCTCCACAGGGCAGAATTTATACTTAATCGATTATATTTTATCATCAAATCCCGCCCATTACAACTTACCCTATCCTTACTCCTTCAATGTGCAGATATCTTACCTCTGCATAGTCATAACTGTACAGCGGCCTCATAAATGCATCATCAGTATGGGCCGCAACATAAATCACAGGCTCTGTTTCCACCGCCAGCAAAGTGTGATACCATGTGCCGTCTCCCCTTCCCAGCTGAATTACATCACCGTTCAGAAACTGCTCTGCAGTCGCTTCGGCTGCAAACGGACCCACCTCTTTATTATTCACAAGGAAAGCATACAGCTCATCCACTCCCGCCCATGAAGGAGAGCGGTCATAACTGCTGCGATAATACCAGTCAGGATAGTTCATCCTTGCGCTGCCTGCGTACAGGCATTGGGAAATAAAACTTGTACAGTCTCCGCCAAGGCCACTGAAATCATAATAGGCAGGATTTCTTTTGAATGCCCACTGTTCCGCATACTTTACTGCCGCAACGCGGTTATATTCCACAACTCTCATACCGCATAATATGCCATGTTCTGCCGCATTG
>JAZNUG010000084.1:0-2694 GCA_045592165.1 Clostridia bacterium | reverse complement strand
CAAGGGATTGAATTTCTCCATGGAAAAGGGCGAGGTGCTGGCCATAATCGGCTCCTCCGGCTCCGGCAAGACCACACTTTTGCGCTGCCTTAATTTCCTGGAAACCCCCGATGAGGGCCAGATAGTGGTAAACGACGAGGTGCTGTTTGATGCTGCTACCCACAGCATCCTCACAGAGAATGAAGTGCGCAGAAACAGGCTGCACTTTGGCCTTGTATTTCAGTCCTTCAATCTCTTCCCCCAGTATACCGCCCTTGAAAACGTTAAGCTTGCCCGGGAGATACTGGCGGCGGAAGATCCGGCAAACAAGCACCACATGAAGGAGATAAAGGCACAGATAGATTTGCAGGCAAAGGGCCTTTTAGAGCGCGTGGGTCTGGCGGATAAGATGGATTTTTATCCCCATCAGCTTTCCGGCGGTCAGCAGCAGCGCGTGGCAATCGCCCGCGCCCTTGCCATGAATCCCGACGTGCTGTGCTTTGACGAGCCCACCAGCGCCCTTGACCCAGCCCTTACCGGCGAAGTTCTCAGGGTTATCCGCAGCCTTAAATCCGCAGACAGCACCATGATAGTGGTTACCCACGAGATGGAGTTTGCAAGAAACGTTGCGGACAAGGTGCTGTTTATGGCGGACGGCGTGATAGAGGAGATGGGCACTGCCGAGCAGGTATTTGAACATCCCCAGAGCGAGCGCACAAAGGCCTTCTTCTCCAGCTTTACCCGCTGATATGACTGCTGCAGTAATTCAGCTGGATGTTCACGGCATGAACCGCTATCAGGCAAAGGTGGCCATAGATGCCGCCCTTCGCCGCTCCAAGGGCGTTTACCGCATAAGGATAATACACGGCGGTAATCACAACACGGTCCTGAAGGATATGATTGCGGAGGAATATACGGCTCATCCCTTGGTGCTTTGCATTGAGCGGGGAGCAAACCCTGGGCAGAGTGACCTTGTGCTGAGAGAATTATAAAAATACAGGCTCCCTTTATAAAAGGGAGCTTTTTGTTTGCCGCTGTTGACAGTATTCGCCATATTTGTAAATAAATTGTGCTGATATACACAAAGTCTACAATATGTGGTATATTTAGCATAGGTTATTATTATTTATGCGAGGTACTGACATGAAGCGACTTCAGGCATTGCTGATGGCGGTCCTGATGCTGCTGTGTCTGCTGCCTGCTGCCCCCGCGGCTGCGGCAACGGATTACAGCTGGATAAAGGTCAAGCTGTCCACCAACAACGCCACCTCCCTTACCATATACGCATCCGGTTCCTATTTTATAAAGGAAAACGGCGCGGAATTTACGGGGGGTACTGTTACTGTGCGCAGCAATGGCGACGGCACCATGACCCTGTCCCATTCAAAGAGCGGCGATCTTTATACTGCCTCTGCCATGTCCATAATGCGCAGCAACGTATCTCGCGATGCGGGCTACCTTAAAATGGGCGGAAGATGCTACCTTGGCCACTTCAATCTTAAGGCTATGTCTTCCGGCTATATCAGGGTTGTGAATGAAGTGCCTCTTGCCCATTATCTCTACGGTGTTGTGGGCTACGAGATGAGCAATACATTCCCGATTGAGGCTCTCAAGGCCCAGGCCATCGCCGCAAAGTGCTATGTGCTTTCCAATATCACCATGTCCGGAGAGTATTACATTGGTGATACCTCATCAGATCAGGTATATAAAGGATACGATTCTTCCTATACAAATGTAATAAAGGCCGTAGACAGCACGCTGGATCAGGTGCTGGCGGTAAACGGCAAGCTGCTGTGCACCTATTATGCCGCAAGCAACGGCGGCGAAACACTGCTGCCCAGTCAGGCATGGCCCTCCAAGAACATAAACGACAAGGGCTACGGCATCAGCCTTGATCCCTATGACCTTGCCAACGCATACAGCAAAAAGGAAACCATCAGCTTCCCCATAAATATGGCAGGAAGCATCACCCCTGCGCTGATGACAATGCTGCTTGCCAAGGCATCAAAGGAAGCGGGATATTCCGTAAATCAGATAAACTCCATAACCGATGTTTCCGTTCACACCCCCAAGTATAAAAACACCACCCGCTGTATGTCCAAATGCAGCATATCCATGGTGGTAAGTCAGAGCGGCTCAAATGCGGTTGAGGTGTCCTTCACCTTCAATACCAGTGAATTTGAAAGCTACGGTGTGGTAAAGGACAGCACCCTCCGTTCCTATTGGGGAGAGATGGGTGCGGACGGATATTATCATATCTATCACGTACGCTTTGGCCACGGCGTTGGCATGAGCCAGCGCGGCGCTCAGGCCATGGCCAATGCAGGCATTTCATATAAGGATATACTGGGCTTCTATTATCCCGGCGCATCCTTTGCATCAATAAACGTATCCGAGCCGGAAAATCCCGTAAATGACGCAGTGAACAAAGCCCCCGAAGGGGATTATGTTCAGGCGGTCACCACAGGAAACGTAAGAATGCGTACAGGCCCCGGCACCGGCTACGGCAGCCTTGGCACTGTACCCAAGGGTTCGGATATCTACGTATTCGAAAGCGCGGACGGCTGGGCAAAGGCATCCTATAACGGCACAACCGGCTATATCTCGGAAAAGTATGTGGAATATCCAAACGGAAAGCCGGTAGCTAAGCCCACCCCCACTCCCGGCACCCCAACCCGAACGGAACACGACCAGCCCGAAAAGAAACGAGAAAAC
>JAZNUG010000083.1:0-9318 GCA_045592165.1 Clostridia bacterium | reverse complement strand
AATATTGGGCAGGCTGTACCACTTGCCCTCGAGGGCGGGCAGGAATACCCGGCCGCTGCCTGCGTGAAGGGGGCCAGGAATGGCATCCTTATGGCCGTTTGCAAGGAGGAATATGTGGGCCATCGCCATTGTGCCGTCCATGAGCAGCTGGGCTTCGGCGGTTTTCAGATTGGTGAATTCCTTGTTGTTTTTATACAGCCATGCTGCAATTTCGAGGGTTTTATCCATGGTCAGTTCTCCGTTTTGTTCATTATATAGTCCATTATTGCGCCGGCAACATCCACGCCGGTACAGCTTTCCATGCCGTGGAAATGTGCGTTGGAGTTTATCTCGCAGATGAGGGGGCCGTCGCTGCTTTGCAGAATATCCACCCCGGCAAAATCCAGCCCCAGCAGCTTTGCGGCGGATATGGCAAGGTCGGCTTCCGCATCTGTGGGGGTATAGGCAAGGGAGCTTCCGCCGGCGGCAATGTTTGCTCTGAAATCCGAGGAATTGCTGCGCTGCATACCGGCGATTACCCTGCCGCCCACAACGTAAAGGCGGATATCCTTGCCGAAGCTTTCGATTACTGCTTTTTGCAGCAGCATGGGGACAGCTTCGTGGGAGAGGATTATCTCCTGTGCCTGCTCAATGGTGTTTGCAAGGTATACCTGCTTGCCGAAGGAGCCCCGGCACTCCTTAATTATGAAGGGAAGGCCGATATGCTCCGCGGCCCTGCGGAGGAAATCCATATCCCCGTAGCCCACGTATTTGTATGTGGTGGGGATAATCACGGTAGGGGGCATAGGCAGCTTGCCTGCGAGGGCAATATGGGTGAGGGATTTGTCATCGCATATCTCTATTGCGGCGGGAGGATTGAACACCCTTATGCCCAGCCGCTCCAGCTGATAGCCAAGGCGCACATCCTTATCCCACAGTATGGCAAAATCCACCCCTTCGGCGTCCCACATGGGCGTACCTGATGCGGCGTCAAAAAGAAGTTTATCATGGGACATGGGCATAAGGCTCATGCCTCGATTTTTTGCGGCGGTCAGCAGGGAATTCCACAGCTTTATGAAGCTTTGTTCCCCTACGAATCCGTTTGTGATAAGCAGCCCTTTTTTCATTGGCAGCTCCTTCTTTTTTACTATTGCAAGAATAACACAGGTATGGGGTATTTACAAGGCGCAAAGGAAAAGCCGCGCATAAAGCGCGGCTGTGTTTGCATGCGGGTGAAATTATTCCTCGTCCTCGCTTGCGGCTTCGCCGATGTCAAGGAACTTGATCTCATTGCCGCAATCGCGGACAAAGCGGATAAGGTCATAGCGGTGCATGGCAACAGAAGCATCGCTGGTGAGGGGGTGGCAGCAGATCATCTCGTCGCGGAGGATGTCCTTATCAACTACCAGCAGGGTCTTGTGCTCCTTGTCGTTCATCAGGGCGAGGGGAGTAACAGCGCCGGAAACTACGCCAAGGTTTGCCTCAAGCATTTCGTCGGTGCAGAAGCTCAGGCGGGATACGCCCAGCTTTTTGCTGACCTCGGAGGTCTTGAATTTCTTGTCTGCGCGGATGATGATGATGTAGAAATCGGTTTCACTGCGGTCGCAGGCATAGATGTTCTTGAAGTGCTTTGCGCCAACGTCAGCGCCGATGCCTTCGCAGTCTTCCATGGTCTTGGCCAGCTTATGCTCATAGTAATAATATTTAATGCCCAGCTCGTC
This sequence comes from Clostridia bacterium, assembly GCA_045592165.1. Taxonomy (GTDB): domain Bacteria; phylum Bacillota; class Clostridia; order Christensenellales; family CAG-138; genus SFEL01. The sequence continues at coordinate 7,618 of JAZNUG010000083.1, read as the reverse complement.
AAGCTTCTGAATGGCGGGGATTGCTGCTTCTCTCATGATCTTTGGTAGCTCCTTTCACTGATTGACACAGTTTTGACTATTTTAACATATGCAAATGGGGTTTGCAATGTTATTGATAATATCGATTGATATCGGGATGAAAATTATGCTTAATCCTTATCCTGACGGATGCGGTTGAGCACCTCGGGGGCGGGAATACCTTCCTCGTGGAAGCGCCTGTTGCAGGCAAGGCGGGCGGCCCGGAGTGTGGCCCATTGCTTTACTGCGGAGCAGTGGAGGATTATCCTCAGGGTCATGGAATTGCCGGCCATGGCAGCTATGCCGAGGCGTTCCGGGGGCTTTCGGGCAGGATCGTCGGAGGTTTCGTATATGCGCTGCGCTTCCTGCATCATGATATCCAGCGCCTTGTCCACATCCGCATCCCGGGATACTTCCATATCAAAGAAGGCGATATAGTCGCTGCGGGAGAAATTGGTAACCTCCCGTATCTGGCCGTTTGGTATGATGTGCCGTTCGCCGTTGAACCCCCTGAGGGTGACCGTGCGGAGAGATACCTCGTCAACATAGCCTTCGGTTCCGGCCAGGATAACATAATCTCCAACGGCAATCTGATCTTCAAAGATGATGAATAAACCTGCGGCAACGTCGCTGATTATGCTTTGCGCGCCAAGACCTATGGCCAGCGTTCCGATACCGGCGGCAGCCAGCATGCTTGCCATGGCGCTGCCAAGGCCCAGCTCGCCAACGGCCAGGGCGATGGCAATAAAGTAAAATACATACTTTGCAAGGCCGTTTATCAGGGTGAGAGCGGTTTCGGTGCGGCGGAATGCATGGGCATCGTCGCCCAGACGGCGCTTATACCGGGCAGAAATGCCGCGAAGCAGCTTACCGGTAAGGGCTACGCATATCCTGGCGATGACGAAGATGAGCAGTATATTGATAACCGTCACTGCCCAGCCAAAGCCAAGCTCCGTCAGCTTTTCATCAATTGGATTTATAAACAGGGAAACATTCATTTATTTATCTCCGTATAATGGGGGCTAATACTCTTCCCTGCCGGAATTATCCATATCCGCAAACCTTGCCACCTCGCCAAGCCATGCAAGCTTTACTGTGGCAGTGGGACCGTTGCGGTGCTTGGCAACGATCACCTCGGTGGTATTGTCGTCGCTCTGATCGTATACCGCGGGGCGGTAAAGCAGCATGATAACGTCAGCATCTTGCTCTATGGCGCCGGATTCGCGCAGGTCCGCCATTACGGGGCGGTGGTCCGAGCGCTGCTCGGGGCCGCGGGAAAGCTGGCTCAGCAGAATGACCGGCACGTTCAGTTCGCGGGCCATTATCTTGAGCTTTCGGGTGGTTTCGGATATTTCCAGGACTCGGTTGTCGTGCTTGCCGGAGGTCTGCATCAGCTGGAGATAGTCTATGACTATCATATCCAGCCCAACGCGGGACTTAAGCCTGCGGCATTTGCTGCGTATTTCAGCCACGCCGCAGCCGGGGGAATCGTCAATGTAGATATCCGCCTTGGAAAGGGGATCGAGAGAGGTTGCAATCTTCACAAGGTCCATATCGGATATGGTGCCTGTGCGGACGGACTGCATGTTTACTCCGCTGTCTGAGCAGAGCATGCGCTGCACCAGCTGCTCCCGGCTCATTTCCAGGCTGAAAAGGCATATTGTCTTTTTTCCCTTGATGGCGGCATTCTGTGCAAGGTTGAGGGCGAAGGCGGTTTTACCCATGGAAGGACGGCCTGCGATGATTACAAGATCGCTGGGCTGAAGGCCTGAGGTAAGCTCGTCCAGATCCCGGAAGCCGGTGGTAACGCCGGTAAGGGCGCCGTTCAGCTTCATCAGCTCGCCAACACGGTTGTAGCAGGCCATGAGGGTCTCCCGGATATGCACCATGGTATCCGAGGTTTTCTTCATGGATATGTTGAATATGGCCCGTTCCGCGTCGTCCAGTATCTGCTCAAGGGATTTTTCCCCGGAGAAGGCGTCCGTTGCAATGTTGGTGCTGGCCTCGATAAGCTGGCGCATTACGCTGCGCTCCTCAACAATGCGGATATAGTGGGCGGCGTTTGCGGCGCTGGGTACATAGAGGGAAAGCTCTGTAATGTACATTACACCGCCTGCGGCGGCAAGCTTGCCGGCCCTGTCCAGCGCGTCTATTACGGTAACGCTGTCCACTGCCTCGCCCCGCTCATAAAGGGAGCGGATGGCATCAAAAATATCCTGATGGCGGGCAAGATAAAAGTCCTCGCCCCGGAGGGTTTCCATGGCCTGCTCCACGGCGGGGCGGGACAGCAGCATGCTGCCCAGTATGGATTTTTCCGCCTCTATGCTGTGGGGCGGTGTGTTTGGGGTACGGACTTCTTCCATTGCCTGTGCTGCCTTTCATTTGAGTGTCGCAAAAGTCCAATCGGGACTTTTGCGAAGGGAACATGTTTTGCCTAAAACACATACGTGTTTCCGGGCGGCTCGTCGTCGCGGATTTCGCTCTGCTCACAGCCATATCCGTTGGATATGCCTTTTCGCACGCTCCATCGCTCCTCCTCTTCGTGAAAAATCGTCGCTGTACTTTGGATTTTTCACGATATTCTCCTTGCGGTTTTTATCCGTTTCGCCGTACATGCCGCCGAAGCCGGATTTAAAGTCAAGGGGCGGAGCCGAGCGCCCGCAGTGCGGGATACAGCGAGGCGGGAGCCCAGTAAGCAAAGAAGCGCAAGGCGGCAGCTCTCGCTGCAACGCAGCACGACTATTGCGCACTGTGGGTCTGCGGCCCTTGACAATCCCGGAGATTTTTACAAAGTTATTTGCTTTCCAGGGGGAGAACCTCTACCTTGAAGCGGGTATCGGTCTGCTCATACAGGTGAGCGGAGATTTCGGTGATGCCCAGGGACTTGATGGGCTCTTCCAAGCGGATGCGCTTCTTGTCCACGTCGATATCATACTGTGCCTTGAGGGCCTCTGCGATTTCCGCTGCGCCGATGGAGCCGAACAGCTTGCCGCTGCCTGCCTTGGCATATACCTTAACGGTAAGGCCCTTCATTTCATCGGCAAGGGCCCTTGCATTCTGACGGGCAACTTCCTTGCGGTGTGCGTCGGCGCTCTTCTTTACGTTCGCGGCGTGTATGTTGTTTGCATCGGCGGCCACTGCCAGACCCTGGGGGATCAGGTAGTTGCGTGCATATCCGTCGCTGGCGTTGATGATTTCGCCGGCCTTGCCTTTGCCTTTAACGTCCTTGGTAAGTAATACTTTCATTATTCTTTGGCCTCCTTTAAGTAGGTGTTTATGCTGTCGGTCAGGCGGTTTATGGCCTGATCCATATTAACTCCGTGAAGCTGCGCCCCGGCTATGGACTGGTGTCCGCCGCCGCCCAGCTTTTCAAGAATAAGCTGTACGCTTATCTGTCCCATGCTTCTGCCGCTGATATAGATGGTGTCCTTATGTTCCGCAAGTACGAAGGCGGCCTCTATGCCTTTGATGGACACAAGCTCATCCGCCGCCTGTGCGGCAATAAGGTTGCAGTGGTCGGTATCCTGAGGGCAGGTGGATATTGCGATGCCGTGTTCCATTATGACGGCGGATTCCACCACCTTTGCCCTGTCCCGATATGTCTGCATATCGTCCTGGAACATCATCTTCACCGTGGCACTGTCTGCGCCGCTGCGTCTGAGGTAGCTGGCGGCCTCGAATGTGCGCGCGCCGGTGTTTGAGGAGAAGTGCTTGGTATCCATAGTGATGCCTGCAAGTATCGCGCCTGCCTCAAAGGTGGTGAGGCGGATGGCATCATCAAAATACTGGAGAACTTCCGTCATCATTTCGCAGGTGGAGGAGGAGCCCGCCTCAAGGAAGTTGAGGGTGGGGTTCTGTATGGAGTCCACCGCTCTGCGGTGATGGTCTATTACGACAATCTTGCTGGCCTTTTCCAGCAGAGAGGGAGCAAGCATGGAGGTTACGCGCTGGGTATCCACCACCATAAGTATGCTGGAGGGACGGATCATGGAGGCGGCCTGTTCGGGGGTGCGGAAGCAGTCCCGATAAAGGGAGTTTGCCTTCATGGTTTCCACGGCGGTCTCGATGGCGGGGTTGGTTTCATCCAGCACGAAGTACGCCTGACGGTTGAGGGTTTTGGCGCAGCGGATTATTGCAAGGGCGGCGCCCACGCAGTCCATATCCGGCATGGAATGACCCACGATGAATACGTTGTCCGAGGCTTCCATCAGCTGCCTGAGTGCCTCTGCGAAAAGGCGGGTCTTAACGCGGGAATTGCGGGTGGTTACCTGGCGCTTGCCGCCGAAGAAGGAGTATCCGCTGCCCCGCTTTATTACGGCCTGATCGCCGCCGCGGCCCAATGCAAGCTGCATGGCGTTGCGGGCGGCCTCGTCAGAGGCGGCTATGCGGTCTGCCACGCCTATTGAGATGGACAATGTTACGGCCTGGCCGGTACCGGTGTCTATTTCGCGTACCGAATCCAGCAGGGTGAAGCGGTTTTGCTCAAGATCCGCTATGCGCTGGGCTTCAAATACAAAGATGAACTTGCTGTTGTCGTATCTTCTGTATATGCCGCCTATTGAGGAAACAAAGCTGCTTATTTTGTCTTCCACCTCGGAAAGCACCGAGTTGCGGTGAAACTGACGGTCCGACATCAGGTCGTCATAGTTATCCACCTGAACAAGACCCACGGTGGCCATCCGCTCTTCATAAAGGCGGGAGTAGTGCAGCGCTTCGGTTCTGTCCAGCCAATACTGGAAGGTGAGCCGCTTTTCGCTCTTTATGCGCTGAATGGGCATGCTGATAAGCTGGAAGGAGCGGCCGTTGTAGTCTATGGACTGGGCCTGATTGGGAAAGCGGGGGTCCATATTGGGAATAAGGCGGCAAATGTCATTGCCGGAATACATTGAGGAGAATGCATCGTTGGTCCATACGATGCGGCCCTCGGCATCAAAAAGAAGGCAGGGGATGGCAATGTTGGTTATTACGTTGCCTGCGGTGGTGTCGTTTTCCCGGAAGATCTCGTTCATGGAGGTATTTACCGCCCTTTTGTATGAAAGGGTGGAAATAAGACCCGCAAGGAAGGAGATTATACATACCGCAGTAAGCAGGGAAAGCAGCCAGGTGGGGTGAAAACCCCTTATGCCAAGCAGCGCGCAGGCCAAAAGACCCGCTATAAACAGCGGCACAAATGAAAAATGCGGATTTCTGTCCATGTTTTATCCCCCAGAAAGAAAGATGCGAGATAGTTAGCGTTTTGTTATGCCGGCAGCGTGGCGTATGCCCAGTATTTTGTCCGCAAGGCCCATTATGCAAAGGCCATACAGGCTGTATGGGAAAAGGGCAATCAGCAGTATTGAGCAGAATATCAGGAAGCCCTTGCCCCGCCGCCTGGTCTTGATGGAAAACACCAGAAAGCACAGACCCATAAGCATATAGGGGCAGGCCACTATCATGGTAAGGGCAAGCAGTATTGCGCTGGCGTTGTTTACGGAGGAGAAGGAGATGATAAACGCACCGATTACCAGTATCAGCGCCCCCTTGTAGAAGGAGCGGGAAAGCTGCCACTCGGTAAAAGATGCCATCGGCTTGGTATCGGCCCTGAACTTTTTGCACAGGCCTTTTGCAATGAGCACATTCAGCAGACCTGCCAGCAAAGAGGTTCCGATAATGCTGAGCACAGCGATATCGGGCGCGCTGCGCTTAAGAAACGCCGCAAAGAATTCCATCTGATCCATGGCAGCCTGCTCCAGCCCCATCTGGGCTGCGCTTTCCATGGCGGCATCTGCAAAGTATGCCGCATATTCGATATAGTGGGCAAAGGGATCCCCCAGCTCGATAAGGGGAATAAGGCAGGAAGAGCCATACTGGCTGAGGCCGGCGGCAAAGGCGCAGTATGCAACGGCGGTGCGGTATGCGCCCCGCTTTTTGAAGATATAGGCGATAATGAAGCTCTGGCTCAGCAGCATTGCGGCATAGCCTGCGCAGGCTGCCATGCCGAATGTTGAAACCTGGGCGAATATCACGCCGCAGGCAGCGGCGGCGGCAATGCCCAGCGCGCCGTAGCCCCAGGCCGTGCCGATATAACCAAACAATGCGGGAAATATCATAAGAAGCAGGGGGAGTATACCTGTTGCTGCTCCGGCCCCGAGGCCGGCTATGGCGGAGATAATCCCCTGTTTCGCAGTGAGCTTGTTCAAGTAAATATGCCTCCTTGGCAGGTGTGTATTCGTATAGATATTTTATTATACATCCATTTCCCTTTTTTAACAATAAAAAAGCCCCCATGAAAGGGGGCGATGGGTAGGTTGGGTTATTTGGGCATATCATATGCGCCGAGGAACAGGGGCAACCCTGTTTCCATTTCCACCACTGCGTAGAGGAAGGGGCGGTCAAAGTAAATCTCGGTGGGGAATTCCATGGCGGATTCTTCCGCAGCAGCTGCTTCGGTCACAGCCGCTGCTTCAGTGCCCTCCTCATCTACGATTATCTTTACCTTCTGGTACACTTCGGAAAGATACAGCTCTCCGTTGGGACCGCTGCCCATGGGGATAAAGTTTGCAAGGTCGGGGTCAAATGCGGGAGCAAGGCCAAGGGCGGCAAGGTCCTCCGCAAAGGATCTGTCGTACTCAAAGTCAAACTTGGGCAGCCGCAGGTGGGCAAATTCCTCCTTGGCGGAATTTACTGCGCTGAGAAGCTTTTCGCCGGTAAGGGAGGAAACATAATCCGAAAGATTTCCCTCGGGCAGCAGGGAGATAAATGCCAGCTTTTCATCCTTGTATGGCAGCAGTATGCCCTTTGCTTCTGCTGTGTCGATATAAAGCAGGTCGCCGTCCATGCTCATGAACCGGGTCTGCACTTCCTCACCATCCGCCGTGGTAAATGTGCTTTGGTGGGTGCGCCAGCTTTCAAAGGGGCGCTGCCATTCAGCATTCATATACAGGGCGTTCAGCAGCACCAGCATGGTGTCCGCAGGATATGGCTCATCGTGCAGTGTGGGGATAAGTCCCTTTGTTTTGCTGTTTACCCAGTTATTTATTGCCTGCATGTCAGCCTTTGAGGAAAGGTCCGCCATAAACACATCGGACTCCATATGGGTGACGATGGCACGGAGATAGTCCTCGTTTATTACGGCAGAGTCGTCGCACCATGCGGAGCAGGCAAGGGCAAGCTCTGTGCCGCCGCCAATGTTTCTAAAGGAGGACATGAGTGTACGGCAGATGAGGTTTGTATAATACATATCCGCCCCCATCACCTGCTCAAAGGCGGCGAGGGTATCGCCGTCCGCTCCGTTCATTGCCATGGCAAGGCAGATGTAGGCGGACAGGGGGGAGATGACGGGATTCTGCTGACCCGCAGACACTGCGCCGTTCAGCAGCTTTGCGCCAAGGGCGCCAACGGAGGAAAAGTCCCCTGCGGCCTCTGCGGTAACGTCCAGAGGGGTTATTTTGTCGCCGGTAAGTATGTGGGCGTGAATGGTGTTATGGGCGCAGCCCGTCAGCATCATAATGCTCAGAAGCAGGGCGGCAACGCGGACGATTCTTTTCATTGTGCTTTCTCCTTTGGTTAAAAAGGTCTTGTGTTTATTATAACGCTGCAAAAGGATAAAAGGTTGCAAATG
>JAZNUG010000082.1:0-2137 GCA_045592165.1 Clostridia bacterium | reverse complement strand
GGGAATCGTCATATTCGTATGTGCAGGTAACAAGGGATAATACCTGATCGCTGGGCTGTATAGTGATTTCATCATCCACCACGGAGGGACTTACAGTTCGGGCGTATTTTACAGTATTATTCATTACGGCGGCAAATTCCTCGCCGTCTGCAAACATGGTCTGTATGGGGTATATGGTGTCCGGTTCCACGATGTAGGCGCAGAATATTTCCCATTCCGTATCCATTCCGTCCCACAGCAGGTAAATGCGGCGGTTTTCATAGAAGAAATCCTGCTGTTTGTAGTTTACAAGGTCGTGAAACATGGTGCCGTTTTTCATGTTGTGGCCGTAGATTATTATATGCTGCTGCATGGCGGGCAGGGCGTTGCGGAAATCCATGAAAATTGCGCCGTGCTTGCTGTCCTTGCCCTCTGCGTTGTGGGTAAGGTAAAAATCATTGTCAGCGGTGCGGAGCACAGGATAGTCTATTGCGGTGCCATTCACCGTTAGCCAGCCTATGACATCCGGGTTGGCGGCAAGGGCTTCCTCCAAGGTTTCATGCTTTGGCAGGAAGTCGTCTTTGTCTGCGCTGCCGTCCAGCTCATCTACGGTATAGCCCTCCTGGGTGGCCTGAGCGGGAAGCTCTTCTGCAGCCTGAACAGGCACAGCCTCTTCCACAATCGTTGTGACGGGGGCAGAGCCCATGGAAGAGCAGCCTGAAAGAAACGCCGCACACAGGGCGATGATAAGTATTTTTTTCAATGCTGCACCTCCTTTTCCGGGCGTATTTTTGCTACATTATATATTGACCTGCCCGCGTCATCAATAATATTGGAAGATTGTTGACCAAAACTTAAAAAATTATTCAAATTTATGTCATGTCACTATTGTTAACATTGTGGTAGAATGATACAATAGTAAACTGTGATAGAATGATATAATAATGAACTTGCGGACTTTTGTCGGTTCGCGGCACCTGTGACTGCTGTTTACAGCTTTTAAACCGGCGGCTAATACGCCATGGAGGATATAGATGGGAATTTTTGAATTCAGCGATGTGGGCATTGACCTTGGTACTGCAAGCGTACTGGTTTATGTTCGCGGCAAAGGAATAGTTCTGAGGGAGCCTTCTGTTGTTGCGGTTGAGAAGATCACCGGCAACATTCTTGCTGTGGGCGAAGAAGCCCGCCGCATGATCGGCCGTACCCCCGGCAACATCATCGCCATGCGCCCCCTGAGGGATGGTGTTATTTCCAATTACGATATTACAGAGCGTCTCCTTAACCACTTCCTGCGCAAGGTAGTGGGCAGACGCATATTCTTCAAGCCCAGGGTAGTCGTATGCGTACCCTCCGGCGTTACCGAGGTTGAAAAGCGCTCCGTAATAGACGCCACCGAGGAAGCCGGCGCCCGTCATACCTACCTTATCGAGGAGCCCATTGCAGCGGCCATCGGCGCAGGTATCGACATTTCCGCTCCCCGCGGCAACATGATTCTGGATATCGGCGGCGGCACCAGCGACGTTGCAATACTGTCCCTTGGCGGCTCTGTACTTTCCGATTCCATTAAAATCGCAGGCGACAAGTTCGATGATTCCATCGTTCGCTATATGCGCAAAAAGCACAACCTGCTCATCGGTGAGCGCACCGCAGAAGAGATCAAGATCCGCATAGGCTCTGCATACCCCCGCAAGGAACAGCTCTTTATCGACGTAAAGGGCAGAAACCTTGTATCCGGTCTGCCTCAGGCTCTGGTCATCGGCTCCAATGAGATGATCGAAGCGCTGGAAGAGCCCCTGCAGATGATACTGGAAAGCGTAAAGGGTCTGTTTGAGCGCACTCCCCCCGAGCTTGCTTCCGACATTACCGAAAACGGCATCTGCCTTACCGGCGGCGGCGCGCTGCTTTACGGTATGGACAAGTTCATTGCCGAGCACACCAAGGTTCCCTGCTATGTGGCAGAGGATCCCATTTCCTGCGTTGCCATAGGTACCGGCAAGGTGCTGGAGAATATCGACGCATTCTCCTCCGGTGCCATCTACGACTACAAGCGGGGCGAGTACTTCGACTTCCCCACCCAGCAGTAAACTTAAAACACACACCGCCCGAAGTGCGCTCTTCGGGCGGTTTTTGTATATGTGGAAACTTTGGGGCATAG
>JAZNUG010000081.1:0-3206 GCA_045592165.1 Clostridia bacterium | reverse complement strand
CCTTCTGGTATTCGGCCCTGAACTGGTTCATTTCGTATGCGGCCATCAGCAGACCAAGCTGGCTGCCAAGGTGATGGTTGGATACGCTGCCGGGGAATGCGCGGGACTCGATGGTCTCCCACAGGCCGTACTTCAGTTCGTCCTTCTTGTAGTTTACGCCGATTACGCCGCGCTGAGAGCCGAAGAAGGTCTTGTGGGTGGAACCGGTGACGATTTCCGCACCCTCTTCAAAGGGCTTCTGGAAGGAATCGCCGATGAGACCCAGAACGTGAGCCATATCGTACATGATGGTGGTGGGGATGTTCTGCTCGTCCACAAACTTGCGGATAGCGGCAACGGGCTCCTTGTGTAGCACCATGCTCTTGCCGAAGATGATAAGCTCGGGACGGTACTTGTCGATTACCTTTTTGGTTTCTTCAACGTCTATCTTGTAGATGTTGTCGGCGCATACGGGGAAGTTTACAACGGCATTGCGCTCGGTTACGGGGTCAACGGCGATGTAGTCCTTCAGGGCGCCCATGGGCTGAGCGGAAAGGTGACCGCCCTTGATGATGTGGTTGTTGAGAACATAGCCAAGGCGCTTTGCGTCATGCTTGCGGTCAAGGCGGTTCTTCCAGTCAACCAGAGCGGAGAAGGTGGCGGCGTTGGACATCTGGCCGCTGATAACCCTGGTTTCAACCTCGCGGCAGCCAAGGTAACGGCGCATCTGCTCTACCAGCATCTGCTCAACGTCATCGATGAACTTGGTGCCCTGATAGTAGAAGATGTCGCTGTCGTAGAAAGCCTTTACCCTCTTATGCTCGGCATAGCGGAAGGCGGGATCGGATGCGCACAGCATCTGTACCGCACGGCTGGGGGTGTTCTCGGAGGGGATCAGGTTTATGCAGCGCTGCTGACGCCAGCGATGATTCTCCAGAGCCTTGGTGAGCAGGGATACTGCCTTGGGGGTGTTGTCGTCAACTACGACCGCCTTCTGTTCCTCGGTGGGACGGTAAAGCAGAGGACGGGCGAAGGGAGGAGCCATTACGCTCATATGCATGCCGGGGATAACGGCCTTAAGGCGCTTGCCGCGTACGTCTACTTCTACGATGTCGTCCTTGAGGGTATCGCTGTCGATGTAGCACATACCGATGGCGCGCTTTGCGGTTTCATCCAGAATCTCGGTCTGAAGGCCTTCGCCCTCGGTTACATAATAGGGAACCATAGTGCCGCTGGTTACCCAGCCGACCTGCTTGTCGCCCTTGTAGATGGCCATGCCGCCGCGCATAACGCCCTTGTCAAGGAGAGTGATGGGCATGATCCTGCGGGGGAGAGCAGTGAGATCGCTGAAGTCGCGGTTGTTTATACGCTTGAATGCCTCATACTGGCGGGCAAGGGGTTCGCGGCCTACGAAATTGCCCTTCTGGGGGGAGAAACTTACTGCAAAGCGGGCAAGGGAAACTGCGAATATGGGCATGACGTTGCCATCAGGATCCAGACCCATTTCGTGGCCGTAGAGGGGCATGCCTGCTTCAAGGCGCAGGGTGTCGCGGGCACCGAGGCCTGCGGGTTTTGCACCCAGGTCGATGAGGCGGTTCCACATCCACTCGGCATCGCAGCTCTTGATGAATACTTCGTAGCCCAGAGGTTCGCCGGTGTAGCCGGTCTTGGCGATGAGAACCTCTCTGCCTTCCATGGTGAGGGTGTTGAGGGCGTTCTTAACCGGCTCGGAAAGGGTAACGCCGCCTGCAAGCTGGGTGAGCATTTCCTTGCTCTTGGGGCCCTGTACGGCGATGGAAGCGTAATCTGCGGTGATGTTGGTGATGGTGCAGTTGTAATCCTTAAGGTACTTGTTCAGGTGAACCAGATCCTTATCGGTATTGGAGGCGTTTACAACCAGCAGCAGGTTATCCTCATTGAAGCAATAGAGGTATGCGTCGTCCACGGCGGAGCCGTCTTCATCGGGGATGATGCAGTACTGAGCCATGTTCAGGTCCAGACCCTGTACATTGCTGCTGAGCACATGCTGAAGGAAAGCAACCCTGTCGGGACCCTCGATAAGCAGACGGCCCATGTGGGATACGTCAAAAAGGCTGCAGGCGTGGCGGGTATAAAGATGCTCGGCCACTATGCCGGTGGGATACTGGACAGGCATTTCCCATCCGCCGAAATCCACCATGGTGGCTCCGGAGTTTACGTGTACGTCGTAAAGTTGGGTGCGTTTAAGTTCGCCCATAGTTGTCCTCCTGATTTATATGCTTAATTTTTTTGTAAACTTGACTTGATAAAACTAAAAAAAGGCGCAATTCCCCATTTGTGACGGGAAAATATGCGCCTCTGTTTGCTTTGCCTGAGAGATTCCCCAATGCTTATGGGTAAGCTTTGGGTTGCACCTTTGGCGTGCATGATGTGCACTTTACAGAGTATCGTCATGACACGGTCCATTTGCCTGAGAGTTTTTGCGTGCCCCGTCGGCGCCGCTGCATAAAGCGGTCTCTCCCGAGTCAGTCATCCGATGAATATTCAGTTTGATCAACCAGCTCTACAACACATAAATGTTACCATAATCCACGTCCCTTTTGCAATGCTTTAGTATGTTTTTTGATACAAAAACAAGGGCATATCTGTAAAAATCGGCCGTAAAACAAAAGCTGACACAGATGCGTGCCAGCCTGATGAAAAATAGCTTCGGATATTATGAATTATACCGATGAAAACCTGAGTGATATCGATTAATTGTATAAAAACCGGAGGGTTATATTGTAACCTCTCTGAGCCACTCCGCTATGTCCGCAGCTTCGGGAGTGTTAAGGGCGGCCACGGCGGCAGCCATTTCCCGGCTCTCCATGCGGCAGTTCAAAAGGACCGCGGGCAGAGCCAGCACCAGCGCCTCGTCCATGGCATCCGACCAGGGGTGAACATGGGCAACGTGTCCCTTCTCCATGGAAAGCTCCAGGGTAAGCTCGCCCCAGGAGAACCTGTTGGAAAGGGACAGGTCAAAGGCAGGGGAAGCGCCCTTGTTCCATTCCCAGGAGAAATAGAGGGCGGTTTTCTCAGCAAGCAGCTGCTGATCAAGGGAGGATTCATACAGGGTACTGCATTGGCCGTATTCCTTTATGAATGCCTGAGCCACCGCGTCCTTAAGCTCATCTATGGTGAGGGAGGGGCGGTATTCCGTAAGGTTTGCCACCCTTGAGCGTACGGATTCAATGCCCTTTGCGGCAAGC
>JAZNUG010000080.1:0-12303 GCA_045592165.1 Clostridia bacterium | reverse complement strand
TTACATGATTTGCCTATGGCGGATATGGCCGCCACCGGGCGGCAAATCATGACAGGTATCTATCCCTTCGGGATAGTTCCGCATTTGCCGCACATGTCGCCAAATGCGGATTTAAAGCCTGAACAGCTTGAGCATAATTCTATTTTCCCTTTCGCTTTTCTTTCTCTTTTTGCTTCTTTTTCTGCTTTGTTTTCCCGGGAAAAGAAAGAGAAAAAGAAGAGATAAAACATCAAAGGAGCACGCTATGAAAACTGCCCTCAATTACTTCAAGGAAACTCTGGCCTCCATACAGGAAGCAGGCACATACAAAAACGAGCGCATAATCACCACCCCCCAGAAAGCACGCATAGACACCACCAAGGCAAACAACGTGCTGAATATGTGCGCCAACAACTACCTCGGCCTTTCCAACAACCCTGACCTTATCCAGGCTGCCAAGGACAGCTATGACAAATGGGGCTTCGGTCTGTCCTCCGTCCGCTTCATCTGCGGCACTCAGGGCCTGCACAAGGAGCTGGAGCAGAAGATTTCCTCCTTCCTCAAGATGGACGATACCATTCTTTACTCCTCCTGCTTTGATGCAAACGGCGGTCTTTTTGAAACCCTGCTGGGCCCCGAAGACGCAGTTATCTCCGATGAGCTGAACCACGCCTCCATTATCGACGGCGTTCGTCTCTGCAAGGCAAAGCGCTACCGCTACAAGAACAACAACATGGATGACCTCCGCGCCCAGCTTGAGGATGCACAGGCTTCCGGCTGCAGGATCAAGCTCATCGCCACTGACGGCGTATTCTCCATGGACGGCTACATTGCAAACCTTAAGGGCATCTGCGACCTGGCGGATGAATTCGACGCGCTGGTAATGGTGGATGACAGCCATGCCGTGGGCTTCATGGGCGAACATGGCCGCGGCACCGCAGAATACTGCGGCGTGGAAGGCCGTGTGGATATCATCACCGGCACCCTGGGCAAGGCCCTGGGCGGAGCTTCCGGCGGCTACACCTCCGCACGTCAGGAAATCGTTGACCTGCTGCGTCAGCGCTCCCGCCCCTATCTGTTCTCCAATACCGTGGCTCCCGCCATCTGCGCCGCCGCCTGCAAGACATTTGACATGCTTTCAGAATCCACCGCTCTCCGTGACAAGGTACATGAAAACGCAAGCTATTTCCGCGCAGAAATGGAAAAGTGCGGATTTGACCTGCTGCCCGGCGAGCATCCCATCGTACCGGTAATGCTGTACGATGCAAAAATCGCAAACGAGTTTGCTTCCCGTATGCTGGAAAAGGGCGTATACGTGGTTGGTTTCTGCTATCCGGTTGTGCCCAAGGGCAAGGACCGCATCCGCACCCAGATTTCCGCAGGCCATACCAGGGAAGATCTGGATTTCGCCGTAAAGTGCTTCAGGGAAGTAAAGGAAGAAATGGGCCTGTGATTCCATACAATAAAAAGCCGCAATGCGGCTTTTTTTATAGCTGCGAACCACCTGAATATCAACCTTCATCCGCCGCAACAGCAGGTTGCTATGCAATGCAATATCCTTGAGGTATAATTCAAGCGAGGTGATAGTTATTATGGATACACAGAATATCATACTTGAGCTGCGCACAAAAATGGGGCTTTCTCAGGATGAGCTTGCAGAGAGGGTTTATGTTACCCGTCAGGCGGTGTCCCGCTGGGAAAACGGCGATACCACGCCGAATACCGAAACGCTGAAGCTGCTTTCAAAGCTGTTTGACGTTTCCATAAATACCCTGCTTGGCTCTCCGCGGCAACTGATATGCCAATGCTGCGGCATGCCCCTTGAGGATTGCAACATCAGCAAGGAAACCGACGGCATATTCAATGAGGAATATTGCAAATGGTGCTATGCGGATGGGGAATATACCTATAAAAACATGGATGACCTTATCGACTTCTGCGCAGAGCATATGACACAGGAGAATTTTACGCCGGATCAGGTTCGGACATATATGAAGGATATGCTGCCAAAGCTGAATTACTGGAAAAGATATGCCGATCTCGGTGAAGAAAACTTCAATGCATTCAAGCAGCAGCTGATGGATGAATTCAATGCATTGCACATCGAAGGCATGCCAAAGGTGCAAAACCTCAATGCCCTTATAGGCAGCTATGTGAATCTTGAATACCGGCTGCCGAACGGAAAAACCGTCAAGTTTCTGGATGACGGAGCAACATATCTGGGCAATCAGCTTGAATGTGAATTCGACAGCAGCGTATGCTTCGGCATAATTGCAAATATGGATTTTCTCCTTGTATGCACCTATGGGGATAACGGCGAAAATCCGGAGCTGGTAATTTATAAAAAAAGATAAATCCATACAATACAAAAATCCGGACTGTTGCCACAATCCGGATTTTTTCATGCCGTTTGTTTTTACTTTCCGCTGCTGCCCAATGCTCCCGCCATTCGCTCTGAGGCCATGGCCATAAGTTCATCGTAGCTTACTTCGTTTACGGTTGTTTTGGGCACAGGCAGCAGTACCGCCTGACTTGCGGCCTTGTTGGTATAATAGACGATAAACTGCTCTGTTTCTGCAAGTTTTTCGAAATATTCCTTCATTTTCGGCTTTGCAAAGTACAGGGGAATGTCGTTAAGGTTGGTCATGGGAAGAAACCACTCTCCCCGATAGCCGGAATCTATAACGCCGCAGCGCTTTGCTATGCCCTTTGAGCCTGTGGAGCCCCGCTCCTGAATCTGAAAATAATAGCCGCTGTCGCAGGCGCTTGCAATACCCGTGGGCAGCATGCGGGTTTCATGGGGTTCAAGCCTGATAAAATCCTCCTCGAAGCAGAGAAAAATATCATAGCCCGCATCCTCCTCCCGCTTGGCGGGAATAACTGCATCGGGCTTCACTTTTGCAAACCATATATCTACCATAGGGCATACCCTCCTCAGGCTTAAAATTGCTGTATTTACCTGTATATTATAACCCCTTGGCGGCATAATGGGCAACGTAAACAGGATGTTTTTCATTCATGCATAATATATATTATCTATATCAATTTTTCTTATTGAAATGAGCATAGGCTTGCAATATGATAGAATAAAGATTGCAGTTCGATGTTATTCATTTGTTACAAATTAATCAAATTTTATACGGAGGCAACAGGACTATGAAAGTACTCGTTATCAACCCCGGAGCTACCTCCACCAAGATATCCGTCTTTGAGGAAGCCGAAGAGATCCGCAAGGCGAATATTGCCCACAGCGCAGAAGATCTGCTGCCCTTCGCAAAAGTTGTAGACCAGAAGGAATACAGGCTGGGCCTTATTAATGCTACCCTTGCCGAGATGGGCTTTGAGCTTTCCGATTTTTCCGCAATATGCGCCCGCGGCGGCCTGCTGCGCCATATTCCCAGCGGCACCTATCGCGTAACCGATAAAGTTATCGCCGATGCAGCCGCAGCTTCCTTCGGCGAACACGCTTCCAACCTTGGCGTTATCCTTGCCAAGGAGCTGGGCGACAAGGTTGGTATTCCCGCCTTCTTTGTAGACCCCGTAAGCGTTGACGAAATGCAGGATCTGGCCCGTTTCTCCGGCTACAAGGGCTTTGAGCGCCAGAGCTTCTTCCACGCCCTCAACCATAAGGGTATGGCCCGCCGCGCTGCAGCTCAGCTGGGCAAGGCCTATGAAGATGTTAACCTGATCGTTACCCACCTTGGCGGCGGCGTTTCCACTGCAGCCCATATGAAGGGCCGCGTTGTGGACGTATTCAATGTAAGGGATGACGGCGCTTTCTCCGTTGACCGCGGCGGCGCCCTCCCAACCAACGCCCTTATCAGCTACTGCTTCAGCGGCAAAACCAAGGAAGAAGTCAAAAAGGAATTCGCCAGCCAGGCCGGCGTATTCTCCTACCTTGGCACCCGCGACTTCCTGGATGTTGAGCTTAAGGCCATTGCAGGCGACGAAGAGTGCAAGAAGGTATTTGACGCATTCATCTATCAGCAGTGCAAGGACATCGGCGCAATGGCAGCCGTAATGTGCATGGATGTTGACGCAATCGTTCTTACCGGCGGCATGGTTTACAGCAAAAAGCTGGTTGCAGACTTTGAAGCACGTGTAGGCAAGATTGCTCCCATCATCGCCCTCCCCGGCGAAGCCGAAATGCGCTCCCTGGCAGAAGGCGCCTTCCGTGTGCTCCACGGCGGCGAAGCTTCCGAATATTAATTCCAAACTCTTCAGATAAAGGAGAAAACATATGCTGCATACCATACGCGAACTTATGGAAAAGGCCGCTGCCTCCGAAAAGAGGACCATCGCCGTTGCGGCTGCCCATGACAAAGAGGTTCTGCAGGCCGTTTTTGCCGCCCGTGAACAGGGCGTAGCAGACGCCATCCTAACCGGCGACCCCGAAAAGATCGCAGCCTATGCTCAGGAGCTGGGCTATGAGCAGACCTTCGAGGTTATCCCCGCTGCCGACGATAAGGACTGCGCTGCAAAGGCCGTTGCTCTGGTGCGCGAAGGCCGCGCAAACTGCCTGATGAAGGGTATTCTTTCCACCGCCGATATGATGCGCGCCGTTATCGATAAGGAAAACGGCATCCGCACCGGCTCCCTTCTCAGCCATGTAATGATCTATGAGATTCCCGGCTATGACAAGCTGCTGCTCAACACCGACGGCGGCATGAACACCGCTCCTACCCTTGAGCAGAAGGCCGATATCCTTGAGAACGCTGCAAAGGCTCTGCGCGCTCTGGGCTATGAAAGCATCAATGCTTCCTGTGTTTGCGGCGCCGAAGTTGTAAACCCCAAAGTTCAGGCCACCGTTGACGCCGCCGCCCTTTCCGAGATGAAAGATCGCTGGGCTCCCTACAATATGAACGTTATCGGCCCCGTAGGCTTTGACCTTGCCATAAGCAAGGAAGCCTGCCACCACAAGAAGTTCGATGCCCCCGGCGCAGGCGAAGCAGACATCATGCTGGTTCCCGCCTATGAAGTTGGCAACGGCATCGGCAAGGCCCTCACCTATTTTGCCGGCGCAAAGAGCGCAGGTATCATCATAGGCGCAAGGGTTCCCATCGTGCTGGTATCCCGCGCTGACAACGCCGAGACTAAGCTTGCGTCCATCGCGCTTGGCTGCCTCATCGGCGAGATGAAATAACTTACTCTATATTACCCAATACGACCCATATTTAATGAAAGAGGTGGACTAAATGAAACATCTTATGACGGGCAACGAGGCCGCCGCACGCGGTGCCTACGAAGCCGGCCTGGTGGTGGGCGCTGCCTACCCCGGTACCCCCAGCACCGAGATATTCGAAAACCTGCCCCTGTACAGGGATGACCTGTATTGCGAATGGGCCCCCAACGAGAAGGTTGCCACCGAGGTAGCCTACGGCGCATCCATTGCAGGCGTTCGCTCCCTGTGCGCCATGAAGCACGTTGGCGTAAACGTAGCCGCCGACCCCATCTTCACCGCCACCTATAACGGAATCGGCGCAGGCTTCGTTATCGTATCCGCCGATGACCCCGATATGCATTCCTCCCAGAACGAGCAGGATAACCGCTACTATGCCCGCGCTGCAAAGATGCCCATGGTAGAGCCCTCTGACAGCCAGGAGTGCAAGGACTTCATGAAGGCCGCTTACGAGATCTCCGAAAAGTTTGATCTGCCTGTACTTTACCGCGTAACCACCCGCGTATGCCACAGCAAGAGCCTTGTTGAATTCGGCGAGCGCACCGAGGTTGCTCCCCTTGAGTACAAGCGCAATATGAAATACATCTGCACCCCCGCCCAGGCCAAGCTGAACCATCCCAAGCTGGAGCAGAAGCTTGCTGAGCTTGCAGAGTACGGCAACACCTGCCCCCTCAACAAGATGGAACTGAATGGCTCCAAGGTTGGCGTTATCACCGCCTCCATCGCCTATCAGTACGCCAAGGAAGCCTTCCCCGAGGATACCTCCTTCCTGAAGCTGGGTCTCACCAATCCCCTGCCCATGGGCCTCATCAAGGAATTTGCCTCCAAGGTAGAAAAGCTCTACATCGTAGAAGAGCTTGAGCCCTTCATGGAAGAGCAGATCAAGGCCGCCGGCATTCAGTGCGTAGGCAAGGAGCTCATCTCCAATATGTACGAGCTGAATCCCGAGAAGGTTCGCACTATGGTATTCGGCAATGAGCCCGAATTCAAGACCCTGCCCGTAAAGGCCGTATCCCGTCCCGCTTCCCTGTGCCCCGGCTGCCCCCATCGCGGTTTCTTCTACACCATGAGCAAGGGCAAGGATTTCGTCATCTGCGGCGATATCGGCTGCTACACTCTTGGCTGCGCATATCCCCTCAACGCCCTTGACTCCGTAGTCTGCATGGGCGGCGGTTTCTCCGTTGCAATGGGTATGGCAAAGGCATTCGAAGTGACCAAGCAGACCGGCAAGAAGGTATTCGGCGTTGTTGGCGATTCCACCTTCTTCCACAGCGGCATCACCGGCGCCATCGACATGATCTACAACATGGGCAACGTTATCCCCTGCGTACTGGATAACTCCATCACCGGCATGACCGGCCAGCAGGATAATCCCGGCAGCGGCGAAACCCTCATGGGCAAGCCCGCTCCCGTAATCCGCCCCGAAAATATTCTCCGCGCCTGCGGCTTTGAAAACATCATTATCGTAGATCCTCAGGATCTTAAGGCAATGCAGAAGGCCGTTGACGATGCACTGGCAAGCGAAGTCCCCGCCGCCATCATCACCCGCCGTCCCTGCCTGCTGCTCAAGAAGGTAAAGCATGATCTGAGCAAGTGCGAAGTTGATAAGGACAAGTGCAGGTCCTGCAAGATGTGCCTTAAGGTTGGCTGCTCCGCCATCTTCTTCAAGGATGGCAAGGCCCACATCGACCAGACCCTCTGCGTTGGCTGC
The DNA here is from genome assembly GCA_045592165.1 of Clostridia bacterium. GTDB lineage: Bacteria > Bacillota > Clostridia > Christensenellales > CAG-138 > SFEL01. The sequence goes on along the minus strand of JAZNUG010000080.1, from coordinate 5,434 downwards.
AATGTTTGCGGTCAGGCCTGCCCCTTCGGCGCCATAGAAAGGAAATAACAGGTGAAGAACATGAGCAAAGTTACCAGCATTCTTTTAACCGGCGTAGGCGGCCAGGGCGCTATCCTGGTCAGCAAGATCCTCACCAAGGGCCTCATCCAGGCAGGTTATGATGTCAAGATGAGCGAGGTCCACGGCATGGCACAGCGCGGCGGCAGCGTATCCACTCAGGTACGCTTCGGCGAGAAGGTATATTCCCCCATCATTGGCCGCGGCGAGGCTGATATTATGGTTGCCTTTGAAAAAATGGAAGCCGTACGCTATGTTGAATTCCTCAAGCCCGATGCAACCGTAGTTGTAAACGACTACGAGATCGTTCCCATGAGCGTTGCCTCCGGCATGGCAGAGTATCCCCAGGGCACTCTGGAAGCCGTATCCGAGGCCTTCAATACCATCGCTATCAAGGCCGGCGATATCGCTATCGAGCTGGGCAATGCCCGCTGCATGAATATCGTTCTCTTCGGCGCAATGGTCAAGGCCCTCGGCATGACCGATATCGACTGGGAAGAAATCATGCGTCAGGAAATGAAGCCCGCCATCCTTGAGCTGAACCTCAAGGCTTTCCGCGCAGGCTACAACGGCTAAATAACACTCTTAATGGGGCATGGCTCTGCCATGCCCCTTATACCAACATATCGCATACAAATCAGGCAGTCCCATTCTCCTGCCCATAAAATAAATTACCTTCTTTAATAATCCTCAATATGAAAGGAGCTCCATATGGTAAATCAGTATGTATTGAAGTACGGCCGTGTGCGCAGCAGCATCCGCGAACTGTTTGAATACGGCAAGCAGCAGGCCGCCATAGTTGGCCCCGAAAACGTATACGATTTCAGCATAGGCAATCCCAGCACTCCCCCTCCCGAAGAGCTGAAGCAGGCCTTTATAGATGTTATCCAAACCGAGTCTCCCCTGATGGTACACGGCTACACCAGCGCCGTAGGCAGCAACGATGCTCGCGACGCCATTGCCAAGGCCCTCAGCGAGCGCATGGGCCGTACCTTTACCCGCCGCAATTTCTACATCACCTGCGGCGCGGCTGCTGCCCTCATCTCCTCCATAAAGGCATTTGCCGTGGATAAGGAAAGCGAAGCCATCTGCTTTGCCCCCTTCTTCCCCGAATACAGCTGCTTTATCGACAGCGCAGGCATGAAGCAGGTTATCGTGCCCCCCGATATGGATAAATTCCAGATCAACTTCCCGGAGCTTGAAAAGGCACTGACCCCCAATACCCGCTGCGTAATCATCAACTCTCCCAACAACCCCTCCGGCGCTATCCTCACCCGCGAAACCCTCGAGAAGCTGGCAAAGCTGCTTACCGAGAAAAGCGCAGAGTACGGCCATACCATCTACATCATCTCTGATGAGCCCTACCGCGAGCTGGTTTATGGCGATATCGAGGTTCCCTATGTACCCGATATCTACCCCAATACCATCATCTGCTATTCCTACAGCAAGTCCCTCTCCATCCCCGGCGACCGTCTGGGCTACATGATGGTACCTGACTGCATGGAAAACTTCGACGACGTATGCGATGCCACCTCCGGCGCTGCCCGCGTATGCGGCTATGTATGCGCTCCCGCAGTAGTTCAGCGCGTTATCGCCCGCTGCGCTCACCTGATGCCTGACCTGACAGCATACGAGACCAACCGCGCTCTGCTGTACAACGCCCTCACCGAAATGGGCTACGAGTGCGTACATCCCGATGGAGCATTCTATCTGTTCTTCAAGGCTCCCAACGGCGACGGCAATGCCTTCTCTGAAATGGCCAAGAAGCACAATCTGCTTATCGTTCCCGGCGAAGGCTTCGGCTGCCGCGAATATCTGCGCGCTTCCTACTGCGTGGATACCGAGATGATCAAGCGCTCCCTCCCCGCCTTCAAGGCGCTGATGGAAGAAGTAAAGAACGCAAAATAAACCGACAAACATAAAAAACGGAAAGCGCAATGCTTTCCGTTTTTTGTATGTTCCGCTGTCTATTTGCTGTTTGAGCATTTTTCCGCATCTATGGCCAGCACCAGCATAAGAACGCACAGGGCATCCGCCGGCTCGTGCACATCTATCACATAGGTGTCCGTCCAGTTCCATAGTTCCTTTGATATCCGCGCAACCGTACGCCCCGAACTGTCCGCAACGGAATAATCCCAGCCAAGCCAGTCTCCGTCAATATGCCATCCGTTGCAGTCAATATTGTATTTGTGGCTGAAAAGAGTAAATTCCTTGCTTATGCAGCCCAGATATTGGCTGCCCAGATACATTTCAAATTTTGGCAGCCATGTAAGCATTTTCTGCTTGACGGTGCCCGCCTCTCTGCCCGCAGCATCGTATATTTTAAGAAGGTGTCCCCATGCAAGCTTTCCTTTTACGGTATACAGGGTTTCTCCCGCTTCATTATATATGTCATAGCTGTCAAACCAGGAAAACATCCTTTGCTTAAAAAGAAGCTTCATATATACATCTCCTTTCCTCACTGTCAGCTCAATTATACCATACGGCGTCTCAGCATAATATTTACCATTATGTTAACCTTTTTTGCCCCATATTGCACAACATCCCCCATTGGGCTAAAATATAAAATGGAATAGGATGTGTTGCATGTACTATTCCACAATTTGTCCATCAAGGAGACAACCATGAACAGTATACACCCCACGGCGCGGGCCTGGGCACAGATAGACCTTGCCGCCATGACACATAACTTCAATATAGCAAAAAGCACAGGCAAAAAGGTAATGTGCGTTATCAAGGCCAATGCATACGGCCACGGTGCAATACCCTGCGGCCTGCATCTGCAGAAGCTGGGAGCAGACTTTTTTGCCGTTGCCTGCCTTGCGGAGGCAATTGAGCTGCGCCGGGGCGGCATAACCAGGCCCATGCTGATACTGGGCTACACTCCTGCAGAATACGCGGCAGAGCTTGCCCAGTACGATATCACCCAGACGGTATACGATATGGACAGCGCACGGGCCCTGAGCGCAGAGGCGGTTAAAGCCGGCGTGACCATAGACGTACATATAAAGGTGGATACCGGCATGTCCCGTATAGGCATATATGCACAGAGCAGGGAATCCGCCCTTGCCGCTGCAGAGGATATTGAGCGTATATACGCCCTGCCCGGGCTGAACGCAACCGGCGTTTATACCCATTTTTCCGTGGCAGACGCCCGGGAACAGGACGACTACACCAAATGGCAGCTGGAAAACTACCGTATTGTGCTGGATGCCCTTGCCGCAAAAGGAATACACCCTGCCCTGCGCCATGCAGGCAACACCGCCGCAACCATGAATCATCCGGATTCCCACTTTGATATGATAAGGGCGGGCATAATGCTTTATGGCATGTATCCCGACGGAATACACCGCAGCGGCCCCCTCAGGCCGGTAATGACCCTTAAATCCCGCGTGGCCCAGATCAGGGAGCTGCCCGCCGGCGCATCTGTCAGCTATGGCCGCACATACGAGACGGATAAGCCCACCCGCATGGCGGTGATCACCGCCGGATATGCGGACGGACATCCCCGCCGCATATCGGATTCTTCCTATGATATAGTCAACGGACGTGAATTTCCTCAGATAGGCCGCATTTGCATGGACATGCACATGATAGACATCACAGGGGATGACAGCATAAAAGTCGGAGATGAAGTATCCCTGTGGGGCGGCAAAGGCATGACTGCAGAGCAGGTTGCCGCCAAGGTCGGCACTCTGAACTATGAACTTACCTGCCTTATCACCCCCAGAATAGCCCGCGTATACGTAAACGGAGCTGAATAACGATATATTTGTGTTATTTTTTTCACATTTTGTAAAGACCCTATGCATGGGTCTTTATTTTTATACGCATATATACATGCGGTATACTGTCTCCATCCGAACGAAACACCCGGTATTTTATCCGTATTTTGTGTACACTGTCCATATACCAGAGCATTTTATCCCTATCGGATGCATATTATAGAGTAAGAATATGCCTAATTGTCGCATTTTTGTCAATTATTCCGCATTAATATTCGCGCTGCGTTAATCATCTTTACAGCTTTTAGGTATTTCTTAACAGTTTCTGTATACTTATAAAAAATTAGTGTATTTATTCGCATATTTTGTTGACGTTTGCCCTCTCGCATGATAAAGTAATGAAAAGTTTGCAGGTGTCACCGTCCTTGCAAATATGTAAATTTTATATCAATCATTTCATAGGAGGATTCTTTATGGAAAACAACAGAGAACAATGGGGTTCCACGTTTGGCTTCCTCATGGCAGCTGTAGGTTCCGCAGTAGGTCTCGGCAACATCTGGGGCTTCCCCTATAAGTGCGGCGCCAACGGCGGCGGCGCCTTCGTGCTGGTATACCTGGTTCTGGTAGCTACAGTAGGTATTACCTGCATGCTGGGTGAGCTGGCCATCGGCCGCAAGACCGGCATGGGTGCCGTAGGCGCTTACGCATCCCTGGCCAAGAAGTACACCTGGATCGGCTACATGGGCGTTGCCTCCGGTTTCATCATTGTAGGCTTCTACAGCGTTCTGGGCGGCATCGTTCTGCGCTACATGCTGGGCTTCCTGCTCAACCTGTTCGGCGGCACCGGCTTCGGCGTTGACGGCTTCTTCGGCGCATGGATCGCCAACATGCCCGGCATGCTGGGCTTCTACGCCATCTTCATGCTGATCAACATCGTTATCGTTATGGGCGGTATTTCCGGCGGTATCGAGAAGTTCTCTTCCATCGCTATGCCCGCGCTGTTTGTAATGATGTTGGCCATCATCGTCTACGTAGCTTGCCAGCCCGGCGCAGCCGAAGGCTACAAGTACATGTGGATCCCCGACTTCGGCTACCTCTTCAGCAACTTCTTCACCGTTCTGAAGACCGCCGCAGGTCAGATGTTCTTCTCCCTCTCCCTTGGTATGGGCTGCATGATCACCTACGGTTCCTACCTGTCCAAGAAGGAGAACCTGAACTGCAACTCCATCATCATCCCCCTGTCCGACACCTGCGTAGCTCTGATGTCCGGTATGGCCATCCTGCCCGCTTGTGCTGCATACGGCATGGAATACGGCGCCGGCCCCGGCCTGCTGTTCAACACCATGCAGACCGTATTCCTCCAGGGTATGGGCGGCACCATCGGCAACCTGATGGGCTTCATGTTCTACCTGCTGGTTCTCATTGCCGCCATCACTTCCTCCATCTCCCTGCTGGAAGTTTGCACCGCTTACCTCATCGACAAGCGCGTTGCTCAGGGCAAGGATCCTGCTCGTAAGAAAATGACCATCACCATGGCCGTTATCGCCTTCATCGTAGGCCTGCCCTCCGCCCTTGACGGTCTCGGCACTAACGTGGCAGGCGGCGCCTGGATGAACAACCCCGCCGTTATGTTCAATCTCCCCGTAATGGCA